>DASUFH010000152.1:0-21757 GCA_036274645.1 Terriglobia bacterium
CTGTCCACAAAATCATTCAGGACGGGAGATTGTGGGCGGTCATAGACCGCCCCGACATCGGGGGCCGCTGCTAGCGGGCGGCGGCCTTCTCGGGAGCAGGCCAGTTCTTGTCGATCGGCTTGGACGGATCGACGGTGATGGAAACGTCCGCGCAATGGTGGTAGGAGAAATCGCCTTCGCGATTCAATCCGTGCTCGGCCATGAACTGGATCACCTGCAGCACGCACTTCGGACAATTGAAGTTCGGAATCTCGATATCCGTCTCGAAGTACATTTCGGTCGATCTGGACGTGTGGACGAACAGACCGTCGGACAGAACGGGCGGCTTGGGGTTCTTCTCAATCTCGGCGGAAACCGACTGCAGTCCGCGGGCGGATTCGCGCGTCGTGGCCTTCGGATCCGGAGGCAGTCCCGCGCGCGTCGTGGCCAGGGCAACCCGATAGTGGCCGGGATGGTAAACCGTTTCCTGTACCTTGAGGTGAAGCTTCTGCCCACCCTTGAGGGTGTTCACCACATTGCTGGGCGTTCCGGCGTTCTGGGCCGTTCCGCCGCAGGGGGCGGCTTTCTGAGGGTCGCCATTGGCGCCCTCCACGATCCACGACGTCGGCTCCAGGAGCTTGAAATGCGCGTCGACAAACGGAACCGCCAGAGCCAGTACCATCGGCGCGAGAACTAATATTCGGGATCTCATCGTTGCCCTCCAGTTTTCTGAACGGCACAGTATACGCGAGTTCCCTATGAAATGATGCGCTTGCGCACCGCGTACAGCACGATCTCCGCCGAACTGTGCAGGTTGAGTTTCTGCATGAGGCGGGTCCGGTGCGTTTCCACGGTGCTGATGCTGAGGTTCAGCATGCTGGCCACTTCCTTGTTCGCCTTGCCTTCAGCCAGCAATTGCAGCACTTCCTTCTCCCGCTCGGTCAGCAGCTCATAGCTGTCTTCCAGGCCGCGCTGCTGCAATTCGCGCATGTAATCGGCGCGCAGAGTGCTGGCGATGGCGGGACTGAAGAAGCGCTTGCCCTGCGCCACCGAGCGCACGGCGCTGTGCAGGTCGCGGTCGGCGTCCTCTTTAAGGAGGTATCCCTTCGCGCCGGCCGCGAGCGCGCGGGTAATGTAGGTCTCGTCGGAATACATGCTGAGAATGATGACGCCGACGTGGGGGTTCTTCTTGATCATCTGCGCCGTGGCCTGAATGCCGTTCAGATTCGGCATGGCGACATCCATGAGTACGATGTCGGGCGCCAGTTCGTCGGAAAACCGCACGGCCTCGCGTCCTTCCGCCGCTTCGCCCACCACTTCGAAGCCATTATCCTGTTCCAGCTGCAGCCGCAGCCCTTTACGGACGATGCCATGGTCGTCTGCGATCAATACACGAATCTTCTTCACGCTGCCGCTCCATAAGGAATCTGCACCTGGATGCGCGTCCCGCTTTTCGGCGACGACGCGATGTTCAGCCGGCCGGCCAGAGCCTGAACGCGTTCCTGAATGCCCAGCAGACCCAGCCCTCCCCGGCCCGCGGAAGCCGTTTCAAAGCCCACACCATCGTCTTCAATGACCACGAGAATATCCCCTCCTTCAGAACGCGCGGCGACGTTCACATGCCGCGCCTGAGCGTGGCGGGCGCAGTTGGTGAGCGCCTCCTGGACCACGCGATATATGCAGGTGCGCTGCTCATCGGGCAGATCGTCCAGTTCGCCGTCGACATCGACGACCGCCGTAACGCCGGTCCGCCGCGAAAACTCCCGGCCCTGCCATTCGAGCGCAGCCTGCAGCCCCAGATCGTCGAGCATCGACGGGCGGAGGCCCATCGCAATATCCCGCAACGCGCGCATCGCGTCCGCATTGAGACGCTTCGCGTCTTCGATGCGCGCGCGAAACGCCTCCACCGGGCCGCCGCGCAGGCTCTCCAAATTGCCGAGCTCGATGCCGACCGCCGTCATCATCTGCCCGACCTCGTCATGCAGCTCGCGCGAAAGCGCGCGCCGCTCCACTTCCTGAGCCTCGACCAGCCGGCGGGAGAGCCGCCGCAGGTTGTTCTGCGTTTCCTCCAGCTGCTGGCGCTGGGCCTCCCGCGTCCGCTGCAGCATGATGACCCGATGAGTGGTCAGCAGCGCCACGCAGATACCGATTCCCAGGATCACGGTCATCATCCGGAACAAAAAGTCGTGCAGTCTGCGCTGCGAATCCTGCAGCCGCTTCCCTTCCCGGCCCAGCGTCTCGTTGTTCAACCGCGCCAGTTCCCGCGCCAGATTGATCACCGCGTCACGCCGTGGCAGCACGTTGCGCGCAAAAAACACCCAGCTCTTCTGCTTCTTCTCTTCCGCCGTCCACTGAAACACGGGATCGAGCGACTCCCAGTACCGTTCCACCTCCGAACCCAGACGCTCGAGCGCCGGACTCGACGCGCTCGCCGTCGTCATCGAGAGGTCCTCGAGCTCCCGCTGGACCGACTTCCGGATCGCGATGGTTTCGTTACGGCGCGACGGCGCCTCCGGCGACGTATCCAGCAGATAGTCCCGCACCAGAATGTCCGCGAGAAAGATGTCCTGGACGATGCCTCGGCGCGATTCTTCCGCCTTCAGGTACGAATCCTGAGCCAGACGCATCTCCTGATGGATGGAGTCCGCCCGTCGAAGCGCTCCGTATCCCAGCGCCCCGATCAGCACAATCAGGATTCCAAAACCAATAGCAAGAACGAACAGTGAGCTTCGCGGATTCATGGCAGGTGTACTTGCGGGGTCCATCTTCCGCCACGAACAAAGGGCGCGTCAAGACGCGAATGCGCCGGAGGGGATGGCGGGAAGGCGCGCCACTTCCTGAATTGTTCGTGGTCCGCGGCTGTTGTCGAATGTGAATTGAACCTGATTCACTGTCGCATTGTTCGTTTTGCAGATTGGACCAACGAACAATGAAACAGGTTCAGGTCACAATCGACAACAGCCGCGGACAATGAACAAACGGGGAAATCAGGCGTGCGCCCCCACCCCTGCCATGCAGCGTTTTTCGGTGATGTGATACGCGAACTCTTCGCGGTACTTCCGGATCATCGCTTCCACCGGCATTGCGCAGGCGTCGCTCAACACGCAGATCGTCACGCCTTTCATGTTCGAGCACATGTCGAGGATCATATCGAGATCCTGCATTCGCCCCTGCCCGTGTTCGATGCGATGCAGAACATGTTCCATCCACCATGTTCCCTCGCGGCACTGCGTGCACTGACCGCATGTTTCCTCGGCGTAGAACCGGGCGGTCCGGTAGGCCAGACGCACCATGCACACCGAATCGTCCAGCACCATGCAACCGGCCGATCCGAGCAGCGTGCCTTTTGCAGCCAGTGAATCGAAATCCATCCGCACATCGATCTCGCCGGGCGTGAGAATCGGAACGGACGACCCGCCGGGAATCACGCCCTTCAGCTGATGGCCGTCGCGTACCCCGCCGCAGATATCGTTGATCAGCTCGGGAAGCGGTATTCCGAGTTCGCGCTCCACCACGGCGGGCTTGTTCACGTGTCCGCTCACGCAATAGAGCTTCGGACCGGTATTTTTCTCGTTCGACCCGAGGCTCTTGTACCAGTCCACTCCCCGATTGAACAGGTGCGGCAGGTTCGCCAGGGTCTCGACGTTATTGACCACGGTCGGACAGGCATACAGGCCCTGCACGGCCGGAAACGGCGGCTTCTGACGCGGATGCCCGCGCTTCCCTTCCAGCGATTCGAGCAGCCCGGTTTCTTCTCCGCAGATGTATGCGCCGGCGCCCGAATGGAGCACGATCTCGAGATCGTAGGTGGTCCCGAAGATGTTCCGGCCGAGGAACCCCTTGGCGCGCGCTTCCGCCAGAGCGCGCTCCAGCACCCGGTAGCCGTGCACAAACTCTCCCCGGATGTAGATGAAGGCCAGATGGCATTCCACCGCGAAGGACGCGATGATGATGCCCTCGATCAGCTGGTGCGGATCGCGCTCGATGATGACGCGGTCCTTGCAGGTGCCCGGCTCGCTTTCGTCCGCGTTACAGCACAGATAGGTGGGCTTGCCGGTGTTCTTCGGAACGAAGCTCCATTTCATCCCGGTCGGGAAGCCGGCGCCGCCACGGCCGCGCAGCCCGCTGGCCTTGGTCATATCGATGACTTCCGAAGGGGTCATTCCGGTCAGGACCTTCCGGGACGCCTCGTATCCGCCCAGTTCGACATACCGGTCGATTTCCCTGGCTCTCGGATCGTGAATGTTCTTGAAGAGGACGAGTTCGTAGCCTGGCATAAGCGGGATATTGTAATTCGGATCGAAGGCGGTAAGGAATGGAGATTGAATCAGACGAATCGGACAGGCCCGGGACTGGAGACACTTGCCCTGATCAGATGCGGGCGTATTCCCCGCCTGCCTGTAGGGGCGGTCTCTGACCGCCCGACCTTTCAGGGCGACTTTCTGTTCAATCAGAGATTTCCGCTCCGAAACGCTGGGCGGTCATAGACCGCCCCTACAAGCACAGACGGGAACCGTCAGGACACGTCCTGTCCTCAGGCTTCCGTTTCTGCCGGGTGGAAGTCGGGATACGCGACATTTCCATGTTCGCCGATATCGAGACCTTCCATCTCCTCCTCGGGTGTCACGCGCAACCCGACGACCTGTTTGAGAACGAACAGGGTCACGATCGACACTGGAAACACGTACGCGCCGGTCGCCAGCACGCCGTAGAGCTGCGGCAGGAACTGGGTCATTCCGCCGCCCAGCAGCAGGCCCGGCTTGACCACGGCGGCAGCGGGAGTGACGGTCGGATCGGCGAACAGGCCCACGGCCAGCGTGCCGAAGATGCCGTTGACCAGATGGACGGAAGTGGCGCCGACCGGGTCGTCAATGTGAATCCGGTCGAAGAACATGACCGCAAAAACCACGAGGAAGCCGGCGATGATCCCGATCAGGAACGCGTTACCCACGCTGACGAACGCGCAGGGCGCGGTGATGGCGACCAGTCCGGCCAGCCCGCCGTTAAGGGTCATGCTGAGGTCCGGCTTGCCGCTGATCATCCACATGGCCAGCAGCGCGCTGATGGACGCGGTGGCGGCGGCCGTGTTGGTGGTGACGGCGATGTGGGCGATCGACGCCCAGTCCAGCGCCATCGTGGAGCCGGGATTGAATCCGAACCATCCGAACCACAGCACAAACACGCCGATCGCGGCCGAGGTCATGTTATGACCGGGCAACGGCAGCGTGCGGCCGTCCTTTGCGTATTTGCCGATGCGAGGCCCAAGCATCAGCGCGCCGGCCAGCGCGGCCCAACCGCCGATGGAATGCACCACGGTCGATCCCGCAAAATCGAACATGCCGGCCTGCGCGGCCCAGCCGCCTCCCCAGATCCAGTGCCCGACCACCGGATAGACCAGTCCGACCATGACAAACGAGAACAGGAAGAATGCGCCGAACTTGATGCGTTCGGCGACGGCGCCGGAAACGATTGTGGCGGCAGTGCCGGCGAATACCAGCTGGAAGAAAAATTTTGCCCACAATGGAATTCCGGCCCAGCTGAGGGCTCCGTAGTCGCCATGATAAGCGTCGCCCGTCATCGGACTGTTGTCTGCGCCGCCCACGAAGAAGAGGCCGGAAGTCCCGACAAACCCATTGCCGTTGCCGAACATCAGACCAAAACCAATCAACAGAAACGCCACCGATGACACAGCGAAAACGATGTAGTTCTTCGCCAGAATGTTGACCGCGTTCTTCGCCCGGCATAATCCCGACTCGACGAGCGCGAAACCGAGGTTCATGAAAAACACCAGAAATCCGGTCACCAGCGTCCACATCGTGTCCATCCCGACTTTCACACCGTCAATCGCGGGGGCCGCCGTAGCCGCCACAGGACCCTGCGCGCCCGCCGGCAGCACGCAGACCAGCAGCGCGATCAACATGACGAGAGCCCGCGCCAGCAGCCGCGCGGAATTCTTCTTCTTCGTCCTCCTCATCCGATACCTCCAATGTCGTTTTTGGGAGCGCCGTTTATAGCAGATTCGCGCGGGAAATTCCTACAGATTTGATGGGTTTTTCGTTCGCCGAAAAGAGATACGGTCTACAATCTCGTGCACTGAGCCGCTCTGTGCTCGAATCAGGCACCCCGGAGGTCGCGATGCGCGAAATGTTGGGTTCGGCGCCACGCTGGATAGTCTTCGGAATTCTGATGGCTTCATGCCCGTTCGCCCGGAGCCAGGATGTTTCCGAATTGAAGAGTTCTCCGGACCTGCAGGCGTTCGTTAACGTGGGCGGATACGTGCTGGGCGAAACCGCGCTCCAGCGGGAGGAAAAGCTGGTGGTGATGCTCCTGGCCGGATGGAGCGAAACGCTCAGCTCCGATATTGCGAGCGGCTCGGAACCGACCGTGAATCTCGAATCGGGAATCGTGGAAACGCTCGTCGCTCCGGTCAGCCAGGCGCAGCAGAGGCGAGGCGTTGCCGGCTCTTTCCGGTTCCGCGAAATCCCTCCCGGCGATTACCAACCCGTGGTTCTCCGCATCCGGGACGGCGCCATTTCCGGAGTGGCCATCGGCGATGGGGCGCGCACGACTGTCGGCGCCGACAATATTGCCGATCTGGAACTGACTCTCAAATCCTCGCCCGCGGCTGTGGCGGGCACGCGCCACGGCGGCGCGGTCGAGCGGGAAGCGTCCGTGCTCGAACCTCCCCGCCCTCCGGCGCCGCGTTTCCCGGGAGGTATCGGCCGAACGGTTCCCCAGCCGGCAGGCAACGGGAAGAAGGACCTCCTCGGCCACATCATCGTCGGCCTCGGCATCGCCGCTTCCGTGTTTGTGTTTATGAAGATGGGCCGGTAGGAACGACCGGTTCACTATTCGAGAGCCACGGCCTCGAATAGTTCAGGCGAAATAATTCGATGACTGGCGTCGCATCGGCCTCGCTGCGGATGTAGTAAGAGATCCAGCCGGTCCGGGGATGGAGATAGTGAAGATCCGCCCGGCGGGAGGAAACCAGCTGCTCGCGGATGCGGACCGGAAACGGCAGGTCCGCCAGCCGGTTGCGATGCAGATGCCCGATCTCGCGGCGCCCGACGTGAAAGAAGATCATTCCACCACCATGACGGGTGGCTGTCACGCCCGGCCACGAGGAGACCTCACGTTCGACCTGCAGACAAACCGGCTCCACAAGCATGAGGCATTATAGCGGTCGTTGGCTTCCCGTTCCCCCGGTTGTCCGATGTGCGCTGGCTGTTGTCCGCTGTGTAATGGACCTGGCTAAACCGCCCAATGACCCAATGGCTTACTGGGTCCAAATGGGTCAATGGGCCAATGGGTCAATGAGTAAGTCCGCCAGGTCCATTACACAGCGGACAACAGCCAGCGCACATCGGACAACCGGGGGGACGGGAAGACGGGGAACGAAAAACGGCAAACAATGTAACCTTACGCGTCTAGGGAGGGACCAATGATTTCTCCAAAGATTCCGGGGGCCGCGGCGCTGGCGCTGCTGCTGGGGCTCACCCCGTACGCCGCCGGCCCTCAAAAGGCGAAACCCGCGTTCACCGTCGAGGACATCCTCGGGTTCCCGTCACCGGATAATCTCATCACGTCTCCAGCCGGTTCGACCGTTGCATGGACGTTCAACGAACGCGGCGTTCGCAACATCTACGTGGCCGCCGGTCCGAACTTCCAACCGCGCCGCGTCACCGCGTATTCCGACGACGACGGACAGGAACTCGCGCGTCTTTCCTTCTCGTCCGACGGCCGGACGATCGTCTACGTCCGTGGAGGGGATCACGGCTCGAACCGGCCTGCCGATCCGCCCAATCCAGCCGGGCTCGTCATTCAACCGAAGGTTCAGGTCTGGTCCGTATCCATAACCGGAAACACGCCTCCACGTCTTCTCGGCGACGGGGACGGCCCGGTCATTGCGCCGACGGGCGACCGCGTCGCGTTCATCCGGGACCGGCGAATCTGGATTGCGCCGATCGACGGATCGAGGCCGGCCGGATTGGCTGTCTCCGCCCGCGGGTCCAGTGAATCGCCGGTCTGGTCGCCCGACGGCAAGACGCTGGCGTTCGTCTCCAACCGTGACGATCACAGCTTCATCGGTCTGTATTCTGAAGGAAAGACCATCCGCTTTCTCGCGCCCTCGACATCGCGGGATTCTCAACCCGTCTGGTCCGACGATGGACGGCGCATTGTCTTTCTGCGGCAGGCCGGAACCGGAGGAGCGCCGCGACCTCCGCTCGAGCGTCCGGAGCAGCCATGGTCCATCCTGATCCTCGACGTGAATGCCACCACCGCTCCTGCGACCGTTCTGACCAGCGGAACCACGCCGGTGGATCCGATTCTGCAGAATCCCGGCGGACTCGGCATGCGTTGGGCCGCTGACGATCATCTTGTCCTCAGTCTTTATCGGGACGGCTGGCCGCATCTGTATGCGATCCATCATCCCGGCGCCGGCGCCAAACCGGCGCTCCTGACGTCGGGTCCGTACATGGTCGAGCAATGGACACTCACGCCGGATCGACGCTCCGTGGTCTATAGCGCCAACACGGGGAGCGACGCGAGCGACATGGATCGCCGTCATCTCTATAAAGTTCCCGTTGAAGGAGGAATCTCCGTCAGGCTGACAACGGGCAAGGGAGTGGAGTGGAGTCCGGCCGTCACGGGCGATGGCGCGACCATCGCCCTGCTGGCCGCCACCGCGACGCTCCCGCCACGGCCCGCAACGCTGCCCATTGCCGGAGGCGTTCCGCATCGACTGGGGGCCGAAGCGCCATCGTTCCCGTCCGGACAACTGGTCACCCCGGAACTGGTTCACTTCCATGCCGCCGATGGTGTCGAAGCGCACGGTCAGCTGTTCCGGCCGGCGGCTTCCCTGCCCGCCCGAAAGCCGGCCATCGTGTACGTCCATGGCGGTGGGCCAAGACAGATGCTGCTCGGATGGCATACGCGGTGGGAGTATGCCAACGACTATGGCGCCAACCAGTACCTGGCGAGCCGGGGATTCATCGTCCTGTCGGTCGACTACCGCCTGAGTGTGGGATATGGCCAATCCTTCCAGTTTCCCGAAAATGCCGGGGTCCGCGGCGCGTCTGAATACCGCGACATTCTTGCCGCCGGACGGTACTTGCAGTCACGCGACGATGTCGATCAACAGCGGATCGGCATCTGGGGAGCGTCGCTTGGCGGATACCTCACCGCGCTGGCGCTGGGCCGGAATTCCGACGTGTTTGCCGCCGGCGTGGATGTTCACGGCGTTCACGACCGTATCCCCAGCCTGACCAATGAACAGTTGGCTCGCGCGGCCGCGGGCGACGGCATCACCGATGCCGACCTGAAGCAGGCGTTGAAGGTCGCTTACGAATCGTCGCCCATCTCGGCAGTAAGCACATGGACGTCTCCGGTCCTGCTCATCCACGGCGACGACGACCGCGCGGTGAACTTCCATCAGACCGTCGATCTGGAACGCCGCCTCGCGGCGCGCGGCGTTCACGTCGAGACCCTTGTGTTGCCCGATGATGTCCACGACTCGCTGCTCTGGCGCAACTGGGTGGCGTCGATCAGCGCCATGGCGGAATTTTTCGAGCGATTCCTGGCAAAAGGGTGACATTTGCAGATCAGCCCGGAGGTTGCGTTCGCTTCGCACAACGAGAGCATCCTGGGTCCCCCGCCTGCATGCAGGGGCGGTCTATGAAGCTGTGAATGAATTTTGGGGACAGCCTCCGAATTCGGTGAAGGTGGCGTTGATAACGCAGCATTTGTCAGCCGAATTCGGAGGTTGTCCCAATTCATTCACAGCTTCTATGACCGCCCAACGTCAGGGTTTTCCATTCCGAAACGCGGGTCGGTCTATAGACCGCCCCTGCAACTCGGACCCGCAAAAAACGCGAGGCTGACAGAAACAAGAGGATTCAATCGGCGAGCGCCGATGGCAAACTACTACTTGTGGACCCTGAGAAATCGGCATTGAGCGAAAAAATCTATTCAATCGAAGGTGGGAAGCCCATTCAGGGCACGGTAGTGGTTGGTGGCGCGAAGAACGCGATCAGCAAACAGCTGGTGGCTTCCTTGTTGACCGACCGGCCCTGTGTCTTTACGAACGTTCCCCGCATCACGGAAATCGAAACGCTGCTCGACATGTTGAGTGAGATCGGCACCCAGTACGAGTGGCTCGACCAGAACACACTCGGGATTCAGACGCCGGTGATCGTCAACGCCACGGTCAGCCAGAAACACTCCGGCGTGAACCGCATACCGATCCTGCTGCTGGCGCCGCTGCTGCATCGCGCCGGAGAGGTCACGGTTCCGGTGGTGGGTGGTTGCCGCATCGGGGCGCGGCCCGTGGACTTCCACATCGAGGCGTTACGCGCGATGGGCGCGGAAATCGAGTATGGGTCCGAGCGCTATGTTGCGCGCTGCTCACGGCTTCGTGGCAAAACGATTCATCTGACGTTTCCGAGCGTCGGCGCCACTGAAACCGCCATCATCGCAGGAGTGCTCGCCGAGGGCACAACGGTGATTGCCAACGCGGCGGTCGAACCGGAAATCACCGACACCATTCTGTTTCTGCAGAAGATGGGCGCGCTCATCCGCGTGGATGTCGACCGGCGCATCATCATTGAAGGCGTCAAGCGCCTGGACGGCGCAACGCACCACACCATCACCGACCGCATCGAAGCCGCGTCGTTCGCGTCGGCGGCGGTGGCCTCGAACGGACGCGTCCATGTGGTCAACGCCCAGCAGGAACACATGATCACCTTCCTGAACGAGATCCGCAGGATCGGGGGCGGATTCACCGTTGAAAAAGACGGCATTTCCTTTTTCCGTTACCAGCCTCAACTCACCGCCACGCACGTCGAAACGGACGTCCATCCCGGATTCATGACCGACTGGCAGCAGCCGTTCGTGATTCTGCTCACGCAGGCGCACGGGGTCTCGATCATTCACGAAACCGTATATGAAGATCGCTTCGGCTATACGCGGGAACTGTCGCCCATGGGCGCGAACATCGACGTGACCCGCGCCTGCCTCGGACGCAAACCGTGCCGGTTTGCCGACCAGGACCATTACCACAGTTGCGTCGTGCGGGGCCCGTCACGCCTGAAGGGCCAGGACATGGTGATTCCGGATCTGCGCGCCGGCTTCGCCAATGTCATTGCGGCGCTGGTGGCCGACGGGGTGAGCAACATCCGCGGTGTCCGCTATATCGAACGCGGATACGCGCAGGTGGCCGACAAACTCGCGTCCATCGGCGCCGCCATCCAGGTCATCGAAACAAAACCCGTCGCGTAGAACGCCGTCGGTTCCCCGTGCAGGGGTGGTCTCCCACTTCGCGGCCGTCCCAAGATTGTCCATTGCCCATTTCCTGTTGTCGATTTCCAAATTCCGCCTCATTGTTCGTTCCGGCAAGCCGGCCAACGAACAATGACAGAAGTTCATCCAGACAATCGACATCAGACAATGGACAACCGGGGGCGGCCGCGAAGCGGCAGAGGTCATGCGGTGTAGTTTCCTGGGAGACCCCACACACCCTACCCATGCCGGAAAATCCGTCCGATCGTGGTATCCTCCAACGCTTCAGTCCACATTATTGAGGGGAACCTAAGCGATGAAGTATTTGCGTCCAACTTTGGTTGCGATGGCGCTGCTCCTTTTACTGGCGCACGGCACAGCCGCAAGCGCGGAGCCCCAGGCAACCAACCGGCAGATTGAGGCTTCGGTGGTCGACTCCCAGGGACGGGCGATCCCGAACGTGACGATGGCGGTCAGCGGGACATTGATCCAGTCTCCCAGGGCGGGCACTCCAGGCCGCGCGACGTTGAGCGGACTTTCCGCAGGGATCTACAAGGTCATCGTGACCGCCGATGGATTTGAGCCGCACACGGAAACCGTGGATTTGCGACGCGAGAACTCGGCCTCCATCACGGTCACGCTCAAACTGGCCACCGTGTCCAACGCCATTACCGTCGCGGCAACCCGAACCGAGCAGGAATTGAGCAGTCTCCCGGTGAGCGGAACCGTTGTGGACAGCGCGCAGATCAAGCAGTCCGCCGCGGTGACTGCCGACGATCTGCTGCGGCAGGTCCCGACGTTCAGTCTCTTCCGGCGCACGAGCAGCCTGGCCGCCCACCCGACCGCACAGGGCGTTTCGCTGCGAGGCATAGGGCCGAGCGGCGTGAGCCGAACGCTGGTGCTGATTGACGGCGTTCCCTTCAACGATCCCTTTGGTGGATGGGTTTCGTGGAGCCGCGCGCCGCTCTCCAACATCCGGCAGGTGGAAGTCGTCGACAGTTCCACGTCGAGCGTTTTCGGCAATTACGCGCTGGGCGGCACAATCAACCTGGCCACTGAACCACCCAGGCCGCGGACCCTGACGCTGACGCCGAGATATGGTGGAAGGCGCGGAGAAAATCTCGGAGTTCCCGGCGCGAATGTGTGGGATGGCCTGGGCTCGATCGACGTGACGGCCAGCGATGTCTGGAAGCAGTTTGCGGCGTCCATCGACGGAAGTTATCTGCGGACCAACGGCTACGTGCAGATTCCCGTCAAGGATCCGTTCGGGAATGCCACGTCGACAGGCGATCTGCCGAACCTGCGCGGGCCGATCGACACCAAGGCTACGGTGAAGCACAAGAATCTTAACACCCGCCTGGACTACACCGATCCCCGCAACCGCTTCAGCACGACGTTTCGCGCGGGCTACTTCGACGAGGCTCGCGAAAACGCCAAAATGTGCATCGCCGCGGCCAACCGGCCCGCGCTGAGCTGCAACGAGACCAACGACACGCTCTGGAAATACGTGAGCGGCGGTCTCAACACGCGAGTGGCCGAAGGCGACCTGCAGGTTCGCGTGCTCGCGAATTTCGAGACGTTCCACAGTGTATTTCTCGGCATCACGCCCCGCACGCTGGCCAAACCGAGTTCCTCGGCGGGATTCCAGACGGTTCCGTCACGGGATATCGACGCGATGGTTCAGTGGTCGCGCCTGTTTGGCCCCAGACACTACGTGACCGTCGGCTGGGACTGGCGCTGGGTCAAAGGAGAGAGTCAGGAGGACGCCTACGATTCCCTCACGGGAACGATCGTTGAACTGCAGCGCGCAGCGGGCGGCCGCCAGATCAGCACGGGCATCTTCATCCAGGATCTGATCACCGTAACCTCACGACTTCAGCTCACCTTGAGCGCGCGCGGCGACCGTTGGAGCAACTACGACGGGCACAAACTGGAAACAGCCCTGGTCTCGACCCGGACGCCCGACAACGCCACGTACCCGGACAAGACCTCCAGCGTCGCCAGCCCGCATGCCGGAGCGCGTTACCGGATATCGGACCAGTTCTCGGTGTGGGGCGCTCTCGGCTGGGGGTTCCGCGCGCCCACGCTGAACGAACTGTATCGTCAATTCGCGGTCGGCGCGGTCGTCACGCAAGCCAACTCCGATCTCGGAGCGGAACGTCTTTTCGGAGGTGAGGCCGGATTCACGTACGCGCCGGTCGAGGACGTGATCTGGCGAGCGACATGGTTCGACAACCGGTTCACGAATTCGGTTTCCAACGTCACGATCGCAACCAATCTGCGCCAGCGCCAGAACCTGGGCCGGACACGGACTCGCGGCGTGCAGACGGACCTGGAAGTCCGGCTGCTCCGGCGGCTGCAGATCGCGGGGGGATACGTCTACAATATGGGTCGCGTCACCGAATTCGCCGCATCGACGGCGCTCGTTGGAAACCTGATTCCGCAGGTTCCGAAGCATCGCGGGTCGGCCCGCCTGACCTATAGCGACGCGCGCATCGGAACGGCGTCGATCTCCGCTCAGTTCTCGTCGCGGCAGTTCGAAGACGACAACAATACGCAACAGCTGCCCGGCTACGGAATCGTCGATCTGGCGGCCAGCCGGCGGATCTCTCCCCGGGTGGAGATGTTCTTCGATGTGCAGAACCTCTTCAACCGCGAGTTCTACGTGCAGCGGAATCCAACCACGAACGGACCGCCGCGCCTGATGACATGGGGAATGCGGATCACGCTGTCGGAGGGGTAGGAACGAGGAGGAGCTTCCCCGTCTGCTTCTAGGGGCGGTCTATGACCGCCCGACGTTGCGGAGTGGAAGCCCTTGCCTCCACAAGAATTCACTCCGAAACAATGGGCGGTCATAGACCGCCCCTACAAGCAGACGGGGGATCCAAAACGTTCACGTTGTGCAAAGGCGCGAAGCTGGGAGAGGCAAGCGCCCCCCTCAATACCCTTCCTCCCTCTTCACACGCGCCTTCCCGCGATGCAGGCGAAACAGCACGACAAAATACCCGATCGCAACAACAAACCCCACCGGCCACCACAGCAGTCCCTTCCGCAATGAATCCACACTGGCTGCAGCGTTCTCCGTTGTCAGCGAAAGCGCGGCATCCGACGCGGACTGAATCAGCGTCGGATACATGGAGGCCGCGGTGGCGCCGAGAACCCCCAGCAGGAATGCCGCCGATCCCACAAAGGCGAGCAGATCGCGGCCGGAACGCCGGGCGAAGAACGACACGATGATGCCCGCCAGAAACAGCGCTGTCGCCAGCCACGCGATTGGCCGGTCCCCCAGGGCAGCGAAAAGGCGCGGAAACATGGACGCTGTAACCACGGTGGTTCCCAGCCAGAGCGCAACGACCAACGGAAACAGGCGGCCCGCGGCCAACCGGCTGCGCGCCTGAACCGCGCCATCGGTTTTCCAGACAAGAAACAAAGCGCCGTGATGGGCGATGGCCGCCAGCGCAAAAACGCCGGCCAGCACCGTGTACCAGTCCAGGATTCCCAGGTCGCCCACCGGCGAAAACGACCCAAACAGCGGCAGCGCAAACCAGCCGTCCGGGCCCAGTGGAACGCCCCGAATCAGATTGCCGAGCGCTGCGCCCAGGAGCGTCGGGGCCAGGGCCGAAGCCGCGAAGAAGACCGTGTCCCAGAATGCGCGCCACATGGCGTCGTTCACATGTGAACGGAACTCGATGGCGATGCCGCGCAGGATGAGGACCCACAACACGAACATGATGGCGAGATAGAAGCCCGACAGGCCCGACGCGAGAGCCCTGGGAAACGCCAGAAACAGCACACCGCCGCCGGCGAGCAGCCACACTTCATTGCCATCCCAATACGGGCCGATGGCCGAAAGAACCTGACGGCGTTCGCCATCGGTTCGAGCCGCCCAGAGATGAAGGGCGCCCGCGCCGAAATCGAAACCGTCCATCACGACATAGATGGCCACCACAACCGACGCGAGTATGAACCAGATCGTCTCCATGAGTTCGGTTCCTCAGGCGCGCGACGCGGCGTGTTCGTGATCGGACTCGTCATCAGGCGCAGCGGGACCGGCTCCGTGCGCCACCTCTTTCGCCACCAACGCCAGAAAAAGGACGCCGAGCACAAAATAGAGCCCCGCAAAACCCAGCAGCGTAAACAGCGTTGTGCCGGAGTGCACCGTGGGCGACGCTCCGCTCGCGGTACGAAACAGACCATAAACGAGCCACGGCTGACGGCCGAACTCCGCAGTCATCCACCCGGCTGTGTTCGCGATGAACGGAAACGGAAACGCCAGACCAAGAACCCAGAGCATCGCTCGCATGGACTCCAGCCGGCCCAGCCACAGCAGGATGAACGCCACCGCCATGATGGCGATGAAGATCGTGCCCAGCCCGACCATGATGTGGAACGAGTAATAGAGCAGTTCGATGTTGTCCGGCCAGTCGGTCTCGGGAAACTCTTCCAGGCCGCGGACGTTCGCGGAGAAATCCCCATAGGCGATCCAGGAGAGCACGGCCGGCAGAACGATCGGGTTATCGAGCCGGCGTTCGGCCACATTCGGCTGCCCGATCATCGCCAGGGGCGCGCGCGCGCCGCTCTGAAACCGCCCTTCCATGGCGGCCAGGGTGGCGGGCTGATGCCGCGCGACGAGCCGTCCCTGTCCGTGGCCGGTGGGAAAAGCAACTGCGGCGGAAGCCATCAGTCCGGCCACGACTCCCACCGATAACGAAATCCGGGCGACCGCGGCCTGCTCGCGCCGCAGCGTCCAGTACGCGCCGACCGCGGCAACCACAAAAGATCCCGTCACGACGGCCGCCGTCTGGTTGTGCGCAAACTGCGTCAGAGCCCAGGGGCTGAACACGAACTCCAGAAGACGGCCAATCTGGAAGGATCCATCTTCAGCCAGGACATGCCCCACCGGATATTGCATGAACGCGTTCGTGGCCGTGATGAAAAAACCCGAAAGCCAGCTTCCCACCAGCAGCAGGACAGCCGCCACGAAATGCAGCTTCGGACCGAGCCGGCGCTCCCCCCACAGAAGCGCCGCCAGAAAACTCGACTCCAGAAAGAATGCAAAAATGCCTTCCATCGCAAGCGTCTGCCCGATGACGCCGCCGGTCTGGCGAGAAAACTCCGCCCAGTTGGTTCCGAACTGGAACTCCATGGGAATTCCTGTCACCACACCCATTGCGAAAGACAGGCCGAAGATGCGGGTCCAGAAACGAGCCGCCGCATTCCACGCTTCATGACCCTCGGCGAGCCCGAAGCCTTTCATGACCACAATGAGAAGAGCCAGTCCCATCGTGAGCTGCGGAAAAATGTAGTGGAAGGTTATGGTGAATCCGAACTGTACTCGATGCCACAGTAGAGGGTCGCTCATGAGAATGCCGTAATGGACCGTTGCTGGACTTTCAAGCTGCGCGAATCAGGAAATCAGTATATCAGCGGTTCGCGGACGTCGGCGGCGCGACGCTCAAGGGCGGAATGTGTGTGGACTGGCCAGCACACCGCCCCATTCTTTTTTATCGATGAGCCGCAGTTTGCGAGTCGGCGTCGGGCCCCGGCCATTGTGGAACATCCACCGGCCCGAAGGAAGCGGCGTCCAGCGCTCGCCCGACGGTTGCGCTGGGAGACTGCGAGGATCCGCAGGCGGTCAACCCACCGATCACACCGATCGCGATTCCCGCAAAGAAAGACAACGCGACAGCCATGAGCCACAGCGCTCGTTTTTCGGACATCCTGGACTCCCTGGCGCGTAAATTTTAACGGGGACCAGTTCCGCCGCGCCGGGCGAGAACATAACGCAGCGTTGCAGTGACAGCAAGGGAGATGAACAGGCAGGACAATGAGCAGACAGCGCGATTCACAGTTTACCGAACGCTTCTTCTGTCACATGTCCATGCTGTACTGTCCAATCTCAAATGTAGTTGGCCAGATCCCCCACTGACTCATTGGCCGTTATGACAAGCCAGCTCACAACGGACAGCCGGGGGAAGCTGAGATCGCGCCCCTGCTCGGGCAGTTCCCCCGCTCCAGAACCGAACCCATTTGATGCGATGATCTCCACATGACCGTATCGCGCCTCTATCTGCCACGCCTCGAACAGCCTCCGGCGACGATCCTCGAATACCTTGTGGCGCGCTTTGCGCAGATCCCGCAGCCGGTATGGCTCGGACGGATACAGCGTGGCCTGGTCACCACAAGCGATGGCGCGAGAATCGGCCCCGATACGCCATACCGGCACGGCCTGACCGTCCACTATTACCGCGAGGTCCCGGATGAAGTTGACGATGTGGAAGCAGAGACCATTGTGTATCAGGACTCGGACATTCTCGTCGCAGACAAGCCTCACGGAATGCCGGTCACGCCGGCCGGAGAGTACGTCGCGCGCGCCTTGCTGAGCCGGCTCGAACGGCGCTCGGGCCTCACGGGAATTGCGCCGGCTCACCGCCTCGACCGGGAAACGGCCGGCCTCGTGCTCTTCACGCTCCATCGAAACGCGCGATCGCGCTATCAGGCGCTGTTTCAGACGCGGGCGATCGAGCGCGAATACCTCGCCGTTGCCGAGATCTCCGAGATGCCGGATGAACGCCAATGGGTGGTCCGGAATCGCCTGGGGCCTGGAACGCCATGGTTCCGCCGCCAGATTGTCGAAGGCCCGCCAAACGCTACCACGCGCATCGAACTTGTCGAGATGGGCGCCAGGTACGGATTCTTTCGACTCAAGCCGGAAACGGGACGCAAACATCAACTGAGGGCGCACATGGCTTCCATCGGATTTCCGATCGTCGGAGATCCGCTCTACCCTCAACAACGGCCGGCGCAGGCAGGGGATACCCCACTGCAGTTACTGGCGGCAAAACTTTCGTTTACGGATCCCTTGACCGGACGGCGCCGGGAGTTTCAATCCATGCGAACGCTGTTGCTCGCGCCAGACGACGCTACTGGCAGGTCATTTTACGGCCGAGTTTGACCATCGCGCGGCAGACATCGAGCAATCCATAGCCGAACTCCGGGTCCGGCCCTGCGGCGCCAAGATCTCTGGCGGTTTCACGCAACAGGGCAAGCAATTCAGCTTCGGTCAGATTCGGACGCTGCCGCAGCAGCAGCGCCACGGCTCCGGCGCCGAAAGCAGTGGCGGCGGAGGTGCCTGAAAAAATCTGGGCGCGTCCTCCGGGACCGGCGCTGAGAATATCGACGCCCGGGGCCGCGATATCGACGAAGGCGCCCCGGGTCGCCTGCGGATAGAGACGGCTTGTGGCATCGACCGCCGTAACCGCAATGGCTTTGTCGAACGCGGCCGGATAACTTGGCCGGCCCGAGGGTCCATCATTTCCTGCGGCGGCAACGACAGTGATTCCCTTACCGGCCGCGTTTTCAACCATCTTCGCCAGGAGCTTGTCTTCCGGCCCACCCACGCTGAGATTCATGACGCGAACGTTCTTCGCGGTGGCGAGATCGATGCCGCGCGCCAGCGTGCTGGACCAGCAGCGCGCGCTGGCGAGACCGCGGGACTCGGCGACACAGGCCTTGATGGCCACCAGCTGGACGCCGGGCGCCACACCGCCGGATACCGAGCCGGGAACCGGGTCGCTGGCGATGACGCCGGCGACCAGCGTGCCGTGAGCGTCCGGGGTCCAGCCGGTGCGCGTCACATCCGTGTAATCGACCACCTTCTTCGCCAGGGCCGCGCTGGCCGTATCGATACCGGCGTCGATCACGCCCACGCGAACGCCTTCACCGCGCGTCACCGTTTGCGCGCGATCGGCGCCGATCATGCGCAAGCCGTAAAGGAGCTGGCCGGGAGGGGAAGACGACGCCTGCGACGTATCGTAGACAAAGTCCGGTTGCGCCAGCGTGACGCGCGGATCCGCGGCGAGAGCCGCCGCCTTCGCCACGGCGCCCACGCCGTCGGTGATTTCAAAAACCACCATGCCGAGATTGGCGGTGGCCAGAGGGATGACTTCCACGACCGACAGGCCATTGGCCAGCGCGATCGCCTGCGCAACGCCCAGCGTCGCGGCCGGCGTCGCCGCAGCCACGGTTGCCAGCACGCGCCGTGGAACCACCACCGGCGCGGGACGCGACGCCGTCGACGGATGGCTTTCGCGCGCCTGTTCCAGGCAGGGACACGTCGGCCCCTCCAGGCGGGTCACAATCCTGAAATTGCCGGCGCCGACTCCCTGTACACGCCGCTCAACCGCGTTCGTCCTTCCGCCGGACGTGTTGGCCACCTGATAATTCCCTCCCCCCGAAATCGACACGACGCGCGGATTTTCGTTCGAGATCGTCAGGGGCATCGGATCCGTCGTTCCGCTCACCACGAGCCGGAACGTCGTGGACTGGCCCTTCATCACCTTGGTCCGATCCAGTATGGCGTCCAGTCCCAGAGCAACCGTCGCGGCGCGATCCCCGGCGGGAAAACCAGCGGTGGGATCACCCGTCACGACGTGCGGCCCCGGCGTCATCGTCGCCGGCAGCAGCAGCCGAGCCACATGACGGGACGCAGCCAGCACCGTGGCGGGCTGCCCATCAATCCGCAAGGCGCTCGACGTCTGTTCGGGGAAATCCCCGCAAACGCACAACGATGATCCAAGGAAAGAATACGCGGGACATGAGCGGACATGTGGCGTCCGGATCTCTGCCGCGCTCGAAACCACCGTGTCGTCAGCGGAGAGAGAATCCACGATCCGCTCGCCCCAGACGTCGAAATAGGAAACGCGCACCGGCGTTCCCGGCTGAAGATCATCGGGCAGACGCGCCCTGATCCGGCCGGAGGCCGTGCGTTCCGCTACGACACCGGCAATGATCCACTGACCGTCCGGCGGCGTGAGGCCCGAATCAAGAACGGCGGCCTCAATCGTTTCACCCGGACTGACGATCAGCGGAAACTCGATCAGGCCGGCCGTGGATCCCGGCGCCTCGAGCGCGGGAGACAGCGTCGCCTTGAAGCTCTTGTCCAGAACGTTCTTCTTCTCCCGCCGCATCCGGACCTTGACGTCCTTGATCTCCTTGAGGTCAAACAGCGTCAGCCGGAATCGCAGCGGCGCGGACGCGGCTGCGCCGGACAGCCGGACGGCTCCGCCATCCCGCTCGAGCGTCCAGCCCGGCGGACCCGACATCAATACAGCGGTCCGGGACGTGTTCCCTGGCAGTTCGACGCGCGCTTCATCCACAGGTCCGGACATTTCGACGACATGGATGAGCAAGGACGAACTGCCATCCGGCAGCGCCCGTACCGCAATGGTCACGGGCGCGGATTTCTCCCGCGCGCCCAGCATCGGAGTGAAAAACAGCAGGCCCGCAATGACCAGTAACCGCTTCATGGCTGTCGCTCCACAAAAGAAATGACATCGGTTTTCGCGCGGAGATCGCGAATGGTGGACTCCACTTCCGCATCGCTGTCGGCCCGGCCCGTCAGCTCGACGACGTAAACACCCAGCGCCGACGGGCCGGAAACCAAATTGGCGCCCAGATCCACCAGAACCTGGCGCAGAGCCTGCTCGGTCACAGTCGGCTGGAACATGACGGTGAGACGCGGCCCGGAACGAACACCGGTCTGACCCGACAGCGTGGTGTATGGGCCGGTCCATGTTGTCCGCCAGTACAGCCCGGCCAGAATCAGGAGCAACGCCAGTTGGGCGGCAAGCACAAAGCGGGTTACTGGAATCGACGGGGCCCAGAAAGCGCTGAGCCAGGAAAACAGACGGGGCCGGCTCTCCGCCCGTTCCCTCTCCCACTCGCCGACCGCCGCCATGGTTCGGTCGAACGAAACATCGGCCGGTGGCATGTCTTTGTCGAAGTCCTTGAACGCCACCGTCAGGGCCCCGAGTTCTTCCAGTTCCTGCCGGCATTCCGCGCAACCGGACAGGTGCTCTTCCACCGCGACGCATTCCTCCTGGCCAAGCGTCCGGTTCGCATACCACGGCAACAGTTCGAAAATCGTTTCGTGTGAGGATTCACGCGTCATATCGTTACCCCTCCCGCTAAAAATTCTTTCATTTGTTTTCGAGCGTAGAACAGCCGGGTCTTCACCGTATTGAGGGGACACTGCAGGATTTCTGCAATTTCCGAACAGGAGAACCCCTGATAGAAGGTGAGATCCAGCACTTCGCGATGCTGTTCCGTCAGCTTCGCAAGCGCCCGGTTGATTGCGGCGCTCGTATCGATGTCCGCCAGCGCTTCGTCCGGGAGCTGTCCCCCCGAAGGAATCTGCATAGCCTCATCGATTTCCACCGTGACGGGCTTTCCCCGCCTCAGGAAACTCAGAGCCTTGTGCCGCGCAATTCCGAAGATCCAGGTGGATACCTGAGAGGAGCCCCGAAACCTGCCGGCGCCTTTCCACACATCCAGCATCACATCGGAAACCAGCTCATCCACCGCCTCTCTGGAGCCGACCATGCGAAACAGGTACCCACAGAGCCGTCGGTGGTATGTCGTGTAAAGGCGTTCAAAGGCGGCGCGATCGCCGGCGGCTGTCTGCTGCAGCCATTCTGCCTCCCGCTCCCGCGCCGGTATC
>DASUFH010000153.1:0-2078 GCA_036274645.1 Terriglobia bacterium
CGTCGTACGGCGCCCCGGCGTACATGACGTCGAGAATGCAGTGGATGGCTTCATCGCCGCCGGTTCCGAGGATCGCAGCACCGAGAATCCTGCGTGATTCGGCATCCACCGTCACCTTCATGAAACCCTGGGTTTCGCCTTTTTCGATGGCCCGGCTCACCCGGCTCATCGGACGTTTGGCGGTCAGTACCCTCCGGCCCGATTTCAGGATCTCCGTTTCCGTCAGGCCGCAGCGGCCCAGCGGAGGATCGATGAACAACGCATACGCAAGGATCCGGTCCGTGACGCGGCGGTCAGCCTGGTCCAGGAGATTGCCGGCGACAATTTCGAAGTCGTTGTAGGCGGTGTGTGTGAAAGCGCCCCGTCCGTTGCAGTCGCCCAGCGCCCAGATCCCGGGTACGTTTGTTCGCAGCTGCTCGTCCACCCGGATGTAGCCGCGTTCGTCCGTAATCACGCCGGCCTTCTCAAGGCCCAGGTCTCCGGTATTTGGCCTCCGGCCGGTCGCAATCAGCAGATGGCTGCCGGAAACCGTGGAAGGCTCCTCCTCGCAGTCCACGCCGGCCAGAATCTGCCTGTCGTGCATTCGCGCCGAAATGCATTTCGCGTTCAAGCGGATGCGAATTCCTTCGCGCTCCAGGACTTCGCGGATGGCGTCAGAGACATCCATGTCTTCGCGCGCAATCAGCCGCGGCCCCATCTCGATGATGGTGACCTCGCTGCCAAAACGGCGGTATATCTGGGCGAATTCCAGGCCGACGTAGCTGCCGCCGACAATCAGCAAATGCGGTGGAAGATCGGCCAGATTCATCATGGAAGAATTGGTCAGGAAGGGAACCTGGTCCAGTCCCTGGATGGGAGGAATCGCGGCCCGGCCGCCCACGTTGACAAAAATCTTTTCGGCTTCCAGCAGTTCGCCGTTGACCCGGATCGAACGGGGCGATTCAAAACGGCCATGGCCTTCGAACACCGTGCAGTTCGGGAGGCCTTTCATCCATCGTTCGATGCCGTCTCGGGAGTGTCCGGATATCGCATCCCTGCGCTCGATGACCCGCTTCATATCGACATGAACGGGGCCGTCCGCGACGACGCCGAAGTCGGATGCCCGCCGCGCCAGATTTGCGGCATAGGCGCTGGCCACCAGCGTCTTGGTCGGAATGCATCCGGTATTGACACAGGTTCCGCCAAACCTGCCTCGTTCGAGAACAGCCATTTTCATCCCGGCGCCTGCCAGACGCGCCGCCAGGGATGGACCCGCCTGTCCTGTTCCAATAACGATCCCGTCAAAATGTTGCGTCATGCTTGCCGGCTTCCTGAAACCCGATCATCGGCGCTCCGGCGTTCATGCCGGTGGCGAATCCGCCGAAGGCCCGTAGATGCTCGGAACCTTGCCTCCCATGGGGCGGATATATGCGCTGAGTTGTCCACGGTGATGCACCGCGTCAAACAGCGCCAGCCAGAGCAGCCCCCCGACGGTATCTCTGAGAAGTATCTCTTGTTCGCCGAGGATCATCCACGCGGATTGCCGCCAGATTCTGTCGTCGATCGCGTTCAGTTTCGCGCCAAGCTCGCGGTGGTGAAGTTCGTAGGCGATGAGCATCTCCTCCAGGCTGACCGCTCCGTCGTCCGGATGCCACCGAATGCTCGCGTTGTAGGAACTCGCGCCTTTAACGCACAGCTCGACGCATGCTTTTTCCTGGGATACGAGGAAGGCGACGAGTTGACCCGCCGATCGGGATTTTGGATGGGGTCTGTACTCGAGCTGGTCGGGGGGAACCGATTGAATCACCCGGACGAACCCGGGATATTCCTGTTCCCAGCGATGAATGAAGAATTCCCGGTTGCTAAGGTCGTTGTTTACGAATGGCAACGTCATGCGCGCCCTCCTGAACATGGGCTGTATTGCAACCATCACACCACGTCAAGCCGCCGGGAGCATCAAGCGTCGAATCTCCTGGAGAAAGTCGGACTCCTCCTCGACCTTGCGCCTGGCAGGCAACTCTTCAGCATCTTTCCCCGAAATATAGCGCAACGGATCCGTGCCATCGCTCGCGGCTCGATAAATCACCGCCTTCGGATCC
>DASUFH010000154.1:0-4396 GCA_036274645.1 Terriglobia bacterium
TGGTTGAAAGCGATGTCTCCGAATTATTGACCGCCGGTGACGTTGCTGCTTTGCTCAAGGTGCCACTCTCGTGGGTTTACTCGCGCACCCGCCGTCGGCGCGGAGATACTTTGCCGCACATTCGTTTGGGAAAATATGTGCGGTTCGAGGAAGCACAAATCCGGCGTTATCTGAATCGCCGCAGGAAAGAGTTGTAAGCCCGCCCATCGCCGTGCAATCGTGCAGCGACAAGAACCGTTAAGAGCCAACCGATCCCGGAAAGGAGAAGAGTTGGCTCGAAATAGTAAGCGTTCCTATGGGAGCGGCTGCGTGATCCGACGTGGTAAAGGTTTTGCGATCCGTTGGCGGGAAACTCAACTTTTTGCCGACGGGACGAAACGGTTCGTGAATCGATGCGAGGCTTTGGGGCCGGTTTCGAAGAGGAAGGCGGTTGAGATCCTCAACGAGCGGCTGGCTGAAGCGCGTGCGGTTCAACGCCCGATCGTCACATTCGATGAGCTTGCGACGGCGTGGAGAACGACGGTCCTTCCAATGTACAAATATTCCTCGCGGATTACCCGCGAGGACACTTTAGACAGAAAACTTGTTCCTCGTTTTGGGAAACTCGAATTGACCGCTGTGAGCAAGCGGGAAATCCAAAGCTACATGGCCGAGCTGAACCGGGCGGAATACGCGCCACACTCCATTCACCATGTTCACAGTGTGCTTAGCGCGATCCTGGGAAAAGCGGTCGAGTGGGGTTATCTGGACTCCAACCCGGCTCACAGAGTGGAGTTGCCGAAGCTAGTGCCTGTGCGGTCGAAGTGGGTGTTGACGCCAGCGCAGGCTAGGCAACTGCTGGAAGCGTTACCACTCATGCCGAGGACAATGGTCGGGCTGGCAATTCTCACCGGAATGCGGCGGGGCGAACTGTTCGCGCTCCGTTGGAAGCATTTCGATGAGCAAACGTCATGCTTGAGCATTGCCGAGGCCGTGTATGACGGCCACTTCGATACTCCAAAGACGGACAAGAGCAAGCGGTTGCTTCCGCTTTCGCCGGCATCGATTGAACTGCTCAACCGGTGGAAGCGGTCTTCCAAGCGAAAGGGGCGGGATGATCTCATCTTCGGAACCCGCGCTGGGAAGGTCAACAATTCGCAGAATATTCTGCAGCGTTACGTTTTCCCGGTATGCGAGCGACTCAAGCTTCCGCGCGCAACGTGGCTGACATTCCGGCGCACGTTTTCGTCGTGGTCGCACGATCGCGGCGTGCCGGATAAAGTGACGGCAGAATTGATGGGGCATTCACGGATTTACACGACGCTGAATGTCTACACGCAGGTGATGAATGCTTCGCTTCGGAATGGCGCGAACAGGATCGGCGAAGAATTGTTCGCAACTTGTTCGCAGTCGGAGGAGGCGGGTCTGCTGGTCAATTAGGAAATACTTGATATGGCGGGGGGTAAAGAGTGGGCGCGACCGGGATCGAACCGATGACCTCTACCGTGTCAAGGTAGCGCTCATTCCAACTGAGCTACGCGCCCGAGAGGGTCGAAACTGACTATACGGCCCGTGGCGAGATGGTGTCAACCGCCTCGGGGTGAATTCGGAAACGGTTGGATGCCGGACGAATTCAGCGTTAGGATGCTCCGGCAAAAAGATTTAAGGGGCAGCCATGAGCAACGATTCTCCGGTTTCCGCGGGCGCCACGCGGCGCGCGCCGTTCACTTCAAAGGAATATTTCGAAAGTCTGCGAGACGGTCGCGAGATCTGGATTTACGGCCAGCGTGTGAAAGACGTCACGACGCATCCGGCGTTCCGGAACACGGTGCGCATGCTGGGACGCCTTTACGACGCGCTGCACGACGAGCGGCGGTCCACGCTGTGCGCCGAGACAGACACGGGCAGCGGCGGCTACACGCACAAGTTCTTCAAGGCGCCGCGCAACGTCGAAGAGATGGTCGGTTCCCGCGACGCGATCGCCGAATGGGCGCGCGTGACCTACGGCTGGATGGGACGGAGCCCCGACTACAAGGCCGCGTTTCTGGCCACGCTGGGCGCGAACTCCGACTACTACGAGCCGTTCGCGGAGAACGCGCGGCGCTGGTACAAGAAGGTCCAGGAAGAGGTCACCTTCGTCAATCACGCCATCGTGAATCCTCCGGTGGACCGGAACAAGGAACTGTCCGAAGTCCGCGACGTCTACATGCACGTGGAAAAGGAGACCGATGGAGGTCTCGTTGTCAGTGGCGCGAAAGTCGTCGCCACGACGTCGACGCTGACGCATTACAACTTCATCGCCAACAATGGCGCGCTGCCGATCAAGACGAAGGACTTTGCGTTCGTGTGCATCGTGCCGACCGATTCTCCCGGCGTGAAACTGTTTTGCCGGCCATCCTATGAGTTCGCGTCAACGGCGGTTGGCAGTCCCTTCGACTACCCGCTGTCGAGCCGTCTCGACGAAAACGATTCGATCCTCGTCTTCGACAAGGTGTTCGTGCCGTGGGAAAACGTGTTCGCGTACGGCGATGTCGACAAGGTCAATAACTTCTTCCCGCGATCGGGATTCCTGCCGCGGTTCATGTTTCATGGATGCGTCCGCCTGGCCGTCAAACTCGATTTCATTGCGGGACTGCTGCTGAAGGGCGTGGACGCGACCGGCTCAAAGGACTTCCGCGGCGTGCAGGCGCAGGTCGGGGAAGTGCTCGCCTGGCGCAATCTCTTCTGGGGGCTGACCGACGCCATGGCGCGGACCGTCACGCCGTGGACGCCGGGATACGTTCTGCCGAATCTCGAGTACGGTCTCGCATACCGGGTGGCGTCGAGCGTGATCTATCCGCGGCTGAAGGAAATCATCCAGAACACGCTGGCCAGCGCGCTGATCTATCTGCCGTCACATGCGGCCGACTTCAAGACGCCGGAGGTGCGGAAGTACCTGGATCCGTTTGTGCGCGGGTCGAACGGGTATTCGGCGGAAGATCGCGTGAAGTTGATGAAGCTGATGTGGGACGCCATCGGGACGGAGTTCGGTGGCCGGCATGAACTGTACGAGCGGAATTATTTCGGGAATCACGAGAGTATCCGCTTCGAGACGCTGTTCGCCGCGGAGGCGATGGGACAGAGCGCGAAGTACAAGGGGTTCGCGGAACAGTGCATGGCGGAATACGATCTCGATGGGTGGACCGCGCCGGATCTGATCAATCCGGACGACATCAATCTGGTGAAGAAGAAAATCTTCTGATGAACAACGGGCGCCATGCCCCCTGCCGCTTCGCGGCCGTCCCCCTTCGCGGGGGGACAAGTTCGATTCACTCCTGCGTAGAGCGTTGCTTGTAGGGGCGGTCATAGACAGTCATAGACCGCCCCTACAGCAGACGGGGACCCAAGCGTTGCCGTTGGGCAAGAGGGATCACCTGGGAGCGTCCTGTCTGATCCAGTGCGGGCCTTTGTCGCGTAGCGGGAAGGTGTTTAGATCCACGAGCGTCGCCACCACATGGACGTCATAGCCGTCCATGTGGCCGTCCAGAATCAGGCGATCGGATCCCTGCCGGCTGTATTTCCAATCCGTCTTCCATGTCCGGCTCGCGGGTTTCGTCATGACGATCGTTTCCTTGCCGACATCGATCGCCGCGTTGTAGCGGGCGAATGAATCGTCGGTCCGTTGAAACACCATGCGCTCGGGCGTTTCGAAAATCACGCGTCGCCACCGCCGGTCGTAGTCATTGAGCGCTGCCGGCCGGATCTCGCCATTCAGCGAAACCTCCTCGACATTCCAGATGCCATAGAGCGGCGAGCGCGTCCGCCCGCCGCCCTCGAGCCGCCAGTAGTTCCAGTTGGCGTTGGCCTGCATCCCGATCAGGTAAATACCCAGCAGGATCTGTCCGGCGAGGGCCAGGCGGTTGGCAAAAGGGGTGGCGAACAGCCTGTTGCCCGTGAACCGAACCGGCAGTCGTCCGCGGACAAAGAGGTCCCACAACCGCGGGATGTCTGGCGCGAGCAGGAAAATCGATATGGCGATGAGGTGCAGGGAAACCTGTTTGACGCCGATGTCGTAACCGACATTGAGCGCGAAGACCTGGAGCATGTCGGCAAGACAGATGACCGCTCCCCACACGGTCGCGCCGGGAATCAGCAGCAGGATTCCGCCGGCCAGTTCAGCCAGTCCGGTAAACACCTCATAGGCCGTGGACGCCCCCACTGACGTCCACAGCATGCCCTGCGGCGAAAGATTGCCGACCGGCGTGACCAGCGTGATGAGCGACGGGGCAGGGAATTGCGTGGGTATGACCTTCGTCATGCCGTACTCGAACATCTGCGACGCCAGCGCCAGTCGCAGAAAAAGACGAAACCACCGGTGGAGTTTCTCGTAGCTCGCCCGCTTCCCATTGACGGCTGTCCAGACGGCCGTTGCGATCAG
>DASUFH010000155.1:0-33927 GCA_036274645.1 Terriglobia bacterium
CTCGACATCGCCTGCGGGGAGGGTTATGGAAGTTACATTCTCGCGACGGCTGCGCGCTCGGTCGTTGGAGTCGACATCGATCCGCGCTGCATTCAGCACGCCACCCGTCACTACAGCAGCGCTTTAACGAGATTTGTCCTCGGCGCGTGCGACTCCATACCGCTGGAGAACGACTCCGTGGATGTCGTGGTCAGCTTTGAGACCATCGAACATCACGACAGGCATGCCGAGATGCTCGATGAGGTCAAGCGCGTCCTGCGGCCGGACGGCATACTGATCATTTCCAGCCCCGACAAGCGTGAATACAATGAATCTCTCCCGGGCGCCAATCCCTTCCACGTAAAAGAACTCGACCTTGACGAATTCATCCACCTGCTTCGCGCGCGGTTTCGTGAGGTTGCCTGTTACGGGCAGCGCATTCACTACGGTTCGGTGGTGGCGCCGATCGGGTCCGCCCTGGAGCCGTATCCCTGGATGACGTTTGGAGGCAACGCCGAATACATCAGCGCGACGCCCGGAACGGAGCGGCCGATGTATTGCATTGCCGTGGCGACCGACGCTTCGCTCGTCCAGTTGCCGTGCGGAATCTTTCCCGATCCGGAATCGGTGCTGCGGCGAGATAGAGACATCATTGCGTGGCGGGACGCGTTCGAGTCGGTCGCTCAATTCAGCCAACTGAGTGAAGCCGATCGCAATCGCCTCGCGCCAGGCGGGACTCCTGAAGCATTGCTGCCGGACAGCAATACCGGTCTGGGAAGTCCCTGGCTGGCGCTGGGCCGCGACCTGCGCTTCCTGAAGGACCGATTTGGCCAGTGGAGCGCCGACATGGCCGTGGAACAGAAATCCGCCATTGAGGCGCAGGCGGGTGAACTCCGCCTTTTGAAGAACCGCCTGGATGGGTGGAATGCGGCAATGGCGCTTGCGGAGGAACAGAAAGCCGCAATCGAAGCGCAGTCCGACGAGCTCCGCCTCCTGAAAGACCGACTGGACCAGTGGAGCGCCACAATGGCTGCGGAGCAGAAGGCCGCGCTTGAAGCGCACGCTGCTGAAATCCACTTCCTGAAGGACCGATTTGATCAGTGGAGCGCCACGATGATTGCGGAGCAGAAGGCCGCTCTTGAGACGCAGGCGGGTGAACTCCGCTTTATGAAGGCCGGATTGGAGCAGTGGGCCGCTGCAATGGTCGCCGAGCATAAAGCCGCGCTTGAAGCGCCGGCTCGTGATATCCGTTTCCTGAAAAACAAGTTTGACCAATGGAACGCCGCGATGACGGTTGCGGAGGAACGGAAGGCCGCAATTGAAGCCTACCGTGAACGCCAGTGGACCTATTCGGCCGAGATCAAGCGTTGGCGCGAAGCGTATGACAAAGGAACGGACGTTGCCAGGGAACTGGACGAAACAATTCGTCAGCATCAGATCACGATCGGCGCCCAGGAACAGACGATTGAAAACCTGAAGGCAAGACTCTCTCAAAGTGAACAAGCCGTGGCGGACCTGAGCGCTCACCTTTCCCGGTCCGAAGGAGGCGTCGCGGAATTGCGGGCGCTTATCCATGGAGTTTCGACGTCTGCTTCATGGCGTCTGACAGCGCCGCTTCGATGGACAAAGAGAGTGGCGTCTCAGTTGGATGCGCTTCCCCGCTGGGCGGCCGGCCAATCGGGCCGCTTGCCGCCGGCGGATCCGGAGGCGCCTCTGGACGACGACCGAAGCGCTCCCCAGGAACCCCATTCAGAACACGAAGGCAGCGTGTTCGCGGATACGCCGATTTCAGCAAATGGCTCCAGCTCGCATGGCAATGCGGAATTTCCACCGCCAACAGAACCTGCCCCGGCTGGTTCGTTGCCGCCGGCCGGCATTGCATTTGAGCCGGTTGACGATCCGCTCGTCTCCATCATTGTCGCCGGATACAACAAGGCGGAATACAGCCTGGCCTGTCTGGCTTCCATTCATGCCCACCTGCCTGCCAGTCCGTTTGAGGTCATTTTTGTCGATGACGGATCCACCGACGAGACGGAACGTCTGATCGGGCCAATCTCCGGTTTGCGCTATCTGAGGAATCCGGCCAATATCGGTTTCCTTCGCTCGGCCAACCGCGGCGCCTCGGTGGCCCGCGGGAAGTACCTGCACTTTTTGAACAACGACACGGAAATCCGGTCCGGCGCCGTGGACCGCCTCGTCGATGCTTTTCGCCGGGGGGCGAACATCGCCATGGTCGGGTCCAAGCTGGTCTATCCTTCGGGCCACCTTCAGGAGGCCGGTGCCATTCTCAATGCCGACGGCAGCGCTGAACTCGTAGGACTCGGCGGATCCCCCGACAGTGAGCCCTACAATTTCCTCCGTGAAGTGGAGTACTGTTCCGGCGCCAGTCTGATGATTGATCGGGCCTGGTTCGAAGCGCTGGGAGGTTTTGACAGCGCCTACGCTCCGGCCTATTTCGAGGATGCGGATCTTGCGCTCCGGGCCCGAGAGCGCAATGGCCGGATCCTGTATCAGCCGGAGTCGCTGGTATTTCACCACCTCAGCGTGACGACGAATACCTATGGGAATGGCAAGCTGGCGCTTATCGACAAGAACAAGTCGTTGTTTCTCGAGCGATGGCAAAACGTTCTCAATGAAAACAACCACGTCCGCCTGATTGCTTTTTACCTCCCGCAGTTTCATCGCATTCCCGAAAATGATCAGTGGTGGGGCGAGGGATTCACCGAATGGGTCAGCGTGAGAACCGGTCAACCAAACTTCGAAGGGCACTATCAACCTCATGTCCCCGACAGTTTGGGCTACTACGATCTTCGTTCCGCGGAGGCCCGCGCCGCTCAGGCCCAACTGGCGCGTGAACATGCGATCTTCGGATTCTGTTATTACCACTACTGGTTTAACGGAAGACAGGTTCTGCAGGCGCCGCTGGCCGATGTTCTCAAGAGCAAAGAGCCGCAGTTTCCATTCTGTGTCTGCTGGGCGAACGAAACCTGGTCACGCCGGTGGGACGGTCAGGATAACGAAGTCCTGATCGAGCAGACGTATTCGCCCGAAGACGACATTGCGTTCATCAGGGCCTTGTTTCCATACTTTGCCGACCCGCGCTACATACGAGTGAACGGCCGTCCCCTGCTGCTCGTGTATCGCGTGGAGAAACTGCCCAATCCGGCGTGTACGGCGGAACGCTGGCGGCAGGAATGTCTGAAGGCCGGACTGCCTGAGCCCTATCTGGTTCGCGTATGCAGTTTTCAGGCAATCTGGGACAGCGTTCCGCCCTCAACCTATGGATTTGACGCCGCTGTCGAGTTCCCGCCACACGGACTGGCGGAAGTCGCCGCTCACCCCGCCGGTCTCAACGAGGATTTTCGCGGCGCCCTGTTTGACTATGCCAGGACGGCCGAGCGCTTCCGGCAAACCCCGCGCCGGCCGTATCCCATGTTCAAGACGGTGATGCCGTCATGGGATAACACGGCGCGACGTAAGAATCATTCGCACATCTTCGTGAACAGCGATCCGCGAACATATGAAAACTGGCTTCGCGAGGTCATCCACGATACCCGCAGGTTTGCCGTGGGCGACGAGCGGATGGTCTTTATCAACGCCTGGAATGAGTGGGGGGAAGGCAACCATCTCGAGCCGGATGTCCGCTATGGGACAGCCTATCTGGAGTCGACGAAGCGGGCGTGGGAAGATGCCTGCGGGTTGAAGGCTCAAGGGACTCTGTTTAAACGGCAGACGCGCTAAGCCAGCCCGCAGGAACAGACGTTCTTCACTTGAGGCGGACCGTCATTCGGCCGATGGCCCCCGAGATCAACTGGTTGCCGGGACGAACCCCACCACCGAAATAGACCGTATAGGTTCCGTCAGGATTGGGCGCCTGGCGGCTGAAGTCCGGATCGATCATCATGTTGGCAAACCAGGCCTGGCGTCGATCTTGAGGGACGATCGAATCGGTGGTGGATTGACGTGTCCAGCGAATGCCATCGGCCGATGACGCCCAGCCAAGGGACCGAAACCCGGTGTTGGTGTCGCCGACATAGAGCATGTACCACCACGGACCGGTATTTATGACCGCCGGCTCTCCTTGAATGTTCTCGTCAAAGTAGCCAGGGCGGCCCTGGTTAATCAGCGGTCCCGCCTTCCGAACCCAGTGAATTCCATCCCTGGATGTGGCCAGGCCGATCAACACCTTGAACGCCCCTCGCGGGACCCCGGTGTAAAACATGTAAAGAGAATCGCCAACAGTGATCACGTAGGGATCCGCGACCTGGGTTTCGTCGAAGGCGCCGGCGACGCCGCTGGGAGCGAAGACCTCGCCAGGCGATGTTTCCCACGTGATCCCGTCGCGCGACGTTGCCAGCCAAATGGACACATCGCCGTTTGAGTCGCTCCGGTTGCGTTCGTACAGATGATAAATCTGCCCGCTCAAAACGGTGGAGCTGCCATTCGCCGCGATGGGGTACCGGACGGTTTCGGAGAGGGGCGGTGAAACCAGGAACGGCGATCCCTTTCTGGTCCAGGTCGAGCCGTTGTCCCGGGAGACGGCGGTACCGGTGCTCCAGAGTCCATGGGAATAGCCGGAGTAATGGTTCAGCAGGCTGCCGCCAAACTCCAGGACCGAAGGATTGAGCACATCGGTGTCATCCCAGGTTCCGGGGGCGCCGGGTTTCATGACGGGGAAGGCATCGATGGACACAATGGAAACGCCTGGCGTCGGCCACGGACCGGAGGGCGCCACGGAAACCGGCGGCGTTGGTGACGTCGACTGACAGGCGGTCACGAAGATCAGGAACGCAAGTCCTGAAAATAGGAAGTTGCCGCTCTTCATCGCCGCATTATATTCTTCCGTGCCGACGCCTACGATGGATGAATAACCTGCCGCCGGCGTGGATATGCTAGAGATTTATATCGATGAGCCTCACACGCAGTCCGTCTCGTCCATCAGCGGATGGCTGGAAGTAAGCGGTTGGGCCGCCGGCACAGAGCCCGTTGAGAAAGTCACTCTGCGAGTGGCCGAGGGCGAAGCCGTCCGGGCGCGCTATGGAGGCTTTCGACTCGATGTCGGCGCCGCCCGTCCAAAGTATGTGAACGGCAGTTACTCGGGCTTCTCCGGTCACATTCGCATCCCGCCTTTGACGCGCGGCGTATCGCTTGAAGCTTCAGCCTTCAGTTTGGGCGGCGTGCGCGCGAGCGCCACGAAAGTAATAGACGTGGACGCCGGAACGGATCTGGAGCTTCTGCCGGATCCCTCTCTGTGTCCCGGATGTGCCCGTTCCGGGAACGGTCTTCAGACACGTTTTCAGCGCGGTCCGTATGGTCTCCACAAATGTGGAAATTGCGGGCTGGGTTTCGTGTCGCCCATGCCGTCTCCCGCCATCCTGAAAGCCTATTACGATAACGAATACTGGCGCGCCGCAGCCCAGCTCCCGCAGGGTGATCACGAACATCACGATACCGCCTTTATCGCGGACCTGCTGCGCATCTACCATCCCGCTCCCCGACGGGTACTGGAGATTGGGTGCGGGCCTGGAACTCTCCTGGCGGGATTGAAACGCCGGGGATTCGAAGTGATGGGGCAGGACTACAGCAGCGAGGCCGCTCGCCTGGCCGAAAAGATTTTTGGGATTCAGGTTCGCGTTGCAGCTATCCGCGATCTGCCCAACTGGTCATGTGACGCTATCGTGCTGCGTCATGTGATTGAACACTCGCCAACCGCCTGGCAGGATCTTCTCGATGCCGCGGCCATGCTTGGCCCGAAAGGGCTCCTCCTTGTTGTTACTCCCAATTTGGATTCCCTTGTGGCCGAGTTCATCGGCGCGAGCTGGGAATGGTTTGTGCCTCCGGCGCACTTGTTTTATTTTTCGCCGCGCAGCCTGTCGGCATTTGCCGCTCAAGCCGGACTTGCGATATGCCAGATGACCACCCGCCGCGGAGACGGCGCGCCATATGCGCCCACACTTTCAGCGTGGTCGGACTATGAGGGTTCCCGAATCAGTGAATGGGAATCCCGGAGGCTTCAGCAGGCGATCGCGCTGCTTGGGCAAAGCCCCAATTCCGAATTACTGATCGGCGCTCTTGGACTCGGCAGCGAGGTCGTTGCCGTTCTGTCCCGCCCGTGACATGAGTTTGCGCCTGCGCTTGCGATTGTTGCGCGCCCTGGCCAGAGCGTCTGGCCGTACTCCATACGCAATAATCCTGTTGGAGCGATTGGGGGATATCGTGGCGTGCGGCCCCGTCGCAAGCGAGATCAAACGCCGCGATCGCAATGCGTGGGTCCTGTGGATTTGCCGCCCTCAGTATCGGCAGCTTGTTCGCGCAATCCCCGGAGTCGATTCTGCCCTGGATGCGGATACGCTCGATGAAGTCGCTTCTTCTCTGACGGAACTCCGCCGGTGGCAGGTTGTGGACATGACCCTGCGCGGGAAGAAGAACTCTGCGGACTCCGGCGAATGGGCCAAAGCGACGGGGGATCCGGCTGTAACCGTTGATTCCTATTATTCGTTCGGCCCACTTCTTCCCGCCTTGTCGCGCGGCGCGGGGTTCAGTGTCTCGGATAGCTTGCCCCGCTTGAATTTGTCGAATCGGGATCGACAATTCGTCGATGCCCTCAACCTTCCAGCGGCATTTATCGCGATCCACTGTGTTTCCGATGAGGCAGCGAGAAACTGGACGCCCGGCGGGTGGCAGGCATTGGTCGATCACCTGATCCGCCATGATCAGCATGTGGTCGAAATCGGCCACAGAAAGTCCGGCCTGTTCGACGATCACCCGGGCGTTCACGATATGACCGGCCGAACGCCGGTTCTCGCAACCGCTGAACTGCTTCGCCGCGCCAGACTCTTTATCGGGATTGACAGTGGGCCGGCGCATCTGGCCAACGCGGTCGGCACGCCCGGCCTGATTCTCCTGGGCCGGTATCGAATCTTTCAACGATACGTTCCCTATACAGGGCTGTACGGCGATGGAGTCCGCGCGCTGATACTGCAGCATCATGAAGAGTGCGAATTCACGCCGGTTCATGTGGTCCTGGAGGCGCTGAAAGAAGTTCTTGAGGGTATCGCTCGCGGGAATGAGGGGGGCTTCGGGATTCGAACCCTTCCCGGGCCGCGGTTGCATCCCGCTCCATCTCCCGGCGATGAGGTCACGATCGCGCCAACCGACATGGCGGGGCACTGCGATTCAACGGACGTGATCGATGGACAGTTTCGCGTGAGCGGCTGGGCCGCTTTTGTGGACCAGACCCGCTCGCCTGACAACCTCTTGTTGGTCGAGTCACTCGATGGGAATCGATTTCGTGTGATTCGATCCTTTCCATTTTCCAGGCTGGAACGTCCGGACGTAGCCACGCATTTCAATAATGCGCGCCTGGCGTACACCGGTTGGGCCCTCCGGATTCCGTGCGAGTTGCTCAGCGGCGGGCGGAAGTCTCTTGTGGCTCATGACGCGCATCTGAATCGTTTCGCCGCGCTGACGCGTTTGAGCGGAGAATGGCCGGCCGAACAGCAGCCGTCGGTGGACGCCAAAACAGCCACCAGAGTGGGCTAGTCGCAGGCCCGGGGAAGACGACCGCGGGAATGACGATATAATCGCTACCTTTGGGATAGTACAGACAACAACATGAATACTTCGCGAGTCTTTGTAAGACAGATGCTTCTGGTATCTGCGATCACCGCCCTCCTCCTCCCGGGATGCGCCGAAAAGACCCCTCCGGATGTGGATGACGCCAGGAATGTCTCGGCCACGGACACAAACCCGGATCTGGAGATTGATTTTTCCAAAGAGGGATATCCTTCATTTGTGAAAGAAATTCAGGGGCTATCGATTTGGGAAGACTGGGGCGGGCGATTTACCGACGCCAATCTGGCGCCGACTGCCAGAATTCAGTTCCATGATCCGTTGCCATCCAAATTCACTCTGGTAATCACGACAGGCGCATCGGTTCCCAACCTGAACATGCCTGTGAAGGTGCGCATTGGGGCTGTCGAAAAGGAGTTCGTTGTCCAGGAAGAGTGGAAGGCTCAAACCTACCGGCTTCCGATAGAGCTCTCATCGTCAGCGGACGTTATTGAAATTGTTCCCCCGAATCCTCGCACGCCTTCTTCAATAGATCCCTCCAGCCCCGACGGCCGCAAACTGGGCCTGTCGCTGAGATCCATTCGAATAGAAAAAGGGGTGTGAATACGGATGAATTGAAAACGCTTCTGGCGATGGAGCCGACCTGGACGGTCAGCGTCGGCGGTCAGGAGGCGGAGATATTCGTATCCGAAGATGTCGAGATCTCAGGCCGTTCGATCCGTCTTCGCAGGATCCGCCATGTAATCGAGAGCATCACCTGGCTACGCCACAACGTGGTCCGGGTTCGTGTCCGGCGGCCCTACCGATCCCAGACCGATGTGCTGACCTTTTATCCGGGCGCTCAACGCGCCACCGGACTGGAGGCGCGTCGGCATCGTCGGGCGTTTCAGAAGCACGCGGCGGTTGCGCTCGCGAGATATTTCGGCGCGTCGGTGGTCGCACTGCCGCCGGCGTCCGGCCGCCCGGTTGGCGTCAGCGCTGCGTATCCGCGCTTTCGCGCCGGTTCGCGCGCCGCGATTGCTGTTCATCCTGACGAACCTTCCCCTGTGGTCGACGGAATCATGCGCGCCGCCATCCTCTGGGCGGCGGTGGAGCGCCGGAAGATCTCCGTTGTTGTGCCGGCCGGTCGCCGCGCCAATCTGGTGGCGCGCCTGGAAAACATGCCCCGGCTGGCGGGTGCGTTCGAGTGGCTTCAGTGGGACGACGACGGCGTCTATCCACTCGACCCCGCCGAAACAACTCAAACAACCCGGGTGGAGAAACGCCGCCAGCCCGGCGTTTCGGTGGAGGCCCAGGCAGCGCGCATCCTTTCTTTATGTCCGGATCTTCTGCGGGCGTTTCCCCATGCCGGCGGTGGGGCCATCTCGATTCGATTAAGAGGGCTGGAGGTAGCCCGGATTTCCGATCGGGGCGCAACCTTTCCGATGGGGGCTTCGCTCGAAACGGTCGTCGAAGACCTCGGTCGCAAGCGGCGCTACGGCAGTCGGCATCCGCTGGCCCGCGCCTTCGAAGAGCGATGGCTGGAGTCCAGTCTGGTCGATCACCTCGATCGGATTTTGCCTGCGGCGGACCTTCGCTACGTCTATCCCCAGGTGCCGAGTTTCACCGGGCAACAGCGACAGATCGTCGATCTGCTTACCGTGACGCGGGAAGGCCGCCTCGCGGTTATCGAGGTCAAAGTTGGCGCCGACCCCGATCTCCCGTTTCAGGCGCTGGATTACTGGCTGGCCGTCGAGCGCCATCGCAAGGCCGGCGACTTCCAGCCGGCGGGATATTTTGAGGGGATCGAAATCCTGGACAGGCCGGCGCTGCTTATTGTGGCAGCCCCCTTGCTGTCGTTCCATAAGACGTTCGATCGTCTTGTCTCTTTTTTCCCCGCCGAAGTTCCACTCACTCAGCTGGGCCTGTCGGACCTGTGGAAGAAGGAGATCCGGGTCTTGCGTCGGAAAGGGGCAGTCGAGTAGGCTGCCCAGAGGAGAGATTCCCATGCGGCTCAGAAAACCGTTCATTCTTTTGGCCGCGGCCTGTTTCCTGGGCGGGATTGCCATCGCTCAGGGGCCGCGCCGCGACGTGGGGAAGGGGCTGCCCCCTGCCGATCCGCCGCCCGCGCCCGCCGCGAAAAGTCCGGCGGCGCCCCCGGCTCCTCCGGTGGACGCGGATCTCGTGATGTTCAATGTCGTGGTTGAGAACAAAAATGGGGTTCCGATCCGGGGGCTGCAGAAAGAACAGTTCAAACTGTTCGACGGCAACGTCGAGCAGAACATCACCCATTTCGTTTCGACCGACGCTCCGCTCACTGTTGCCGTCGCCATCGAGTTCAGCCAGGTAGTCTACAGCGTCGATAACGTTCTGGCCCCTACCGCGGCCCTCGTGGATTCACTTGGCCCGGAAGACTGGGCCGCGCTGGTCTCCTTCGATGTTCGTACCAACATCGTGACGGACTTTACGCGCAACCGCGCCGAGTTGCTGGCGGGCCTCCAGTCGCTCGATCGGCCCGTCTACCGCGAGGCGGCGCTTTTTGACGTCGTCTACGATACGCTCGATCGCATGGAGAACATCGACGGCCGCAAGGCTCTGTTCGTCCTCGGCACCGGATTCGACTCGATCAGCGAGCACACACTGTCCCAGACCCTGAAAAAAGCCGAATCCTCCGACACCATGGTGTACGCCGTCAGTATGGGACAGCTCACCCGGATCCGACTGGAAGGCACGGGCCGTATCGGCTTTGGCAACAGCATCGACTATCTTGCCGCCGACAACAACATGCGGCAGTTTGCCGAAGCGACCGGCGGAGTCGTCTTCTTTCCACGCGTGCCCCAGGATTACCCCGGTATCTACGGCAAACTCATCCAGGATCTCCACAGCCAGTACAGCATCGGTTTTGTTCCCAAGAATCTGAAAAAGGACGGCAAGCTCCACAAACTGCGCGTCGAAGTGGAAGATCAGGATCTCGACAGGGACGGCCGGCTCGACGGTCTGACCGCCCGGCACAAGAAAGGCTACAACGCGCCGAAGCGCTGAGCTGCGGGGTTACTTTTTGCTGAGCATCTGGATCCGCAGCCGGCGGGCCTTCTCCCGGGCCGATTCCAGCACCCGTGTGTCATTCTGGATCTTCTCCATCACGGCGGCCATCCGCTCGTAGTCGACGATGCGGTTGGACTGAAACTCATCGTCGATGTACTGGAGATTTTCCGAGATCGCCAGGCGCTGGTACTTGAGCGACGCTTCGAGCGTGAGGACCGCCAGTTCCTGGCTGATCAGATCGTCGAGAAAAGCCGCCAGATTTTGCGCGTCCTTCGAATCGGAAAAGTTGAATGACGCTTCGCGATGCCCCTCGGGCGTATCCACCGCGAGCCGCTTCATACCGAGGTCCGCCACCTTTTTTTTGGATTCGTAGTTGGCGCCATCGGCGAGGAAACGGGTGCGGGCCAGGATCGATACGAATCGTTCCAGCGCTCGCGGCGAAAGCGTCAGGTCGTTGCGAACCTCTTCGGCGCTGCGCGGCTTATATCGAAGGGCGCCGCTGCCGTCCGCATTCAACTCCACACACTGGCTTTCGTAGATTCCGCGGGTGAACTCGTGGCAGTAAAGGAAACGCGTGAATGGTTCTTCCGTCTGAACGGGAACGCCGAGAGCGATCCATGCGACCAGGACAATGGACCAGTTCATGAGCGCGCCACCTGGCGAAACCGGTCGGAATGGGCGTGGCAGATCGCTACCGCCAGAGCGTCCGACGCGTCATACTGTCGCGGTAGCTGGTCGATTTTTAGCAGCGCGCGGATCATTTGCTGCACCTGCGGTTTCTCCGCGCGTCCATAACCGGTGACCGCGCTTTTCACTTCTGTCGGGGAATATTCGTAAACGGGCAGCTCCGCCTCCGCCGCTGCAAACATGGAAACTCCGCGCGCATGTCCCAGGCGCAGCGCGCTCTGGACATTGACCGCGTGAAACATGCTTTCAAAGGCGACCGCGTCCGGCTGGTACTGGCGGATGATTTCGGAAAGCCCGTGATGGATCGTCTTGAGCCGGGCAGCCAGAGATTCGGTCGCCGCCAGACGAATGACTCCGCAGTGAACATAGACGCAACCGGAAGCGTCCGTGTCGATGACGCCGTAGCCGGTCACTCGGGATCCGCAATCGACACCGAGCACCCGCATGTGTCGTCAGGAAACGGCTTCCAGTTCAGATTCCTCCATGTCGAAGTTGGAGTAGACGTGCTGCACGTCGTCGTGTTCGTCCAGCGCTTCCATCAGCTTCAATACCTGCTGCGCCGTCTTTCCTTCGACCTTCACCGTAGTCTGGGGAATCATCGAGATTTCCGCGGACATGGTTTCGATGCCTTTGTCCTTGATCGCCGCCTGCACGTTCTCGAACGCCTCGATCGGGGTATACACCTCGTAGGTGGAGCCTTCGTTCTTGAAATCGTCCGCGCCGGAATCCAGAACCAGAGACATCAGCGTGTCTTCGTCGACTTTCGACGAGTCGACCACGATCAATCCCTTCTTCGAGAACATCCAGGAGACGCAGCCCGCTTCACCCATGTTTCCGCCATTTTTGGAAAAGACGTGACGGATTTCACCAACCGTGCGATTGCGGTTGTCCGTGACCACCTCCGCAATCAAGGCAACGCCGGCAGGTCCGTACCCTTCGTACGTGATCTCTTCCAACTGCCCGCCTTCCAACTCGCCCGTGCCCTTCTGGACCGCGCGCTTGATGTTGTCGACCGGCATATTCAGGCCTTTGGCGTCGGCAATCGCCTTCCGCAGACGGGGATTGCCGTCCGGATCGCCGCCGCCGATCCGCGCCGCGATGGTGATTTCCTTGATGATCTTGGTGAAGGCGCGGCCGCGCTTGGAATCGATCAGCGCTTTTTTGTGCTTGATACTGTGCCACTTGGAATGGCCGGACATAGTTTCTCCTTCAAAACAGACAATTAAGCCGACCTAGTCTAGCAAAGCCATGGGCGACCGGCAAGATCCGCCCGACAGGTCCGCGAGCGTTCCAGGGGAACTGTTAAACGTCGGATCCGTCTTACTTTGGAGGGTTCTCCGGACTCTTGTCGTCCACGACTCCGCCAGGAATGATCTTCACCGTGGAACTGAACTGCTTGTAGTTCTGGTACCGGATCGTCTGGCGAATACGCACCGGACCGTTGGAGAAATTCAACGTATCGTCCGCTCGCGTGAACGTCGGGAACCAGTAGTCATCGAACTGTTCCCGGTAGGTTTCGAATCGGGGGAAGAGGTTCTCCTTGCTCCCTCCCCGGATATCGGGGACAGCTTTTCCGAAGGTCTTGACGATCTGCAGGTCCAGGTCGTCCACCCAGATCGTGCCCTCGAAGTAACGCTGGTTCTTTTCGATCTTCTTGGGCGATACGTCGAACACGTAGCACCCGATCTCGTCGATGCGCTCCCTGCCCTTGTACTTCAAGTCGTATTTGCGAATGTCATCCGTCGTGAGGACGAACGGCTGGATGGACCGGATATCTTCCAGGTCCTGCATGGTCATCGAAATCCGCCGCAGCGTTGAGGGCGGGGCGAGGACGGTCTTTTCCACCCGTTTCCCCTTCTCATCGAAGAGAATGTCGGTCACTTCGTGGTACTCACCCTGCACGTTACCGCGGGAGTCGAGTTCCTGCACCCGCACGTCCTGCCGGTATGTGTAGCTTTCGCGAGCCACCTGAAAGTTCTTTTCCTTTTCGGCGAACTTCCGAATGATTTCATCGACAGGAATCGACGGTTGCTCCTGCTTCAACTGCGCCCCGGCTGCGCGTCCGGCGGACGGCGACAAGGGCGCCAGAAAAAAGATGGTTCCGATAAGCCCGGCGAAAAGCCTGATTGATCGCATCGACAAGCCCTCCAGTGTCCTCCTGTTCCGGTTGCGTGACTCCCAGTTTAGACCACGAAGCCGCTCAAAAGACAGTTGGTCATGGGCGGCTTTGCGCAACGGGAGCGTTCTGGGACCCCGAGGGCTCCCGTGGCAAAGACCTCCCCTACAAACCTTCCGCGATCAGGTCGTGCAGATGAATCATGCCCACCGCCAGGCGCTTCCGGTCGAGCACCGGCAGGACGGCGGTAGGTTTGTTCATGCGTTTCATGGTTTCCAGCGCTTCGATGGCCCGTTGATCGGCGAAGATCACCGTCGGCGAAGGATTCATGATTTTCCGGATCTGCAGCGCCCTGACGGACTCCGCTGAAGCCAGCGCCTTGCGGATGTCGAAGTCGGTGACCAGCCCCAGGAGCTTGCCCTTGCTGTCGACGACCGAAATGGCGCCGACACGAAAGGCCGTGATTTGCACCAGCATCTCGGGGACTGTCCGATCGACCCGGATGACCGGATTTTCGTCTCCTTTTCGCATCACGTCATCGACCGTCAGGAGGAGCCGGCGGCCCAGCTGTCCACCGGGATGAAGGCGGGCGAAATCATCCCGCGACAGGTTCTTGATCTTCATGACCGCCACCGCGATTGCGTCTCCCACCGCCAGGGCGGCGGTGGTGCTTGCGGTGGGCGCAAGGTTCAGGTGACAGGCCTCCCGAGGCACCTTCAGATCGAGTACGATGTCGGAGAGCGCCGCCATTCTGGAGGCGCCATTCGACGTGATCGCCACCACGCGCGCGCCCCGCTTCTTGATATGCCGGATCAGGTCGTTCAGTTCACCCGTTTCGCCGCTCTTCCCGACAGCGAGCGCCACATCTTTTCGTCCCACCAGCCCGAGATCCCCGTGCATGGCTTCGCTCGGATGAAGATAGACCGCCGGAGTGCCCGTGCTGCGCAGGGTCGCCGCGATCTTGTTGGCGATGATGCCCGACTTTCCCAGGCCCGCAACCACCACCTGTCCCTGGCAGCCGGCGATGGCCCTTACGGCCGCTTCGAATTGAGGGCCGAGATTGTCTCGGACCGACTGGAGAGCCTCGATTTCAATGTCCAGCACGCGCGAAATCTCATCGAGAATGGCAACCGGTTTAGACCGGGGAACTCGTGTCATTCGGGCGCAACCTCGTGGCGGGCCGGACCGAAGGAGCGGACCGGACGCCGGCCGAATCGTTTTCGAAAGAGGAAAATCAGATTGTCGAGCCCGTCCCGCCACGGACGCAGCTTGGTCTGTCCGACGCGGCGGGAATAGTTGATGAACATTTCCTGAAATCCGATTTCCCGGTTGGTCATGGCCTCGATCTTGATTTCCTCACTGAACGACATCCCATCGCTGATCAGATTCATCTTGCTCAGCGCGTCGCGGCGGAAGACCCACATGCCGGACTGCGAGTCGTGAACCCACCGGAAAAACAGGAGCGACATCGCCAGTGAAAGCGCGCGATTGCCGATGCGATGCTTGAAGCTCATCGCGTCCGGGTCCGGCTTCGGAAGCCGCGAGGCCGAAACGAACGAGACGCCGCGCCGCATGAACGCTTCGAGCACCTGGCGCAACGCGTCGACCGGGTATGAGTGATCCCCGTCGAGAGTCACAATGATGTCTCCAGTCGCCTGCGCGAATCCGGCTTTGTAAGCGCGTCCGTAGCCGCGGCGCCCTTCCGTCACGACCAGCGCCCCGAACTCCCGGGCCACGGCCGTCGTGTTGTCCGTCGACCCATTGTCCACAACAATGACCTCGTCGACGAAGGCCGGCATGTCCGCCATGATGCGCCGGACTCCCTCCTCTTCATTGAGACAGGGAATCACCAGCGTGACTCTCTGGTTCTTGTACATCTAGGACTCCAATAGTTCACGGGGGATGGCAAGGCCCTAGCGGTAGATTTTGACGCGTTCGCGAAACGGATGGCGGAGAAACTCGAAACCGAAGGCCATCAGTCCCATGAAATTGTCCCTGTCAATTGTCGTTACCTGCCGCAGGCCGATCAGCAGACCAAAGTAAACCACGGAAAAAATCCCGAGGTCTAACGCCATCTTCAGCGGAATCATCCAGCGAACCGAATCGAGGACCACGAGACTCGGTGTTATGCGGTGAAACCCCAGAACGGCCACACTTGCCAGGCTTCCGGCCAGAAAGGGACGAAAGTAGATGTCCAGGAACGCGGTCCACGCGGATGTGCCCGCGTAGTTGCGATGAAAGGTATGAATCAGGTAGGCGGACGCCACCATCAACGCCAGCGCCGTCCCGGTCGCGGCGCCCGCCGGCCCAAACCGCTGCACGAGGATGAGACTCAAAATGGGATTGGTTACGCTGAGCAGCGCCGTGCTGCGCATGTCGAACTCCGGCCGCCCGACCCCGGCGCCCGTCTGGCTGGCGACACCTCCCAGAATATTGAACGCGTAGCCGATGGCCAGAATCTTCGTCAGCATAACAGCGGCGTCGAATCCCTTGCCGAGCCAGAGATTCAACAGCGGTTCGGCCTCGATGACCAGATAGGCGCCCAGCGCCACCGTGATGATCGTGACGTACTTTGACGCCGCCACATAGGCGCGCAGGACTTTCTCGCGCTCATTCCGCGCTTCCAGTTCGGATGTGGCCGGAATCAGCGCCGAAATCATCACCAGCGGTATCGACCGCATCATGAGAGCCAGCCGGGATCCGATTTCGTAAAACGATACCGCGCCAATGCCAAACATCCTGGAAATGATCAGCTTATCCAGCTGGAAACAGACCAGCGTGCCCAGCCGGCTGACCTGTATCTTGGAGGCGTACGCAAACATTTCCCGCAGCAACGCCCGATCGAAGCGGAAATGGATCGAGACGTCCGGCATGATCCTTCGCATCGCTTTCCACGAGACCAGCCCGGAAAGCGCCGCGTTAACCACCGCATTGAGGGCCAGTCCGAACAGTCCGAGGCCCAGTTCCAGAACCAGAACCGTTCCCGCCGCGTTCACCAGCGCCATTCGCATTTCGATGGTGTTGGATTTGTCCATCCGCTGGATTCCCCGGAACACCGAAAGAAACACGGCGCCCACGTTCGAAACCGCACACCCCACCAGGGCGAGCAGATACGCGTCCGACGCGCGGGCCGCGTCGATGTGAAAGAAATCAAGCAGAGGCGATTCGATCGCGAGACCAACGCCAACAATGGCAATTCCGAAAATGGCGTAGAAAACGAGACCCAGGGAAACCGTGTCGCTGATCCGCCGGTAGTCCTGGTGAACGTGATACGCGGATATGAACTTGACGAACGACAGGCTCAGCCCCACGTCCAGCAGCGTGAATGAACCCGCCAGCACGCTGCTGAAGAGCGCCCACACACCGAATTCATTGACGCCAATCCGCGAAAGAATGTACGGCGTCAGCAGCAGCGTCAGAACGAATTTCCAGGATCGTCCCAGCAGGTTGAAGAACGTGTTGGCGACGAGTTTCTTCGAAAAGCTGCCTAGAAAGGTGATGGAGGCTTCACTCATTGCGCTCGATGGCTAAGCCATGGATTCGCTGCTGGACCGGCGTCGCCTGTTCTTCGTACCCGCCAGCGCCAACCCGTCCGTATGCGTTGTAGCCCAGAAAAAAGTGATAACGCACTCCCCAGCGATAGTGACGGCCCAGCGCCGTGTTGACCGATCCGGTTCCTCGCCCGGCTTCCCAACGACTGACCAACCCCCAGAACGGTTTTCCGACCAGAGCAAAGGCCCGATAACATACATGTATCCGCTTGAGCAGCCGCGATCCGGGACGATTCGTGAATCGTTTCTTTAGTTCAGGATGCAGTTCGATTAATTTGCCGAGAGAGTATCCCGCCTGATAACAACGGTCAATGAAATAGTCATAGGTCGGAAAGTACTGGTGTATCCCCTGCGCCTCAGGCCCGGAAACCATGTGGCACCTTTCCTTGTGCTCGAGCCGATACCCCAGTTCGATGTCCTCCATGCCGTACAGGCTGAACTCTTCGTTGAACCCCTGCGCTTTGAGAAGGATCGTGCGCTCGGCAGAAACGTTACCGGTGTGGAAATAAGAAAAATCGAGCGGGCCGCTGGCGATGTCGTATGGACTGAAAATCTTGTGGTCCCGCAGGTATCGCAGAAACGGATCCGTCGTGTTCGCCCATGGCGATATGACGGACCCGATGATCGCGGATCCCGGATTCTGCCGATGGTACCGGATATGCGACTCGATCAGACTTGCTTCGGCGTCGATATCATCGTCGATGAAGAGGATGATGTCCCCTTTGGCCTCCCGGATCCCCACATTGCGCGTGGCCGCCGCGCCCTTCTTCGCCTGGGAAAAGCTGCGGAGATTCGGATAGCGGGCTGCCTGCGCCGCCAGCATTGATCCGGTGTGATCCGTGGAATTGTTGTCGATTACGATAACTTCGTATTCGGAAGGGGGAACGGTCTGGCGTTCGATGAGCTCAACGGTTTTTTTGAGCCGGTCAGCTCGATTAAGCGTGGGAATGACGACACTGACCTTGGGCACGGAAAGTCCTGAGTGCAGAAGATTTACGCAAGTCGTTCATTCACGCGAAAGGGACGTTTCTTCGAGCCGAACCCAAGGATGCCGGTTCTTCCATTGGCCCCGGTCCTTGACAAGGACCGGAATATACCGGATGTAATCTGCTAAAGCAATCGCGAACAGCAGTTTGCTTCGCACCGAGTATCGTCTTGAAAAAAAACGGCTCTTCAGGAACCGCCAGATCAGCCTGCGATCCTCCGGCCGGCCGAACCGATGATAGAGAAACAGGGAGTTCCGGAAGCTGAAATAGTTCTCCAGCCTCCGGCTCTTGCCGGGCGTCAGGTCTTGCGTCCAGTGGCGGACCACCGCCTCCGGCACATAGAGGCATCGCCATCCGCGCAGCCACAGCTTCCAGCTCAGATCCACGTCTTCGCAATACATGAAATACAGGCGTTCATCGAATCCGCCGACTTCCTCAAACGCTTTCCGCCGGATCAGCGCCGCCGCGCCGGAGCACCATGTGGTCTCCGCAGTCAACGGATCCACGGCTTTGGGATGTTCCCTGGGGGCCTGGCGCGCTTCGCAGATTCCCGCGCCTGGGTTCGCCAGGGCGGCGCCCAGGAGCCGTTCCAGACATTGCGGCTCCAGTTCCGCGTCCGGGTTCAGCAGGAAGAGGTATTCGCCATTCCCCTGACGGGCCAGCCGGTTGACTCCGGCCGCAAACCCGAGGTTGCGGTCCGATGACATGAGTGTCCGTGGAAACGAAAAGGGCGTCTTCCGGTTGCGCCAGTCGCGCAGCTCCTGGAAGGTTCCGTCCTGCGACGCGTTGTCGAGAAAATACGCCGAAACCGGAATCGAGATATGGCCGAGACTTGCGAGAAACGCGTCGAGCGTTCGCCGGCTGTCGTGAAAGACCACAAGCAGGTCGATGCCGCCTGCGGCCGGCAATGACTGAGAATCAGCTTCAGTTTTCACGGTTCCCTTCCAGGTAGGCCACCCACACAAGGAGAAGCAGAAAACGCCAGACAAACGTAACGGCCTTGATTGGAAACAACGCAGTCTTCAGCAATGCCGGGATACTCCGTTGCGCGATTTCATCGACACCCGTCGAGCGGCAACAGCCTCTTCAACGACATCCAGGTACTGCGTGGCGAGCCCGTTCCATGCGAATCGACCGAGCGCCATCCGCCGGCCCCGGCTTCCCATGCTTCGCCGCAGGTTCGTGTCGGACGCCAGCTTCGAGATTGCGGACGCAAATTCCTCCGGCGTTTCCGCGAACAACGCCTGCTCACCGTTGACCACCGGATAGCCCGCGGCGCCGAGACGCGTCGTAATGACCGGGCAGCCCATCGAAAATGCTTCCAGCAGCTTGACGCGCTGGCCGGACCCTGAAAACAACGGCGTGACCACAATTGTATTGGGCCGGCGGTATAACACGCGCGTGTCCTGCACGTATCCCGGAAAAACGACGTTGCCCGGCGCCTTGACGTCGCCGGGGAGATGATCGCCGGGAATGACAAATTGAATTTCGGGAAATATGGGAGCGATCCGGTCGACCAGAAAACGAACCGCCGCCACATTGGGAAAATGTCTGAAGTTGCCCACGAACAGCGCCGATAACCTCTGGCCGGGATCCTCCTCGAGTGGAGAGAACTCATCCGTATCGACGCCGATCGGGATGGCGCGAATCTGAGCGCCGGGCGCGTAGGATCGCAGATAACGCGCATCCTCCTCCGTCATGGTGATCACGCGGTCGAACTTTCGCGTCTGTTGCGTTTCGTAGCGCAGCAACTGCATCCACAGATAGAAGCGGTGGAGCCTTTCGGCCGGCTCCGACGACGTTCTGAACGCGTCATAGGCGTTGCGGGCAAGGGTTTCGTGCGCCGTCAGGACCGACGGCAGACGGCGTGAGCGAAACTGCGCCATCTGCAGGTATTCGCACTGCACCACATCGATCCGCTGCGATCGTATGGTTTCCATAACCACCCGGCTCATCTCCGGAGTGCTGAACTCGCGGGCCAGAAACGGCTTCAGCGAAAGCCAGTGCGGGCGAAAGTCGGGGACGCGCCGTACCGCGGTAACGCTGGCTGCAATGGCGCTCAATGAACGGAGCCGCTCGCGCTCTTCGTCATCGCCGACAAATGAAATCACATGGACGTGATGCCGCGTGGAGAGAATGCGGATGTTATGAAACATCCGGACACCGCCGCCATGCATGGCCAGCACCGGTGGATAAGCCGTCAATACGAGGACGTTCATTGCGCCTGCCGCGCCACCACCGGATCGTCCAGGCCGGCGGGGTCCGTCAGACGCCGGGCCAGCGCCAGCGGCAGCCGAAGCCACGCGCCCAGATAGGCGCGGATCTCCAGCGCGGCGCCGCCCTGCATGACGGCGCGAGCGTGGCTGCGCGGCAGCTGAACGAAGTGATCGATCAGCATCGTCACGTTCGTGACATTCCTCCACACGAACAGAAAGTGATTCCGGCGAACGACACTCGCAATGAAACCCGCGCCGAAGCGGCGCGTCGACGCCCGATGTCGATGGGTGACGCGGCTGGCCGGCGCGATCAGGGATTTCCATCCCTGCTTCCAGGCCCGGTACGACAGGTCCACATCCTCGACGTAGAACGGGTGATAGAGCGGGTCAAAACCACCCAGCGCCGCAAACTTGCGCCGGTCCACCGCCGAAGAACCCCCGCCGGCCCAGAATACGGGCGTTGGGCCGCGCGCCTCGTCCTCAACTCCGATTGCGTCGTGCCACATGTAAAACAGGCCATTTTCAAAACGCGCTCGCGTCTTTCCGGTCTCCTCGCGCCGGGCGGCGGAGTCCGCCATGAAGATCTGCGAGGAGACGGCAAAAACCGAAGGGTCCGCGAAGGGGTCAAGCAGCGGCTTGAGGAAGCGCGCGTCGACCAGCATGTCGTTGTTCAGGATCACCACGATGTCGGCGCCGGCGTCGATCGCGGCCATGCCGCGGTTGTTTCCCGTTGAGAAGCCGAAATTGCGGTCCAGTTCCAGGACCTGGATTTCGGGAAACTGTTCCCGGACATATGCCACGCTGCCGTCCTGGCTGCCGTTGTCGACCACCAGAACGCGGTGACCGCCGCCGGCGGCGGCAATGGCCTCCCGCAACCGTGGCAGACATTCCTCCAGCAGATGTTTTCCGTCCCAGTTCAATACCTGGATGACGACGGAATCGCGCCGGGGCGCGTCCCATACCTCAGAGCGGCGCCGCCGCCAGGGCGCCCGGGCCGCTTCAGTCAGGAGCAGGAGCGCCGCCGCCGCCAGATCCAGCGGCAACAGCGCCACCGAAACCAGTAGAGCGCGCGCCCGGATGAAATTCATGGAGCCTGGCGATTCCGGCGACGGTCCAGATAGTCCGCCAGCGCGTCCCGCCACGGACGCATGCGATCGAGACCCTGGACCTTCAGCCGCGCGTTCTCCAGCACGGAGTAGCGCGGCCGTCGCGCCGGCGCGCGGTACTGGGCGGAGGTGGTCGGATTCAGGTCCGCCGGAATTCCGGCGATTTCAAAGATGGCGCGCGCAAACGTATACCACGTGCATTGCCCGTCGTTGGTGGCGTGATAGAGCCCGGCGCCGCCCGACTCCACGAGCGCCGCAACCTGCAGCGCGAGATCGGCCGTATACGTCGGTGTGACGGTTTGATCGTCGACCACCGCGATCCGGTCTCCCCGCCGCGCCTTTTCCAGCATCGCCTCGACGAAGTTGCCTCCCTTGCCGCGCGATCCCGCGGCTCCGTACAGGCCGCAGGTCCGGATCACAATCGGTTTCCGCGCCAGAGTGCGGATCAGATATTCGCCGGCCAGCTTGGAGTTTCCGTAAACGCTCAGCGGCATCGGCGGGCTCGATTCGTCATAAGGACGATCGCTCGAGCCGTCAAAAACATAATCCGTGGAAAAGTGGATGATCGTGGCGTCAAGGTCGTTCGCGACCCGGACGAGATTGAGCGCCGCCAGCGCATTCACGGCATAGGCCAGCTCCGGCTGTGACTCGCAGTCGTCCACCCGATGAAAGGCGGTCGTGTTGATGATCACGTCCGGCGCAATGTCCGTGATCCGGCTTCGGGCGCGGTCGTGTTCTGTGACATCGAAATCAGCCCGGGTCAGGGCTCGCACGTCATGGGTCTGAAGCGCGTTCCGAAGGTCCTGTCCCAGTTGTCCGTTGGAGCCGAGCAGCGCGATCTTCATGTCGGTTCAGAAGGAGAGCTAGTGTATCCTAATAGGTTCAAATATTGGATGGATTGGAGACATATATGGCAGCACTGGTTAATCAACCCGCCCCGGAATTCACGGCCGACGCATACGTGAACGGGGAATTGGGAAAGGTCTCTCTGGCCGACTACAAAGGGAAGAAGGTGGTCCTGTTCTTCTATCCCCTGGATTTTACGTTTGTCTGTCCCACCGAAATCCTGGCCTTTGCCGACAATATCGATGAATTCAAGAAACGCAACACGGCGGTGATCGGCGTTTCGGTCGATTCTCACTTTACGCATCGCGCCTGGGCGCAAACGCCCCGAAAGGACGGCGGCATCGAAGGGGTCAACTTCCCGCTGGTTGCAGACCTGACGAAATCGATCGCTCGGGATTACGGCGTCCTGATGGGAGAGTCGGTGGCCCTGCGCGGCCTTTTCATCGTCGACAAGAATGGTGTGCTGCAGCACATCACGGTCAACGCCCTCAACCTCGGCCGTAATGTGGATGAGGTTTTGCGCCTGCTCGACGCCATCGACTACTCGGAAGAACATGGCGAAGTCTGTCCCGCCAACTGGAAGAAGGGCGACAAGGCGATGAAGCCGACCGATTCCGGTCTCAAGGAATACATGCGGGCGAGATAAGCAGGCATTTGCATGCGAGGCGTGCCCGAAGCTGAGTACCCGCCTTGTAGGGGCGGTCTATGACCGCGCGACGTTTCGGGGTGGAGATCTCTTGATTTCACAGAACTTCACACTGAAACGCCGGGCGGTCATAGACCGCCCCTCCAAGCGGGGCGGGGACCCGAGATGCTCCCGTTACCCCTACAGCAACACGACGCTCTTGCTCGTGATCTCGATCCTCCGTCCGCACCGGGCATTGGAACAGCGCACGACGTCGTCAAGGCGAACCATGTAGTCGCGGGCTGCCTTGAAACGGGCGTGATCGTCCGGCCCGGCATGGCGAGGCAAGCCGGGTTTTCGGGTGCGCCGGAGCCAGCGGATCGGATATTCAGCCGATTGGCGGCACGATGGGCAGACCAGGGTTTCGTTCCGCGATTCGTTTTTTTCGTTAAAGAAGTCTCTTTCCTGCATGCGCCCTCAGGCGATGATGGTATCACTCCAGGTGAACCGGTTTGGACGTATCACTCGTCTAACCACCTCGATTTTGTGGATAATGTTGTGAGGTCTGACAGCGCCACAAACCAACAAAGAAAGGGATGACGCATGTATAGCTTGAAACCCAAACCCGAGGGTGGCCAATCCCACGCGGCGCCGCCCACTCCCCCGCCGCCTCATCCCGGGGCTCCCATGGGACTCCTGATGGTGATGTCTGCCGGGATTGCTATCGCGATTGTGGGACTTGGCTTCCTTGCGTACTCACAGTACATGGCCCGGACCGGACTGGAAAAGCGGGTTGCGCTGCTTGAGAGCCAGATGGATCGGGAGATCGAACTGAACCAGCAGGCGCAGAAGGATGCCACTGAAATGGCGTCCGACCTCGATGTGGTTACCCGGAAGGTCGGCGTCACCACGCAGGAGTTGGAGAAATCCCGCAAGATTGCCGAACAGCTTCGCGAACAGCAGGAGCGGGCCCGCCAGGAACAGCAGCGCCTCGCAGAGGAACAGGAACGGACCCGAAGTCAGGCTTCGGAACTGGCCAAACAGGTCGAAGGCAAGGCGAGTCGGACTGAGGTTGCCGCGGATGTCAACGCGGCGCGTCAGGAAGCCGCCAGCCGTGTGGCCGACGTCCAGCGCGCCGCCGATACCAAGATCGGCGCGGTGTCCGGCGAAGTCAAAAACGTGGCGACCAACCTTGAAACGACGCGCAAGGACCTGGCGGACAGCCGCCGCGATCTGGTTGATGTGAAAAACAACCTGACCCAGCAGATTGCGCGGAATTCCACCGAGCTGTCGGATCTCCGCAAGAAGGGTGAGCGGGACTTCTTTGAATTCGATATCAAGAAGGACAAGAAGGTTCCAATGCACCGTGTGGCCGATATCCAGATCGGACTGGATGGCACCGACGTGAAAAACAACCGGTATAACCTGACGATTCAGGTCGACGACAGCAAGCTCAAAAAGAACGATCGTCTCGTGAATGAACCCATTCAGTTCCTGGTCGGTCGCGACAAGTTGCGTTATGAGCTGGTCGTCAACAATGTGTCGAAGGACCGCATTGTCGGCTACCTGAGTGTCCCGAAAGACAAGGCCCTGTCCGCGGAGAAACCGGCCTTCCGTTAAACCATCCTCCCGCCGCAAGGCGGGAGTCTGCGGCTTGAAGACTCCCGGTGAAATCTCCGAAATCCATCTCTCGTCGCGCCCTGATCGGCGGCGCCGCTTTCGGCGCCGCCGCTTCCGGAATTCGCCACGCCTTTCCCCAGACGCCGTCAACGTCCCGTCCCAACATCGTGTTCATCATGGCGGATGACTTCGGTTACGCTGACGCCTCCTGCTATGGCCGCCGGGACTTCACCACGCCGAACATCGATCGCATTGCGGCCAATGGCATCCGCTTTCTGCAGGCCTATGCCAACTCCTCGGTTTGCTCCGCAACGCGGACGGCGCTCATTACCGGCCGCTATCAGTACCGGTTGCCGATCGGTCTGGAAGAACCGCTGGTCCCCGATCGGCCTTCGGTCGGGCTGCCACCCACCCATCCGACTCTGCCCTCAATCCTGAAACGGGCCGGCTACCGGACGAGCCTGGTCGGCAAATGGCATCTCGGGGTGTTGCCCGATTTTGGCCCGCTCCAGAGCGGCTACGACGATTTTTACGGTTTTCGAGGTGGTACGATCGATTACTACGCCCACACAGGAACCGACCACAAGGAAGACCTCTGGGAAAACGACACGCCCATTCGCGTCGATGGATATTCGACCGGGTTGCTCGGCGCACGGGCGGTTAACGCCATCGACCGCTATGCAAGAAGCGCGCAGCCCTTCTTTCTGAGCCTGCACTTCAATGCGCCCCACTGGCCCTGGGAAGCGCCCGGCGACGAAGCGGAGTCGGAACGCCTTCGCGACAAAAGCCTGGTCTCCTACGACGGCGGCACACAGGAAACTTACCGGCGCATCGTCCAGGCCATGGACATCGAGATCGGCCGTGTTCTCGACGCAATCGAGGCTAATAATCTCACCCGGAACACCATCGTCGTCTTCACCAGCGACAACGGCGGTGAGCGATTCTCCGATACCTGGCCCTTCACCGGACGCAAGACGGAACTGCTCGAGGGCGGCCTGCGCGTCCCCGCCCTCGTTTCCTGGCCCGACCGGCTTCCCCGGGGACGGACGTCCGATCAGGTGACGATATCCATGGACTGGATGCCGACACTGCTGGCGTTCGCCGGCGCTGCACCCGCCGCGGGCTTTGCGCCCGATGGCATGAGCCTCTTGCCCCATCTGACCGGCAATGCCGCTCCGGTTCCCCGCCAACTTTTCTGGCGCTACAAGGCCAACGCGCAGCGCGCGGTTCGGGATGGCGACTACAAGTTCCTCAAGATCCTCGATAACACCTTCCTGTTTAACGTTGTCGAGGATCCGATGGAACGAGCCAACCTGAAGGAACGCCGCAAGGATATCTACGACCGCCTGGAAACCGAGTGGCGTGAGTGGAATCAAACCATGCTGCCGGAGATCGATGAAAGTACCACCAGTAACTTCACCGGCTCCCAGATGGCCGATCACATCGGGACACCGAAAACATCACTGAAAGCCGATAATCCGGACTGAGGAAGCGCCTGAAGTATTCGAGCCCCCCGTCTGCTTGTCGGGGCGGTCTACGACCGCCCGAACGTCTCGGGGTGGAAGTCTCTTGATTTCACAGCAAGGGCAGTCATAGACGTCATAGACCGCCCCTGCAGACCGTCTATGCGGCGTCCTTGAGCATCCCTTTTAGTTGCTGACGGAGTTCCGGGGTGTCCTGGTGTCCGTGTTCGTTCACCGCATGGCGTACGCCGACCGTCATCACCTCATCTTCAGTCCCCGTAATCGTCACGGAGCAGTCCTTTGTACTCGGATGTTGGCGACAGTCCAGCATCTTCCTTTTTGATCCCGACGGATTCTTTGACATGGCTTTCTCCCGTGTGGTCATCTGCACACGGATCGCCATCCCGGTTAGGGACATCGGAATGCCACATGTTGTTCATAGCGGAAGAGCATTCGGCATGGTCCAAACGAGAGCGCAATGAACCCGGTTCAACTCACAATTCCGGGAACCTGGACACCGCATCTAAGGCGGGCGTTTCTCTTCATTATCAGCGGCTTCGTTCTAAGTATCGGGGTGTCGATCTACGAGATCCGGCATACCCAGGCCGAGGTTCGGGTCATCGTTGAGCGCACACTGGCCAGTATCGAATGGGCGTCCCGCCTGTCGCGGAATATTGACCGGGAGCGAATCCTTTTTGAGGCCCACATCGTCGAGACTGACCCGGCAGGCAAGGAACGGGTGGAGCGGCAACTCGTTGATGTGGAGAACCGAATCGCCGCGGCGTCGCGCGCCTATCAGGCGACCATTGCGGATGACGTGGAACTCGCCTCCTGGCAGAAACTCCAGATGGAGATCGATGCGGTTCGCCCAAAGGCGAAAAAGGCGGTCGAACTCTCGCGACATAACCGCAGCGAGGAGGCGCGCGTCATTCTGACGGCGATTGAGCCTCAATACGACGCCGTTGACGAGCAACTCGATTTCCTGGTCCGTCTCAATCACGACGAGGCGGACCGTGAGGTTGCGAGCATCGTTGCGCTGCACCGCGCTGCGGTCATCATCCTGGTGGCGCTCACCTTTGCGTGGACCACCATGGCATTGTTTGTCGCCAGGTGGGTGACCAGGCTCATCAGTCAGCGAGAAAGCGAGATGCGTGCGGCCACCAGCCTGCTGGCGGAGCGAAACCGTGAATTGGACGCCTTTGCCGGTCGCGTGGCGCACGATCTGCGCGGACCCCTGACCGCAATCAACCTGGCCGCGTCTGCGCCCCGGCGGGGGCATGATGAGCGCGCAAGCGATGTCTTTCGGCGCGCCGTCAAGCAGATGGAGGCCATCATTCAGGACTTGCTGACCCTGTCGCGTGTCAGCGCCCAAACATCCAACGCCGTCTGCCAGGTTTCCGATGTGGCTGCCTCGCTCGAAGAGGACCTGCGGCCCAGGGTGGAGGCTGCGGACGGAGCGCTTTACATGGATGTGGCTCCCGGGAGAGTGGCCTGCAGTGAAGGCCTGCTCCGCCAGATGTTGTGGAATCTGGGCGAAAACGCTGTCAAGTACCGCCGGCCTGAAGGGCGATTGGAGGTCAGGATCCGGGGACGGGTGACTTCCCATGCGTACGAGTTCAGCGTGTCCGACAACGGACCGGGAATGTCTCCCGGCGAGGTCCAGCAGGCTTTTGAACCGTTTTTCCGGGGGGAGAGAGCCCGTGATACACCGGGAACCGGGCTGGGCCTGTCGATCGTGAAGCGCGTCGCCGACGCCAGCGGTGGCGACGTTTTCATTGAGTCGGTCGCCGGACGAGGATCGACGTTCAGGGTTCGCCTGCCGCTGGCCGCCAGCAAAGCCGCCTGAAGTTCTGAAACCCTGTTCAATCCCGACGCAGCCGTCGAACGTTTGAACAGCGGGACCGGGAATTCTGCCCTGAAGACTTCTCCAACTACAGGCTCAGCGCGAACCGGTGACCGGTAATGGCCGCCGCAATCACTGCCGCCGCCGCAAACAGCTCCAGCGCGAGCCAGAGTATCGGCAGCGGCTCGTCCATGTCCGTCTGGCGGGCCCGGGCGGAATAACGAATCGCCGCAAGTACGACCAGACTCACCGTGACGATCAGACCTGCCGCGGCGTGCATGGCGGCGGACGGATTCCCCGTTCGCCCGCCAAGCAACTGCATCCCCGTCACGGCCGCAAGCGCCGCTCCCGCGGCCGCTCCCATGGTCAGGCGATATCCCGTGTCGTACCGGTCGGCTGTTCTCGACAGCCGGCCGCGGCAGTCCACAAACGCGGCCGTCAGCGCCAGTCCGATCGGGAAGTGCACGAGTAGAAAGTGGACGGGAATTCCAAAAAAAGACATCGCCGGCTACGCCCTCTTGAACCCTTTCTCGATTTCTTTCAGATCGTAGCGCAACACGATGGGGCGTCCGTGCGGACACACCGTCGGCACGTCGGTCTTCATCAGTTCGGCGACGAGCCACTTCATCTTCGTGTCGTCGAGCGGCGTGTTGATCTTGATGGCGGCGTGACAGGAAACACTGGCCGCAATCTTCCGCTGCAGCGCCGCGATATCCATCGCCTGGGTTTCCCGCTCGAGGTTGTCGAGCAATTCCACCAGCAGCGTTTCCACTTCGTTCGGCTTCAGAATCGCGGGCGCCGCCTTGATCGCGACGGTCTTCGGCCCGAATGGCTCCACATCGAATCCGTTGCGCGCCAGCTCCGGCACGATGTTGTCGAGAATGGCCAGCTGCCGCGGCGGCAGCTGCACGATGATCGGAACCAGCAGTCGCTGAATCTCGATCGTTCCCGCCAGTTTCTGCCGCAGGTATGCTTCGAACAGCACCCGTTCATGCGCCACATGCTGATCGATCAACACCACCCCGGATGAATCGGCCGCCACGATATAGCTCGAACGAAGCTGTCCGAGCGGCCGGATCTCCTGTTGGATGCGATCAAACCCCGGAGCGGGAGCAAACGTTTCCGGCACGGGCGGAATGTTCGGCGGTCCAATGGGATTCACGCTGAAACCCATCGCCAGCGGCTGCTGGCGCCCTTCCACTGGCTGGCGCATGTTGTCGAGCGAGAACGGATCCCGGGCAATCGACGACGATTCCGTCCAGGACTCCGGTACACGCGGCTGGACTTCCGGAGCGGAAAAGGGCGAACTCTGCGGCGCGGCCGTTTCCATCGGCACGATCGTCTTGTCTTCCGTCAGCCCGCCCAGAATCGCGTCCCGTATCGCGTCGTGCACGAAACTCTGGTGCTTGAACCGCACCTCCGTTTTGGCCGGATGCACATTGACGTCGACGTCCCCGAACGGGATCGTCAGAAACAGGATCGTCACCGGAAACGTTCCCGCCGGCAGGATGTTCCGGTACGCTTCGCCGATGGCGTGATGAATGATCTTGTCGCGAACCAGGCGGCGGTTCACGAAGAAGAACATCGAATTGCGGTTCAGCTTCTGAATCTGCGGCCGCGACGTGAAGAGGTGCGTCTCCATGCCCGAACGTCCGAACTTCCGGCGGGATTCCACCAGGTCGTCCAGAAGATCCCGCCCGAAGATCTGAAAAATCCGGTCGCGAAAACTGCCCGTTGCGGGCGCCGCCAGCGCTTCGAACTGTCCGCTGCGCAGCGTGAAGTGGACTTCGGGGAACGACAGCGCGTAATGCGTGGCCACCGTGGTGATCTGACTCAATTCATGCGATTCCGACCGCAGGAACTTGCGCCGCGCTGGCACATTGAAGAACAGGTCCTCCACCGTAATCTGCGCGCCGCGCGGAAACGCAGCTTCGCGCTGGGAGACGATCTGTCCACCGGCAATTTCAATGGCCGCGCCGATCGCGCCTTCCGCCTGGGTTTCGAGCGTGAGCCGGGAGACCGACGCGATCGAGGGCAGCGCTTCTCCGCGAAAACCCAGCGTGCGGATCGCGTCCAGATCGTGCTGGGCGTCCAGCTTGCTCGTGGCGTGCCGCAGCAGGCAGTTCCTCGCGTCTTCCGGCTCCATGCCCTCGCCGTTGTCCGTCACCCGGATCAGCCGGCGACCGCCTTCTTCGACATCGATGGCGATACGCGTTGCGCCGGCGTCGAGAGAGTTTTCCACGAGCTCCTTGACCACCGATGCGGGGCGCTCCACGACCTCGCCGGCCGCGATGCGGTTGGCCATGTCGTCGGAGAGTACGTGGATCTTCGGCATGACAGAACGATGCTACCTCAAACGGATTTTCTCTGCTTGTAGGGGCGGTCTATCACCGCCCAGCGTTTCGGAATGAATATCTGTTGAATCCGAGATTTCCATTCCGAAACGCCGGGCGGTCATAGACCGCCCCTACAAGCAGGCGCGGAAACCCTCAATCCTTGCGGATCTGAATCCCCAGTTCCTTCAACTGGCGCGGCGCCACCGGCGAGGGCGAGCCGCTCATCGCGTCGAAGGCGCGCGCCGTCTTCGGGAACGCGATCACGTCGCGGATCGACGACTCGCCCGCCACGATCATGACAATCCGATCGAGCCCCAGCGCGATGCCGCCGTGCGGCGGCGCGCCGTATTCCAACGCGTCCAGGAAGAACCCGAACTTGTCGCGCGCCTCTTCTTCCGTCAGGCCCAGCGTCCTGAACACCCGCGCCTGCACGTCGCTGCGATGTATACGAATCGATCCCCCGCCGATCTCCGTTCCATTCAGAACCAGGTCGTAGGCCTTGGCGCGCACGGCTCCGGGATCTTTTTCCAACAGGTCGAAATCGGCCTCGACCGGCGACGTAAACGGATGATGCCGCGAGACCCAGCGGTTCTCGTCCGGCGCGAATTCGAGCAACGGGAAGTCGACCACCCAGAGCATGTTCCACCGGCCCTCGGGAATCCATCCTTCCTTCTTCGCCAGCTCCAGCCGCAGCGCGCCCAACAGATTCAGCGTTGCTTCCTTTTCACCCGCCATCAACAGAATGGTGTCGCCCACCTTCGCGCCCGACTGCCGGATCACCGCGTCCATGGCGGCGGCGCCGGCGTTCTTGACGACCGGCGCCGCGGTGACGCCGTCATCTCCGGGCTTGATCCAGGCGATGCCCGCGCCGCCGAGTTGCTTGATGAAGATCGCCAGATCGTCGAGCGCCTTTCGCGAATACGCCGTCTTCGGCGCCACAATGCCGCGAACGGTCCCGCCCGATTCCGCCGTGTCGCGGAACACGCCCGCTTCGGCGGTCTTGAAGATGTCGGTGAAGTCCTGAATGAAGACGTCAAAGCGCGTGTCCGGCTTGTCGCTCCCGTAGCGGTTCATCGCCTCTTCAAAACTCATCCGGGGCAGGGGAGTCGGGATCTCGACGCCTTTCAGCGCAAAGACCTCCCCCATCATGCCTTCGATGAGCGGGAAGAGTTCGTCCACCGAGGGAAACGACATCTCGATATCGATCTGGGTGAATTCCGGCTGCCGGTCGGCGCGCAGGTCTTCGTCGCGGAAGCAGCGCACGATCTGAAAGTACTTGTCGAAGCCGGAAATCATCAGCAGCTGCTTGAAGAGCTGCGGCGACTGCGGCAACGCGTAAAAGTGACCGGCATACAGCCGGCTCGGCACCAGATAGTCGCGCGCGCCCTCCGGCGTGGACTTGGTCAGGATCGGCGTTTCGACTTCCCAGAACCCGTACCGGTCCATATAGCTGCGAATCGCCATGGAGATCCGATGACGCAGCCGGAAATTTTCCTGCAGCTCCGGACGCCGCAGATCGAGGTAGCGGTATTTGAGCCGCATGTCCTCGCTGGTCGTGATTTCGTCTTCGATCGGGAAGGGCGTGGTCTTCGCTTCGCTGAGCACGTTGAGCGCAGACGCCACAATCTCGATCCGTCCGGTCTTCAGGTTCGGATTCTCCAACCCGGCCGCGCGCTCGCGCACCGACCCAGCCACCGCGATGACGTATTCGGTGCGCAGCGTCTTGGCGATTTCGTGGACGGCCGCGTTCGTGGCGGCATCGAACACAATTTGCGTGACGCCTTCGCGGTCGCGCAGGTCCACGAACACGAGTTGTCCGTGGTCGCGCCGCTTGGCGACCCAGCCCATGAGCGTAACGGTTTGACCGGCGTGTCCGGCGGTCAGTTCTCCACAATGATGCGTACGTTTCAGATGCATGATGATTATTGATTTCCCAACTCGTCTTCCGGGATGGCGCGTTGCTCCTTCGTTTCCATGTTCCGGAGCACAACGGTTCCAACTTTCAATTCTTCTTCGCCGATGATGGCGACAGTTTTCGCCTTGAGCCGGTCCGCCAGCCGCATCTGGCTTTTCAGGCTGCGACTGTCAAAATCCAGATACACCCGCCGCCCCGCGGCGCGCAGGCGGCGCGCGATGAGCGTGGCGCGGTCGAACGCCGCCTCGCCCAGCGGCGCCAGGAAGAATTCCGGCGTGTCGTCCACGGCAATCCGGCTGGTGTCGCCGATCGACATGATCAGCCGCTCCAGCCCCATGCCAAAGCCGAAGCATTTGACCGGCGGGCCTCCGAGCTGTTCCGACAGACCGTCATACCGGCCGCCGCCGGCCACCGTGTTCTGCGCGCCGAGTTGTCCGGCGTTCGACGTGATCTCAAACGTCGTGCGGATGTAGTAGTCGAAGCCGCGAACCAGACGCGTGTTGACCCGATAGGGAATGTCCCGCGCCGTCAGAAGCGCCTGGAACCGCTCAAAATGGGCGCGGCACTCGTCGCAGAGCCGGTCCGTGATCCTCGGCAGTTCTTCGATCACCGGCTGGCACGACGGGACCTTGCAGTCGAACACCCGCAACGGATTCTTCTCGCCGCGCCGGCGGCAATCCGCGCACAGCCGGTCCGCCCGCTGCAGAATCTCTTCGCGCAATGCGGGAATGAACGCCGGCCGGCAGTTCTTGCAACCGATCGAATTGATGTTGACGGTCAGATCCGTCAATCCGACCTGGCCGAAGAAGAACAGAAGCATCTCCATGACTTCGGCTTCAATGGCCGGGTTATCCGTCGCCGAGAGCACCTCCGATCCCGCCTGCACGTGCTGGCGATAGCGCCCCTTTTGCGGCCGTTCGCGCCGGAACATCGGACCGATGTAATAGAGCTTGAGCATCCGCGCTTCGTTCGCCAGTTGATGCTCGATGTAGGCGCGGACGACCGCGGCCGTGCCTTCGGGACGCAGCGTGAGCGACGTCGTTTCGTCGCGGTCCGCGAACGTGTACATCTCCTTCGAAACGATGTCGGTCTCCTCGCCCACCCCGCGGACGAACAACTCGGTCCGTTCGAAGATCGGCGTACGGATCTCCCCGAACCCGTACGCGCGGAACACGTCGCGCAGGACCTTTTCCACGGCCTGCCAGACAGCTGCCTCGGCGGGCAAAACGTCGTACGTTCCTTGAATGCGTTGAATCACCGGGACTCCGCGGCCAGATACGTTTCCTTGTAATCGAAATAGCGCCGGGCATATTCGTCGATGCCCGTCACTTCGGTTTCGGTCAGCGCGCGCTTCACCTTGGCGGGCATTCCGATCACCAGACTGTACGGCGGTATGACCGTGCCCTCGGTCACCAGCGCTCCGGCGCCGATGATCGAATGTTCCCCGATGCGCGCGTTGTTCAGGATGGTCGCCCGCATGCCGATGAGGCAATGCGACTCGATAACGCAGCCGTGCAACGTTGCAGCGTGCCCGACCGTGACATAGTCGCCGAGGATCAGCGGATACTGATCCTTCATCACATGGCAGACGCTGCCATCCTGGATGTTGGTGTGTTTGCCGATCCGGATGTAGTGCACGTCGCCGCGCACCACGCAATTGAACCAGACACTGGAGTGGTCGCCAATCTCCACGTCGCCAACAATATAGGCGCCCCCCGCGATGAAGACGCGCTCCCCCAGCTTCGGCAGCTTCCCCCGATACTCGACCAGCAATTGACCTCCCGGCCCACAGTCCACTGCGGACCGGAGCGCCCCAACACTAAAACGACAACGCTAACAGAACGGGAGGAGATAATTCAACGCTGTGGGAAGGCTTCTGCCCCCTTTCAACTGTCCAATGTCCAATGTTGTGATGTCGAATGTCCAATGGACTTGACCCGCTGACCAGATGACCCAATCAGTTTGTACGAGGAATTGGGTAACGCGGTCAGTTGGTCAAGTCCATTGGAACATTCGACATCACAACATTGGACATTGGACAG
>DASUFH010000156.1:0-2668 GCA_036274645.1 Terriglobia bacterium
CAGGTCCGTCAACGACGCCGCCAGAAAAATCACGGTCGCGATGAGCATTTCGTGCGGATGGGTCATCCGCGGACGTGTTAACAGCACGGCGACGAGCAGTGGAACCAGAAAGATTCGCACGAGCGTTAACCCGTTGGGCAAGTTCATGGTTCGAGATTTTAGTACAGGCGCCGGGACTTTGGTATCCAACCCTCCTTCGGCTTTGTAGGGGCGGTCTATGACCGTCCGACGTTTCGGGGTGGAAATCTCTTGATTGCACAGTAATTCACCCCGAAACGCTGGGCGGTCATAGACCGCCCCTACAAGCAGAGGGAAGAGATGCGCGCGTAACGGTCGCGGGGGGACAAGCATCTTGTCCCCGCTGTGGTTTCACAGGAAGGATTTAGCCCGGGGATTTTGGTATAAGGAGCGTCATGAAGGGACTCATTCTTGCCGGCGGTCAAGGCACACGGCTCCGGCCACTGACGATCAATACGCCGAAGCCGATCGTACCGGTGGCCAATGCGCCATTTCTGCTGTATCAGATCGACCTGATGAAAAACGGCGGTATCGACGAGGTCATTTTGAGCCTGTCGTACCAGCCGCGAAAAATCGAAGACCTGTTGCGAGACGGGGCGGACTACGGCATGCACATTCGCTACGCCGTGGAGAGCAGCCCGCTGGGCACGGGTGGCGCGTTCAAGAACGCGGAAGACCAGATCGACTCGACCACCGTTGTCTTCAACGGCGACGTGTTGACCGATCTCGATCTTGCGGCCGTCATTGAACAGCACAAACGCCGCAAGGCCGTCGCCACGCTCGTGTTGACGCCGGTGGAAAACCCGTCCGCCTACGGACTGGTCGAGACCGCGCCGGATGGCTGGGTGCGGCGCTTCATCGAAAAGCCGGGTCCGGACGAAATCACCTGCAACACCATCAATGCCGGAGTCTATGTGCTCGAGCCATCGGTGCTCCAGTACATGCCCAAAGGCGAGCCCTATTCGTTCGAACGCGGCCTGTTCCCCACGCTGCTGCAGCGCGGCGAGCCGGTGGACACGTATGTCCTGGACGGATACTGGATCGACATCGGAACGCCGCAGAAGTATCTCGAAGTTCACTACGATCTTCTGTCGGGACGATTCTCCTCCGGGCGCGTGCCGGACCGTCGGTCGGCGCCCGCGGGAGGTGGAGCTCCAGAGACGAGATTCATTCTGGACAGCGATGTGACGATTCGGGCCGGCGCGCGTATCGAGAACTCCGTGATCGGCCGGAACACCCGCATCGACGAAGGCGCGGAGATCATCGATTCGGTGATCTGGTCCGGCGTCACGATTGATCCGGAGGCGCGCATCCGGGGCAGCATCATCGGAAAGGGATGCTACATCGGCCGGGCCGCCACGCTTCGTCCGGGAACGGTTTTAGGAGACAAAACGGTTGTAACGGAATACTCGCAACTATGAAGGAACCTATCCGGTTCGGTACAGACGGCTGGCGCGCCGTCATTGCCGAAACATTCACCTTCGAAAACGTCCGTCGCGCCGCGCAGGCAACCGCCGACTACTTCGCCACCGTTCCCAACACGGAACGCGCGGTGTTCATGGGCTACGATGGGCGCTTCCTCTCTTCCCGGTTTGCACGCGCGGCCGCCGAGGTCTTTTCAGGTAACGGATTTCGCGTCCTGCTGATGGACCGGCCTTACCCGACACCGTACGTCTCGTTTGAAACGCGACGGCGCGGCCTTGCCGGCGGCGTCGTGATCACGGCCAGCCACAACCCGCCGATGTTTAACGGCTTCAAGGTGAAGGCATACTTCGGCGGAAGCGCGACCCCGGATATCACCGCGAAGATCGAAGCCAATCTGGGACAAACTCCCGTCCGGAGCGCCGCCGGACCCATTGAGACGGCCGCTCCCGAGGCCGCCTATTTCGAACACCTCCAGAGCCTCGTCGACTGGGACCGCATTTCGAAATCGAAGATGAAGGTTGTCGTCGATTCGATGTGCGGCGCCGGCGCCCGGATTCTCGAAACCATGCTGGCCGGCGGATCCTGCGCGGTGGAAACGATCCACGGAGATCTGGACCCCCTGTTTGGCGGCGTCAATCCCGAACCGATGATGCCGCAGCTGGAGCCTCTGGCCCGGAGGGTGCGCGAAACCGGGAGCCACATCGGACTCGCCACCGATGGCGACGCCGACCGGGTCGGGGCCGTGGACGAAAACGGAGAGTTCGTGTCCACCATTCGATCGCTGCCGCTGCTGCTCCTTCACGGCTACCGGCATCGGGGCTGGCGGGGCGCGGTGGTCCGCACGTATTCGCAGAGCCAGATCGTGGATCGCATCGCGTCGAGCCTGGGGCTGAAGATGGTCGAACAGCCGATCGGCTTCAAGAACATCGCCGACATCATGCTGCGGGAAGAAGTCCTCATCGGCGGCGAGGAAAGCGGCGGCATCGGCCTGTCCCGGCATATGCCGGAACGCGATGGCATCTTCATCAACCTGCTCACGCTGGATATGCTGGCGGCGTCCGGCAAGACCTGCTCAGCCCTGGTTCGGGACATGTGGAAGGAATTCGGCGAGTTCCACTATGAGCGCGCGGACCTCCACATTCCCACGGAGGCGGGCCGGGCGGCGCTGGAAACCCTGGGCGCGAACCCGCCCCTGACCTTTGGGGGACGGCGCGTCCAGAAGGTC
>DASUFH010000157.1:0-8757 GCA_036274645.1 Terriglobia bacterium
CGATCTGGCGCTGGTGATCGAAAGCATTTTCGTCCGGAAGGCGATGCAGCGTCGACGTCATCCACCAGGAAAAACGTTGCGCTTTCCAGACACGGCGCAGGCACACGTCCGAATACCGGTCCAGCCACTCCGTGGCGCCGGTCTCATAGAAGTCCTTCAGCGCCCGGCCGAGCGCCAGAACATCGGACGCTGCCAGATTCAGGCCTTTCGCGCCGGTTGGCGGAACGATGTGCGCGGCGTCGCCCGCGAGAAACAGCCTGCCGTAACGCATGGGCGCCGCAACGAAGCTGCGCATCGGGGTCACGCTTTTCTGGATGATCCGTCCCACGTTCGGCTTCCAGCCATCGCAGGTCGTCATGCGCAGGAGCATCTCCTGCCAGATCGCATCGTCCGACCAGTCTTCAATCGCCTCGTCCTCGGGAACCTGAAAATACAAACGGGTAATCTTCGGCGAACGCATGCTGAACAAAGCGAATCCGCGTTCGTGACAGGTGTACACGAGTTCGTCGCTCGACGGAGCGGCTTCCGCGAGGATGCCGAGCCATCCGTAGGGATAGACGCGCTCGTAACTGGTCAGGACTCCCGGCGGGATGGACGGTCTCGAGACACCGTGAAACCCGTCGCAGCCGGCGATGAAATCGCAGCGGACTTCGTGATCCGCTCCGCCATGCTGAAATCGAACGACCGGTTTGGCCGACTCCAACTCGCTCACGGAGGCATTTTCGGCTTCGAAGTAGAGCGCTTGCCCTGAAGCCTGCCGCGCCTCGATCAGGTCCTTGACCACTTCGTTCTGTCCGTAGACGGTGATCGCCTTACCGGTCAGTCCGGCCATGTCGATGTGATGCCGCTTCCCCTTGAAACTGAGGTAAAGACCATCGTGGCGCAGACCTTCGCGCTGCAGGCGGTCGCCGACACCCATGGCCGTCATCAGATCGACCGTTCCCTGCTCGAGAACTCCGGCCCGTACGCGATCGATGACGTGGCTGCGGCTGCGACTCTCGAGGATGACGGAATCGATTCCGTTGAGGCGCAGCAGCTGCCCCAGCAGCAGTCCGGCCGGGCCGCCTCCGATGATCGCTACTTGTGTATGGATGATTGGCACGTTGCGACTGACGAATCGTGATGCAGTTGACGTGAGCGTCCAGACGAAACGCCGGGCGGAGAGCAGCCGGTTAATCCGGCTGCTCTCCCGGCATCGTTATTTGGAGCCAGCGCTGACACCGCTGGGAGGATAGTGACTGACGATGTCCCAGGCGATTTCCTGGAGTTTGCGATTCAGTTTCTCATCCCACTGGGGCCGGTTGCCGTTCTTGAGTACAGCGGGCATGGGCAGGCCAATCGGGCTCCGCTGGTACAGCACAGCGAAATGGACATACGTGTTCAGCGCGATGACCGGGGGGGTCGGATGGCCGATGAAGTCGGCGAATACTTCACCCTGGTCGGTCATGCCGGGCATCTCTTTCTTGTAGATGGCGAGTCTGAGGGCGTTGTGGGCCTTGGATGTGGGAATCAGAAAGACCACCTGTTTGCCCAGTTCCTTGTTGATCTTCGCCGCCTGTTCTTCCGCAGACTTGTCGTTCCGGATGTTGATGGTGGCCAACTCTTCGGGCGTCTTGTTGTAGTTCTGTCCGCCGCCACCGCCGCCGAATCCGCCAAAGCCCCCGGGCGCCGCGCCGCGGCCGCCGCCGGGACCCTGTCCCTGGGCCACGAACTCTCGACCGCCTCCTGGAGCTCCGCCCGGCGCCGGCCCGCGCGCGCCGCCAAAGCCACCAGCGCCACCACCGAATCCGCCAAAGCCTCCCGGGGCGCCGCCTCGTCCGGCCCCGGGCCCGCCGGCCCCGGGCCCACCGGCGCCCGGCGCGCCACCGCGACCGCCCGCTGCGGGAGCGGCGCCAGGCCCACCCCCGGCTCCACCGAGAAGGCCTCCGAGGGTTCCGGCATTCAGATCGTTGTTGTCGGTCAGACCCAGCCCCGGCCATGAGACCTGGATGAGGAACCGCATCTTCGGATTGTGCTCAAGCCCCAGCTTCACGAAGTTGTCGATGCCTTCATCCGGAAGCGCAATGGGAGACATGACGAACACATCCACATTTCCGGTATTCAGCGCCTGCTTGGCCTGATTCTGGTTGTCGGGCAGATTCCAGTGCTGCGAGGTCGTCGATACACCGAGACGCTGAATTCCCAGCACGGCATGCCCTTTGATGCCGTACGCTTCGGCCTCCTGCTGCAGCACGGGAGGCATGTCCCACATCAGGCTGTGGGACGCGTAGAACAGCCGCTGTCCCGCGGGCGGCGTCCCCGCCGCGCCGGCCTGTCCAGGCGCAGACATGGAGCCCTGCGCGGCGGCCAGCACGAGAATGCCGGCAGCCACCAACACCCATGGTTTTCTGAAGAACGTCTGCTGAATGAATCGGATCATATGCGTCTCCCTCGTTTATTTCCTGACGGACTATACGCCCTCCACTCAGGAAAACGACAATGCTGTGCGAACCTATTATCAAGGTCAATGGCCGAACCCGCCATTGTCAGTTGCTTATCACGTCACTGAAGCGCTCATTCCTCCCCCTGGTCCCTCCCCCTGGTCAGGCGCCCTCTTATGACCCAGCTAAGCTACTAGCGGGCGCTGCACTGGTAGGACTCCGCCGCGTCGGCGGGTCCGCCGTTGTATTTTGGGTAATCCGGATAGGAGCACATCGGCAGACTGCGCCCCCCACCCGTCACCGTAACGGACTTGCCGGGCGCCACGCCCTTTTCCACCCAGTTGACCAGAAGCGAGACCCGGTCGAACGTGTTCGGAATCTGTCTCGCTTCATGCGGCTTGCCGTCGCCGTCGGTCGTGTAGTTCGTTCCGCTGAGTCCATGTCCCGTTTGCGGCAGCACATAGAAACGGGCGAAGCCATCCAATTTCGATCGCCCCATCTTGTCGAGCGCCGCCTGATAATAGTCGAGCTGCGCTCCGGGTGACGCCAGCGTGTCGTTTGTGCCGATGGCGACAATCATCTTGCCTCCGCGTTTCTCGAAAGCGGAGAGGTCCGGATTCGTGGAGTCGAGGATCGCCGAAAGCTCACGCCGCCGGTCGGCGTATTTGCTTTCGGTGTAATCCAGCGCGTTCGCGTCGAGATCCTTCATCAGAAACCCCGTGACGCCCAGCTGGCCCATCCACGTGTATTTTCCGGCGTTGGCGCCGGCGCCTTCCTGCCCGGCGTAACGGGTGTTGGCAATGATGCCGCTGCCGCTGGGATCGGTGTTCGGAACCCACATGCCGAATGTTGTCGCGCCGTTCGCCAGCACGGAAGCCGGATACCGGCTGTACACCCATTCAAGCGTCGAGATCTGACCGTCGGTCAGGCAGGCGTTTGCGCTGGTGTCGGCGGGGTTCGGATCCTTGTTGTCCGGACAGCGCTTCGCCGCCCAGGGATGGCGTCCGGACTGGCCCTGCTTGACGTCAAAGATCGCGCGGCACCCCATATAGTTATTAATGATGCCGTCCACCAGTCCGTCCAGCTTGTCACACTGGCGCATGAACTCGCCGCGAATGGCGTTGACCTTGGCGTTGGTCACCCAGTTATCGAGCGGCTTTTCCTGAATGCGGTTCAGCGCACGCGACAACATCAGGGAGGAAAATCCGACAATCGGGACGTTCGCGGCGACACCGTCATAATCCTGGGGGTAGCGCTGGGCGACCGTGAGCGCCTCGCGCCCGCCTTGCGATGAACCGATGTAGTAGTTATAAGTGGGCCTGGCGCCATACATCCGTTCAATGAGCGCCATTGCGGCATCGTGGGTCTTCTTCAGTTGCAAGTAGCCAAAATTCCGGATCGCTTCGTCGTTCAACGCCCAGTCATCCGGACTGGCGCCGTTCGCGGCGCCTCTCCCCGCGCCGGGAGCGCCTCGGCCTCCGGCCACAGGACCGCCCTGGCCCGCGGCCGCAGGTCCACCTCGGCCCGCAACTGCAGCTCCCCCGCGGCCTCCGGCCGCGGGACCGCCACGGCCTCCCGCCGCCGGACCACCGGCGCCGCCGGCAGGACCACCCCGACCTCCGGCCGCAGGTCCGCCACGGCCTCCCGCCGCCGGACCACCAGCGCCGCCGGCAGCAGCGCCACCGCGACCGCCTCCGGCTAATCCGCCACGGCCTCCCGCTGCGAGTCCGCCACCGCCGCCGCCGAAGCCTCCAGCCTGATGACCGGAATCGCTGCCATAGGTGACGAAGCCCATTCCGAAGGGGTTTCCGGTTAGACCCGGGATACTGCCGTTCATGCCGCCGCCGCCCAATTGGGCGGCGCGTCCGCTCCACGTGGACGGCATGGCCACCTGGAAGTTGATCCGTCTGGCGGTCGGGGACTGATCCACAGGCGCCATCGATCCATTCACGCTGCAATAAGCCGGAAGATTTCTTGCGGCCTCCACCCAGCGTGGCGCTTCCAGCGTCACCGCCGACACGGGCTCACCGATGGCCGAAACCGGAATACTGTCGCCAAGTTTTGCCACCGTGCAGTCGGACTGGCTGATTGTTTTGGAGTTGTCCTGCGGGCGGGCGCCCGCTCCGGCCGCCCAGAGAACAGCGGCAGCCGTTACGGAAAAAACGATCGGAACACGGGCGTTTTGCATAAGCGCTTTGATCCTTTCACTCTCGACGCCGCGCCTCCTGCAGTGAAGGCTCGTTCAGGCGCCGGCCATTTTTTATCGACTCGACGCCGCCTCCGGCAGCGCTAACGCCACCAGTTCAGCCGGGAAATTCCGCCTGCCAACCGCGACAACAATGTACTGCTTGCCATTGGCCAGGTAGGTCATCGGAATGCCGGTTTCATTGGCGGGCAACTCCATTTCATAGAGCGTTTTTCCGGTTGCCTTGTCCAGCGCGCGGAACAGAGGGCCACCGCCGCCGGGGCCGGAAGAAAACATGCCGCTGCCATCGCCGGAAAACAGAAGGGTCCTGGTAACCAGCAGGGGGGCGCGTTCCGGTTGGCCCATGCCACTGAGGTCCACGTCTTTGACCGCGGGGTTGTCGACGACGTACTGCGGAGCGTGTCCGTTCGGAACCATCCAGGCGTGGTCGCCCGTCTTCAGATCAATCGCCGTAATTCGCCCCCACGGCCCCTTGACCAGCGGAAGTCCGAGCGGGGTTTCCACGCGGACATACGCGCCCACATAGTTCATGTCGCTGTTGCGTTCACGGCCCGGGACCATCGCGCTGGCCCACCAGGTGGTCTCCGAGGGCACGTATAAGAAGCCCGTTTCCGGATCCGCAGCGGCGCCCTGCCAGTTGGCTGCGCCCTGATTGTGGGGCACGATGAGCGTGGCCAGTTTTCCGCCTTCGCCCTGCACGATCGACGGTGTGTAGACGGGTCCGGTTTTGTACTGCGAAATAATGCGCAGGGCTTCCGCTTTGACTGCCGGTGTCAGATCGTTCACATCGTCTTCACTGATACTGTTCCGATCGAAGGGGAGCGGTCGGGTGGGGAACGGCTGGGTCGGCGCCGTCACTTCGCCGGGCACCGTCGACGCGGGGACCGGGCGCTCCTCGATGGGCCAGATGGGCTTACCCGTAACCCGGTCGAAGACGAAGGTGAACCCCTGCTTGGTTACCTGCGCAACGACCTTCACAGGTTTGCCTTCAATCGTGACGTCGAGCAGAACAGGCTGCGAGGCGAGATCCCAGTCCCAGATATCGTGGTGGACCACCTGGAAGTGCCAGATGCGCTCCCCGGTTTTCGCGTTCAGGCAAACGAGGCTGTCCGCGAACACGTTGTCGCCCGGACGATGTCCGCCGTAATAGTCGCCCGTGGGCATTTCGACGGGAAGATAGACATAGCCGAGTTCGAGATCCGCGGCCATGGGCGCCCAGACGCCGGTGTTGCCCGTATACTGCCAGGAGTTGTCCTTCCAGGTATCGTTACCGAACTCGCCCGGACGTGGAATCGTGTGAAAGGTCCACAGCAGCTTGCCCGTGCGAGCGCTATAGCCGCGCACGAACGCCGGCACGTTGGTCTTTGTTCGCGGGGCCCCACCCGCGGGCAGCGCCGCTCCCACCACGACCACATCGCCAACCACGATCGCCGGAGACGACGCGCCGATCTGTCCGGGCTCCACTTTGCGTCCGGTTCCTTCAAGCAGGCCGACCCAGAGATCCACAATCCCATCGGTCCCGAAATCCTTCACAGGAGTTCCGGTCTCGGCGTCCAGAGCCACCAGCTGATAGCCGAGCGTGATCAGGAGCACGCGCCCTCGTCCGTTCTCGTCGGCCCAATACGCCACGCCGCGATTATTGGACCGTGGAGCGCGATTCGCTCGTTCGCCTTCCTCCAGGTGATACGTCCACAGCGTATCGCCCGTAGCGCCGTCAATCGCGACAGCCGCGCGCGCGGCGCCCGCCGAGAAAAACAACTTGCCGCCGATCGCCAGGGGCGTTACTTCCCAGTTGTAGTCCGGACGTGGTCCGAGGTTCACAGACTTCCAGCGCCAGGCGATTTTCAACTGGCTGACGTTTGCAGCGTTGATTTGCGCCAGCGGGGAATACTTCGTTCCCGCCGGATCTCCGCTGTGGTACGGCCAATCGGCGCCCGTTGATCCAATCCCGGCCGGCTCCGTGAGAACCACCATTGGCAGGAAAACAGCCACGAGGAGAACCGGGAGGTAGAGACGCAACGAGGGGATGAATGGTACACGCGCGGTTGGCGTATGGACTCGAGTTCCTGAAGCGACCTCGCGGCGCGCGCCCCGAGCGACCACGATTGCCTCCCGCGCGGGCTCCCGCGCCCCTGCCCCCGGTGGAGGCGGTAGCATATGCGATCAATTGGGCGGAGGAACCATCTGTGCCCGAAGCGGCGAAGACGACGTATTGTCGTCCGTTCAACATGTACGTCATCGGCAATCCCGACTGCGAACCGCCGGTGGGAATTCGCGTCTCCCAGAGTACTTTGCCGGTCTTCTTGTCGTGCGCCCGGAAGTAGGGTTGCCCGGTCAGCCCTTCGCCGGCGAACAGCAGAGTCCTTGTCACCAGGAGGCCGGCGTGTGAAACGCTGCCCGTCGCCGGGATGTTCAGCCCGCGCAGCGCCTCGTGATTCTTGATATTGGGCGGTGTATCGCCGTTGGCGGCGCGCCACGCGATCTCGCCCTTGTTCATGTCGTAGGCGACGATCTGGCCATAGGGCGGCTTGAGCAGGGGCAATCCATCCGGGCCGCGCGGACCGGATTGCGAAAGGATGTAATCGCTGGTCACCTGACCGCTCGATGGAACCAGCGCGAGCGTCGAGAAATTGCGCGCCGTGCCAACATACACAAAGCCCGTTTCGGGATCGGCGGCGCCGCCTTCCCAGTTCGCGCCGCCGTTGAACTGTGGAACCATCATCAGCCCCCGTGTTCCGTCGGGCGCCGCCGCCAGCGACGGAGGTGTAAACAGCGGACCGAGCCGGTAATTCCGGACCGCCGCCAGCGCCTGCTCTCGCAAGGCCGGCGTAAAGTCGATAAGGTCGTCCGTGGAGACGCCCTGCAAATCGAAAGCGGGCGGCCTCGTGGGAAACGGCTGTGTCGGCGACGCCACCTCGCCGGGCACGTCCGACGGAGGGACGGGGCGCTCTTCGATCGGCCAGACCGGATGCCCATTTGTCCGGTCGAAGACGAACGCGAAAGCCTGCTTGGTGAGCAGGACAACCGCCTTCACCGGCCGGCCATCCACACGGAGGTCGACCAGAATCGGCGCAGACGGCGTATCGCGGTCCCAGATGTCATGATGCGTGTGCTGGAAATGCCAGACCGGCTTTCCGGTCCGGATGTCCACGCAGACCAGCGAACTGCTGTACAGATTGTCGCCATGCCGATGACCGCCGTACGTGTCGTGTGTCGGCGCCTCAACGGGCAGGTAGACATAGCCCAGCTCTTCATCCGCCGAAAACGTCGTCCAGACCGCCGCGTTGCCGGTAAATTCAGCGCCGGTCTTCCAGGTTTCATAACCGGGTTCGCCCTTGCGCGGAATCGTATGAAATGCCCATTTCCTCTTCCCGGTGCGGACGTCGAAGGCGAGAACGTCTCCTTTCACGTTCTCCTTGTTGACGCGAGTTCCAACCGGAAGCGCCGCGCCCACGATGATCGTGTCGTTGGAAACCACCGCAGGCGAGGAATTGCCGAGTTGACCGGCGAGGTCGCCCTTGTAGTCGAGATCCATTTCCTCGAAGAGGTCCACGATGCCGGACTTGCCGAATCCGGAAACCAGATGTCCCGTACGCGCGTCGAGGGCGATCAGATGAAAACCCGGAGTCACCAGAATGATTCGTTCTTCACGCCCGTCGGTCCAATACGACACCCCACGCGTATTCTTCCGCGGCGCGCGGTCACCGCGAACACCTTCATCCGGCCGGTACACCCACAGCGTCTCTCCCGTGCCCGCGTCGAGCGCAATGACATTGCGGCGCGGGCCGGCCGTGAAATAGAGAACGCCCTTCACCATGATGGGGGTCGACTCGCTCTGCGGTACCGGGGCCGGCGCGTAGTTATCCGTCTTGAAGGTCCACGCGACCTGAAGCGTGTTGACGTTGTCGCGATTGATCTGATCGAGAGGGGAATAGCGGGTGCTTCCCAGATCGCCGCCAAACACCGGCCACTCGGCGTTCTTCACGCCGTACTGTGCCGAAAGCATCACGGTCAGCGAAAACAACAACGTAACGACTCCCGCCATAACCAAACGACGGCCCTTCTGCATGGACTCTCCTTGCAACTTTTTCGTGAACAGTCGTGCAGGATACCGTCCTCTTTTCAGGAAAG
>DASUFH010000158.1:0-20968 GCA_036274645.1 Terriglobia bacterium
CGACGCGCCGATGGCCGTGGCGGACAGCTACAACACGGACGAAGATACGCCGCTGGTCGTGTCGGCGCCGGGAGTGCTCGCCAACGATACGGACGTCGAGAACGATGTGTTGACGGCGATTCTGGTGCTGGGGCCGGCGCACGGCAATCTGACGCTGAACGCGGACGGTTCGTTCAGCTACACGCCGGATGCGAACTACAACGGCCCGGACAGCTTCACGTACAAAGCGAACGATGGCCAGGCGGATTCGAACATGGCCACGGTGAGCCTGACGGTGAATCCGGTGAACGACGCGCCGGTGGCCGTGGGGAACAGCTACAGCACGGACGAAGATACGCCGCTGGTCGTGCCGGCGCCGGGAGTGCTCGCCAACGATACGGACGTCGAGAACGATGTGTTGACGGCGATTCTGGTGCTGGGTCCCGCGCACGGCGGTCTGACGCTGAACGCGGACGGTTCGTTCAGCTACACGCCGGATGCGAACTACAACGGACCGGACAGCTTCACGTACAAAGCAAACGATGGCGAGGCGGACTCGAACGTGGCCACGGTGAGCCTGACGGTGAATCCGGTGAACGACGCGCCGATGGCCGTGGCGGACAGCTACAACACGGACGAAGATACGCCGCTGGTCGTGTCGGCGCCGGGAGTGCTCGCCAACGATACGGACGTCGAGAACGATGCGTTGACGGCGATTCTGGTGCTGGGTCCCGCGCACGGCGGTCTGACGCTGAACGCGGACGGTTCGTTCAGCTACACGCCGGATGCGAACTACAACGGACCGGACAGCTTCACGTACAAAGCGAACGATGGCGAGGCGGATTCGAACGTGGCCACGGTGAGCCTGACGGTGAATCCCGTCAACGACGCTCCAGCCATTGTGTCCGCAACAGTGACGCCCGTCGTCAATGAAAACGGCACGGTCACGCTGGTGGTCAGCTTTACCGATCCAGACACCGCGGATCCGCATAGCGTCACCGTTACCTGGGGCGAAGGCCTGCCTGTCGGGTTCAACCTGGCGGCGGGAGTGACGACATTCACGCTCATGCATCAGTATCTCGACGACAATCCGACTGGAACGGCGTCGGATGTCTATTCGATTGGCGTGCAGGTTACGGATAGTGGGGAAGCCTCAGACAGCGTTTCGTTGAATACGACCGTCAGTAATGTTTCCCCGGTTGTGACTGCCGGCGCGGCCACCGCGATCGACGAAGGAACTCTGTTCTCGAGAACCGGAAGCTTTTCGGATGTGGGCACGCTCGATGTGTGGACAGCGACCATTGACTACGGCGACGGGTCGGGCGCGCAGACCCTCCAACTGAATCCGGATCATTCCTTCTCGCTCAGCCATGTGTATGCCGACAATGGCGTTTACACCGCGACGGTCCGCGTTGCGGATGATGACTCCGGTGTTGGAATGGCGACAGTGGTGGTGACCGTCAGAAACGTGGCGCCGGCGGTGTCGTTGAGCAGCGTCAGCCAGTCGGTTCAGTACAGCGATCCTGTGACGCCGGTGACGATTACCGCAACCGATGTTCCCGCTGACGCGCTCAGCGTGACTTCGTCGTTCAACTTCAACGGCGGCGCCTTCAGCGCCGGCCTGCCGCAGGGCCTGAGCATTGCCGGTTTGACGGCGAACTCCTGGATACTCTCCGGGAAGATGGGCGTCGCGCCGGGCGCCTACATTGTCCGGGTGAACGTCGCCGACGATGACGGCGCTTCAACGACCGCGTCAATCACCATCGTCGTTTCGCAGGAAGACGCGCGCGTCAGCTACATCGGCCCGATGCTCGTGGCCACACCCTCCATTTCGAACAGCGTGGCCACCATTGAACTCCGCGCCGTTATTCAGGACATCACGGCCGTTCTGCCGTTGATTGATCCCGACGGCGGAGTCATTACGAACGCGACGGTCACGTTCGTCAATCGCGATACCGGGGCGACGATTGCCGCCAACATTCCCGTGACGCTTCTCCAGGCGTCCGACTCTCTCGTGGGAATCGCGACGTTCAACTGGGTGGTCAACCTGGGCAACGCGGACGCGCAATCGTTCACGATCGGATTCGTGGTCGGCAACTACTACACGCGGAACGATTCCAGTGATGACGCGCTCGTGACTGTAACGAGACCACTCGAATACATGGTTACCGGCGGCGGGTACCTGATCAATGAGGATTCCGCGGGGGTGTATGCCGGCGCCGACGGTTTACGCACGAACTTCGGTTTCAATGTGAAGTTCAACAAACAGCTCTCGGCGCTGCAGGGACACGCCAACGTCATCATTCGTCAGAACGGCATTGTCTATCAGATCAAGGCCAACGCGATGCAGTCGTTGGCTGTGGATCCCGTTGCGCATACGGCAACGTTCGTGAGCAAGGCCAATCTTCAGGACATTACCGATCCGGCGAAGACAATCTCGCTGGGAGGAAACCTGACATTGATCGTCACGCTGACCGATCCAGGCGAGCCGGGTTTTTCCGATACGATCGGCATCACGCTGTGGAAGGGAACACAACTGCTGCTCTCCAGCAATTGGACGGGCGCTCAAACCATCGAGCAACTGCTCGGCGGCGGCAACCTGGTCATCCACACCGGTGGGCATCTCGAAGCCGGCGCAGAGTCCCCGGCAGCAGCGCAGACGATCGAGACGGTAACGTATGCGAGTCTCGAGTCGGTCGTCCAGAAGGCCAGATCCGTATGGACGGATTCGGGCCTGTCCGACGCGCAGGCGCGTGTTCTCAATGAAGCGCGGTTCGTCATTGCCGATCTCGAAGGGGCCACCCTGGGTATCAGCCTTGGGGACACCGTTTGGATCGATCGGGATGGCGCCGGGGCGGGCTGGCTCGTCGATGGCCAGCCGGAATACAACGCCAGGGCGTTCGATCTGCTGACGGTGGTCATTCACGAGTTGGGACACGCCATGGGTTTCGATCACGCGGACGAGGCCGACAACGTCATGAGTCCGACGCTCGCGCCGTCGGTTAGAAGGCAGCCGTTGACGGCCCTGCCGGGCTACCAGCCGTCGATCGCAAAGCCATTCGGTCCGGACGTTTTCGAGCCGCTCGTCCAGGGGCCGCTACGCCGATTCAGCGCTGAGGGCGAGGACGGCTATTTTGCGCCGATGGACTATCTTGCGGGTTTCGGATCGGTCGACGACAAAGTCGAGAATCCCTCCGATCTTCGCACACGTGTTAAAGCGAGGGCTTTGCGCCGCGTCTTCCTGTATGGGCGGTCCCCCCGGACAATACAGTAAATGACCCCCTGCCGCTTCGCAGGGCATCAACATACCGGACTCAGGACGGGCGCCGGGTTCTCCTCCTGTCTCCTGTCACACCGGAAGGCTTTGCACAATGGAAGCATATTGAGCCCCCGTCTGCTTGTAGGGGCGGTCTATGACGTCTATGACCGCCCCTGCAAACCAGACTGGATGGGGCCGCGTCCTGGATTTTCCTGGCGACACAAAAGGAAAAATGCGGTTAAAATCTTATTTCTTTCATCCGAGGACAATCTCTCATGGCTGACGCTCCTGCTCCTGCCGATGCTGTTCTGCGCGCCTGGTTCAACGATCTGTGGAATGAAGGGAAAGAGGACACCATTGACCGCTTGTTTGCGGCGGATGGCGTGGCTCACGGATTGAGCGAAAACGGCGCTCCGGTTCAGGGGCGCGAGGCGTTTCGACCATTTTTCAAGACGTTCAAATCGGCGTTTCCCGACATTCGGATCGAGGTTGTGCGAACCGTTTGTGCGGGAGACATGGGGAGCGCGCTCTGTCACGTGACGGGGACGCACCATGGACACGATCTGGGCATGCCGGCGACGGGACAACCCGTGGATTTCTGGGGCATGTGCATGGCGCGGGTGCGCGACGGCCAGATCGTCGAGGGCTGGAACTCGTTTGATTTTCTTTCGCTGTACCGTCAAATCGGGGCGATTTCACTACCGCAGCAGCGTTCCTGACAATAAGCGCACGCCGTTGCCGCAGGCGAGGTCATCCGTGGTAAATTAGACGGCCTGACGACCCGCGGGGCCTCCGCGGTTCTTCCGACTTATCAATTCCATTCGGAGCATCGAGAGTGCAATTTCGCGCGCTTGGCAGCGCGGTAGTATTTTTAGCGATATTGGGGGCCGTGCCCAATGGGTGGGCGCAGTCGACCCTGAACTTCCCCCGCATTACGCAGGGGGAGGGATTCGGGAGTCAGATCGCGGTCACAAATCCGTCGCCGTACTACGCCGATGTTCAGTTTTCCTTTTATCAGGAGGATGGAAGCCTGGTCCGGGCCGAAGTGGTGAATCCGGTCCGGTATCAGATCCCTCCGAGAGGGCAGCTTGCGCTCAGTTCGTCGGTTCTGTTTGGAGGTGGCAAGGCCAGCGGGTGGGTCCAGGCGACGAGTCTGACGTCCGGACTGTACGGGGAGTATTCGGCGGGCGACTTCAAAAACGTTCTGGCGAGTTCCGAGACGGCCATTGCCCTGACGACCCAGATCATTCCCTATATACCGGACGCCGACAGCGGGTCCGCCACGATTATCGTCACCAATCCGGGAACCCGGAACGCCACGCCGACCATTTCGTTTTATGACAGCCGTGGGAATGATGTGCGGGGGCCGGACCGGCCGACGCTGGGTCCACGGGAGCAGTGGTCGACCCCGGCGCCGCGGGGAGCGGTCTGGGCGCGTGTCACGTCGCCGTCGGGCGTCGTGGCGTCGGAGTTCGCGACGGTTGGGGACGCGCGTCTGCTCATCAACGGATCCGGGGCGGCGGATGGCGACACGGTTCGGGTGGCGCCGCATTTCGTGACGGAGGGTACCTACCGTTCCACGATCGGACTGGTGAATCCCAATGGCGCAGGGACAATGGTGACCGTCAGCCTCTACGACCGGGGCCGTTCCGAGCCGGTCAACCGTCAGACGTTTGAAGTCCCTGCCAACGGAACGCGGCAGCTTCGGTTGGCGGACTTATGGCCCGGCCCGTTCCGGTCGATCCGCGCCGGCTGGGTCGTGGTGGAGTCGGACGGCGCGCCGCTGGCCGGGCTGGTTCTTTTCGAGTCCGGGACCGGCCTGACGGCCTCGCCGCTGCAGGCGGCGCCGATGGATCGCCTGCTGTTTTCCCAGGTGATCAACAACGATTCCATCTACACCGGGATCGCGCTGGCCAACGCCGGCTCCCGGCCGGCCACGGTGGAGCTGACCCTGAGCAGCGCCGATGGGACCACGGTGGCGCAGCAAACGCTTTCCCTGGGGCCTAACGAAAAGATGGCCCAGCGCCTGGGGGAACTGGGTCTCGCGCCGGACAACACTGTGTTGGAACCGGGCGCGGCCTTTCTGACGGTGCGATCCACCGCGCCCATCTACGGATTGGAAGTGTTGGGTACGCGGGACGGCGCCCGCTTCCTTTCCGTCGAACCGGTTGTTCCGTTTGGCCCGACCTTTGTGCCGAATCCGGTTGTCGCGCGGCCGTCCATTCAGAAGGTCGATCCGCAGGACGAGATTCGTCCCGGCGGCGCGCTGCAGATATTTGCGGAGAATCTGGGAATCGACACGGTTGCGTTCGTCGGCAATCGCGCCGTAGCGCCGCGGCCGGGGCCGGACGGATCGATCATGATCGACGTTCCCCTCCAGACGGAACCCGGGTACGTCAGCCTGAAACTGAGGAGCGGAGGGAGGAGTTCCACACCGCAGCTGATCCGGATCGCTTCAATGAACGGCCTTCAGCTGACCGGGACGATGGAAGGCCGGGTCTTCTACCAGAAATTCGACGTGACCGACAGCGGGCTGGACCTGTCGAGACCCACGTACGTTCCGGTTCGGAACGCGGCGATCGAGGTCTACGATCCCGTGATGGAGTTTGTCACATCGGTTTCCCAGACCGACGAACTTGGCCGGTTCAAGGTAGCCGTTCCGGCTAAAGCGAATCTGACGGTTCGCGTCATCAGTCACCGCAGCGATTCCGACATCGTGGTCCTCGACAACACCAGCGGGAACGCGCCGTATGCGATTCAGTCCGAGAACGTCAGCGCTCTCGATCCCGGGGCGTTCATTTCCATGGTGGAAACAGGCCGCCGGGCGGGCGCTTTCAATATTCTGGAGCAGATTCAGCGGGCCAACGACCTGGTGGGACTGGCGGATTTCCGTTGGATCGCGCCGGGCGTCACGATCTACTGGAGTTCCCGCAACACCAACCGTTCCGGAAACGCGCGTGACGGCTATGTCGGCACGACACGTTTCAACCCGGCGTCGGGGACCGCCTACGTGCTGGGCGACCGCGCGACCGATTCGGATGAGTTCGACGACGCCGTGATCCTGCACGAGTACGCGCACATGCTGGCGGCGCGATTCTCCTCGGACGATTCGCCGGGAGGAGCGCATGGCTCCGGCGACGTTGAAGACCCCCGTCTGGCGTGGTCGGAAGGGCTGGCGAATTTCATTTCAAGCGCGGTCCGCAACGATTCGGTTTACCGGGACTCGCGCGGCGCGAACGGCGGGTCGGTATACCGTACCGACCTGGAAGAGAACGTTCCGGCCGGTGACGTTCCGGGATACTGGAGCGAGACATCGATCGGATCGCTCCTCTGGGACCTGTTTGACGATCGTCCGGACGCCGGAGACACGATCCAGGTTCCTTTTGCGGCCATCTGGACGGCGCTTGTGGACCTGCGCTCCACGCGGTTCGTCTATCTCCCGCTCTTCCTCGACCGGTTTGTCGATCGCAATCCCGGCGCCATCGACGCGACACGCAGCCTGGCTGCGCTCCGCCGGATCGATTACCGCTCCGGCGCGGATCCAAGCGTGGCCGATCCGTTCCCGCGTCCGATTCCGGGTAACGATCCCGTCTTTGGCGAGGTGGACTCGCTGACGTTGCGGAAAGCCAATCTCATGCAGGCGGCGCACTTCTTCTGGTTCAACAGCGCCGGCGGGCCGGCGACCATCCGGCTCGATATCGTGGGCCTCGGGCCGGCCGGCACGGCGGACGCCAATGACCTGGATCTGTTTCTGTACGACGCCAACGGCAAGGAAATCGCGCACTCCTCAACTGGCGGCAACGGACAGCCGGAGATCATCCGCAGCGTTCCCCTGACCGCGGGTTCGTACGTGATCGAAGTCCGCAGCTCCTACAAGAACGGGAAAACCGGCGCAATGGTCTACAACTCCGGCCGGTATCGGCTCTCCATTTCGCGTTAGTTCCCATCCCGGAAGTCGTTTGTTCACGGTTTGTTAATAATCCCGGGATTGCGCTCACCCGCCGTTTTGAATATTCTTGCCGGCCGGAGATCCCGTCCCAACTGAGCGCTTTAGAACTCTTGGTTTGCCGGCGTGGTTCTCCGGTCGGTCGGCATGCGGGTGTGGGCCGACTTCTGGGGTCTGGCCCCTTTTTGCTGGATCTCACCATACAGTTTTCGACAGCCTCCGGACACCCTGCTCGGAGTCGACGGCGTAGATGTGAATCTGTGCCGATATGGGGAATGAGGAAGATATGTGGACGCACAACTATGAGCCTTTGATGGGCAGCCTCGGTCTATCGGCGATCGTGGCGGCCATACCGATCGTCGTCTTGTTCGTGATGCTGGGCGCGCTGCGGAAGCCGGCCTGGATGTCGGCGCTGACCGCGCTCGGATCGGCGCTCGTGGTTGCGCTGGCGGTGTACGGCATGCCGGCCCAGCTGGCCGTGATGTCGACTCTGTATGGCGCCGCGTACGGCATCTTTCCGATTGCGTGGGTCGTCTTCAGTTCGATCATGCTCTACCGGCTCGTGGTGGACACGGGGAAGTTCGAAGTCATCAAGGACTCGATTGGCGGACTCACCGATGACCGCCGGCTGCAGGCCATGTTCATCGCGTTTTCGTTCGGCGCCTTCATCGAAGGCGCGGCCGGATTCGGCGCGCCGGTTGCGGTTTCTGGCGCGATGCTGGCCGGTCTGGGCTTCAACCCGTTTTATGCGGCGGGCATCTGCCTGCTGGCCAATACGGCCCCTGTCGCCTTCGGTTCAATCGGTATTCCGGTCACGACGCTGGCCAACGTAACCGGCCTCCCGGTGCTGAGTCTGAGCGCCATGGTCGGCCGCCTCTGCGCCATGGTGTCGGTTGTCATTCCCGGATATCTCGTTGTGGTCATGTCCGGACGAAAAAGGGCGATGGAAGTGGCGCCGGCGATTGCGGCCTGTGGTCTCTCGTTTGCTTCCGTCCAGCTACTGGTTTCGAACACGCTCGGTCCGGAACTCACCGATATCCTGAGTTCGCTTACAGGCATCGGCGTAATGGTTGTGGTCTTGAAACTGTGGAAACCGAAAAACATCATGCGGCTGGAAGGGGATCAGCCCATCAGCCATGCCGCGAGCAAACACGAACCGAGCGCGGTGTTCATGGCATGGCTGCCCTATATGCTGCTGGTCGTGGCCGTGCTGCTGGTCGGACATCCGCCGATCAAGCTGGCGATCAACCAGTGGACCGATGGGTTCCTGACCGATACGCTGCGCGCCGCGCCGGTGGAACACCCGACGCCGAACGGCCGGTTGAACAAAGTTGCCGTTCCCGGACTGCATAACATGATCGTCCAGGTACCCCCTGTGACTCCGAAGGACTCGCCGTATCCCGCGCTGTTTGAAGTGAACTGGCTGAGCGCTTCCGGAAGCGCATGCCTGCTGGCCACGCTGGCGGCGGCCATCTTCCTCGGGGTGTCGCCCAAACGGGTGGTCGGTGTCTACGTCGCGACGTTCAAGCAGCTGAAGTTTGCCATGCTCACCATCGCATGCATGCTCGGGCTGGCCTATCTCATGAACTATTCGGGGATGACATCAACGTTGGGGCTGGCCCTGGCCGCGACGGGCGGCGCATTCCCGTTCTTCAGCGCGATCGTGGGATGGCTGGGCGTGTTTCTCACCGGCAGCGACACGTCCGCCAACGCGTTGTTCGGGAACCTGCAGGTGGTGACCGCCAACAAGCTGGGGCTCAATCCGATCCTGACCGCGGCGGTGAACTCCTCGGCGGGCGTGATGGGCAAGATGATCTCGATTCAGAGCATCGCTGTGGCTGTCGCCGCTACGGGCATGACCACTTCGGATGAGAGCAAGCTGTTCCGGTTCACGATCAAGCACAGCATCCTGCTCATGCTGGTGATGGCCATTATCTCGATGATGTTCGCGTACGTGTTTCCGCAGTACGTGCCGGTCGCGCCGGTCAAGTAGGCGAGGAGAGCCGCCTGTCTTGCAGGGGCGGTCTATGACCGCCCGGCGTTTCGGAATGAATTTCCTTCAATCAGAGATTTCCATTCCGAAAGGTTGGGCGGTCAGGCCCCCAGATGCTCCCGTTGTGAGGAAAAACCTTTCCGGATTTTCAGCGGCCTCAGCCCAGCGCCCGCACTGAATCCCCGACGATATTGATAATGCGGTCGATCTCCGCGTCCGTGGTCACGAATGGCGGCGCGAGCAGATAGGTATCCCCGCGCAGACGGCTGTAGAGACCCCGCTTGCAGCATTCCTGGTGCAGCCGTTCTCCCATCTTCAGTTTCGGGTCGAACGGCTTTTTGGTGGCCTTGTCTTCCACCAGTTCAAGCCCGGTAAGCATTCCCTGGCCGCGGACGTTTCCGACCTTGTCGAGTGATGCGAGTTGCTGGATTCCGTTGAAGAGTTTCTTGCCCTTCACTGCGGCGGCTTCAATCAGGCCTTCGCGCTCGTAGATTGCGATTGTGGCCAGTCCCACGGCGCACGACACGGGATGCGCGGAGTACGTGAAGGCGTGCATCCAGCGCTTTTCCGGAGGGACGTCCGCGAGGACCTTCTGCACGCGGTCGGAGAGGCCGATTCCGCCGAGCGGAATGTATCCGGAAGTGATGCCTTTCGCAAACGCGACCATGTCGGGCTCGACGCCGTAGCGGTCGAGAGCGAACCATGCCCCGGTCCGTCCGAACCCCGTGATGATTTCATCGGAGATGAACAGCACGTCGTATTTGTTGCAGATCTCGCGAATACGCGGGAAATAGTCATCCGGAGGAACGATCAGCCCTCCGGAGCCCTGTACCGGTTCGGCGATGAAGGCGGCGACGGTTTCCGGCCCTTCCTTGAGGATCGCCTGTTCCAGAAGGTTCGCGGCCGCCACCCCGGGGCTGACCGACGGATCGTTGGAAACAAAACGATAGGGATAAGGAGAAGGGATATGCACGAAGCCCGGCAATTTGCCGCCGAACATGGGCCAGAAGACCGGGATTCCGGTGGCGCTCATGGCGGCAATGGTCACGCCGTGGTATCCGTATTCGCGGCTGATGATTTTGGTCTTTTCCGGCTTGCCCTGGCTGATCCAGAAGAATCGCGCGGTCTTGAAGGCGCTTTCATTCGACTCGGCGCCGCCCGAAGTAAAGAAGAAGTGTTTGATGGAGGGATAACAGATCGTGGAGAGCTTTTCCGCCAGTTCCACGGCCGGCACATTGGTTGCTCCGACATAGCCGGAGACGAACGCGAGCCGTTCCATCTGGCGCGCTGCCGCATCCGCCAGTTCCTTGCGGCCGTGACCGGCGCTGACGTTCCACAGGCCCGACAGGCCGTCGATGTATTCCCTGCCGTCGGCGGATTTCAGGATGGCGCCGCGGCCCTCGACCCACACGAACGGGTTGGTCTGATCGTTGGGATGGAACAGGGGATGGATCAGATGATCCTGGTCGGACGTAACGATCTTCTGGATATCGATGGTCATGAATCACTCCTTAACGTGACGCGACAGGCGTCATCGAGGCTCCGGCCGGGGCCGGTCATGGTCGGGAAAAAACGCGCAGCAGGCCGAGGATGGATTTGGCGTCTTCGATCCGGCCGTCGTCGATCATTTGCAGCGCTTCGGCGCGGCTGGCGCGGACAATTTCGATCGCTTCATCTTCATCGGGATGGGTCTGGGTCTCGACCAGATCCAGCGCTTCATAGAGATACATGTATTCGGACGTGAAGCCCGGCGTGGTCCAGAATCGCGCCCGCTCAACGACCCGGCCGGCGCGATAACCGGTTTCTTCCTCCAGTTCCCGGATGGCCGCTCTGGCCGGGTCCTCGCCCGTTTCAATTCCACCGGCCGGCAGTTCGAGCAGCGTCTTTCCGGTGGCGTGCCGGTACTGGCGGACCAGCAGCACCGAATCCGGCGTCGGACACGCCACGACGGTCACTGCGCCTGGATAGACCACGATCTCGCGCGTAATGGTGTTCCCGCTGGGGTCCACGAGGCGGTCCACCCGCAACTTGATCACGCGGCCTTCGAAAACTGTTTCCTGGGAGAGGATCTTGACGTCAGACATCTGCGTGAATCAGGCCGTGGGCTTTTCGGCGGCTTCTTCAAGCTCCGCTTTAAGCGCCACGATGAATTTGTCGATCTGTTTCACGGTGATCACGAACGGCGGCAGGAACCGCAGAACCGTGTCATGCGTGCAATTGATGATGAATCCCTTATCGAGCAGGCGGCGGACGATATCTTTTCCGGGAACGGTCAGGTCGATGGCCAGCATCAGGCCGTCGCCACGCACTTCCTTGACGATCGGGATCGCTCTCAGGCCTTCGAGCTTCCGCTTGAAGTGAGCGCCGGTCTCGCGAATGTGTTCGAGCAGGCCGTCTTCTTCGAGAATCCTGAAGTACTCCAGGCTCGCCCGGCAGGCCAGGGGGCCGCCGCCGAACGTCGTGCCATGTTCGCCGGGCCGGATCGCTGACGCCACCTCTTCCTTCAGGATGACCGCGCCGAGCGGAATTCCCAGACCGAGCGGTTTGGCGCACGCAATGATATCGGGCAAATTGGCCCGGTCGGTGGGCTCCACAAACTGGTGGAACGCGAACCACCGCCCCAGGCGTCCGAGACCGCACTGGATTTCGTCGGCGATGAACACCGCGCCCCGCTCGCGAGTGAGCGCGCGGACGCGATGGTAGAACTCCGCGGAAATCGGAAAGATTCCGCCCTCACCCTGGACGATCTCGACAATGACGGCGCAGACATCATCGGTGAACTTCCGTTCGAGATCGGCCACGTCGTTGAACCGGACGAAGTCGAAACCGGGCACCAGCGGCTCGAACGGCTCACGATACTTCTTTGCCGAAGTGGCAGACAACGCGCCGAATGTTCGTCCGTGAAATGAGTTTTCCAGCGCCAGGATGCGATGGCGGGGCGGCTCGCCGTTCGTCCGGGCCCGTGACGCCCAGGCGCGGGCGAACTTCAGGCAGGCTTCAACGGACTCGGTTCCACTGTTGGTGAAGAACGCGCGATCCAGGCCCGAAAGCGTGCAGAGCTTCTCGGCCAGCCGCCCCTGATATTCGTGGTAGAAATAGTTGGAAATGTGCAGCGTCCGCTTGATCTGCTTTCGCAGCATCTGCTTCACACGCGGATGGTTGTATCCGAGGGCGTTCACCCCGATTCCCGACAGCAGGTCCAGGTAACGCTTGTTCGACTTGTCGATCAGGTACGCGCCGCTGCCTCGGTCCACCAGGATATCGAACCGTGCGTACGTTCCCAATACGTACTTGCTTTCCAGTTCCTTGACGTGAGCGAGTTGCATAATAAAGCCCTCAAGCTTAGCACACCCCCCTTGGTGGGGAAGGGGGACATCATTGGGGCAGCGGGGAATCCGGACAAAGTCCATTTGAAATTCGACAACACAACATTGGACATTGGACAGCCGAAGGGAAGCGTCCCGAAGGCTGTTCCCCTGACCGTTCGGATGACTCCACCCGCCCGCTTCCCCTTCGGCTGTCCAATGTCGAATGTTGTAATGTCCAATTGCAAATGTAGCCGGTCCACTGCCACACTGACCCCAATAATCCCTGCCGCCAGTGGCGCCGCGCTTGCAGGCAGAGTTATGGAGATGCGTCATGGAGTCCACGAGACTGCTGCTGGAAGATCACCGGCACATTCTGCGCGCGCTCGACATCCTCGAAGAGATGGCGAGCCGGGCGAGGCATGGCCGGAAGCCGGACGAGCGGGATGTGGAGGATCTTCTGGAGTTTCTGGACGGATATGGTGATCGTCTCCATCAGGGCCGTGAAGAGGGATTCCTGTTTCCCGCACTGATCGACCACAAACAAAAGCACTACACCAAACTCAGCCAGCTCTCGTTCGAGCACGACCGTCAGCGGTCGCTGATCCGGGGGCTGCATGAGTCGACTCTTTCGGCCAGTTCAAAGGACTTTGTGTTTTGCGCCACCCGGCTCGTGGAACTCCTTCGCGCTCATATGAAGGAGGAGGAAGCGGCGCTGTTTCCCCTGGCGGAGTCCACCCTGTCCCAGCAGGATGACGCGCAGACCGCCGGCGAGATGATGGAACATGACAAGCCGTGGCGTGACGACAACGTTCCGGAATTACTCCAGCTGCTGGACAGGCTGGAGTCCATCTATCTCGGCAAAACCCATATGGAAGCCCGCACACTCCGGCAGCGTTCACGAACGGAAGGACGGACCGCCGAAGGCCGCAATTCGCGCCGGCGCTGAAGCCGCGCGTCACGCGTGTCTGTCAACATTGCATGCTTCAATCGCCGTCCGCCGGTTCGTACTGACGGATCGTCAGGCGTGGCAGCCATGCGTTGCCGGCGGGCGAAAGTCTGTCTAAAAGCAACCCGCGTGTCGCGGTGACAGTGGGAACAGCGATCCAGGACTCGAACGGTCGTGGATCGCTTTGCTTGTTCGTCAGAAAGGGTTTCTCCAGGGGGCTGGACCGCCTTTGTCAGGAAGTGAAGCGGCTGATCTCAGGCGACCCGGACATGGACGACGTTGTGTTTGGCCGCCTCGGTCTTGGGTAGCCGGATTTCGAGGACGCCGTTCCGGAACGTCGCTTTGACGCCGTCCACTTTCACATGGACTGGCAGTTCGATGCTTCTTGAAAACATGCCGAAATCTCTTTCGGACCGGAAGTAGTCCACTTCCTTGATGGTTTCTTCCTTCCTTTTTTCGCCTTTGATGGTCAGCATGTTTTCGGTCACGCTGATGTCGAGATCTTCCTTCGCGATTCCGGGAATCTCCGCCTTGATGACGAGTTCGTTCTTTTCTTCGTAGAGGTCCAGCGGGGGCGCGTCGATGCCGAACTCGTGGGGAAGCGGCGGGTTGAACCACGGGCGCTGAAACTGGCGAGGCCACGCGCCGCTGAAGAACCGGTCAAACAGTGTATCGAATTCCGCCGGACGCCACGGCCGCGCCGCGAACGGACGCCTCACGGCGATCGAAGTGTCTTTTCCTTCCTTCTTCGACATGAATGATTCTCCTTGTTGCGAATAATCAGGCTTGAATCACCTCGTGCAGCTTCATCTTCAGTCGCGAACAGTCCGCTCAACTGCCTGAATGTAATCCCTGCGTTCCATTCATTTCGAGCGATGCCTGCCCCGGCAGCCGTTTCCGTGAGGGGCGGTTGCGGTTCCAGGACGTGCGCCAGCGTCAGTTGGGCCCGGACCCCCCGCGCGCGCGACGCTATAAGTCAACGCCAACCGCGCCGGGGAGAAAGTCGATGGGGAGCAGAACATTTTCTGATGCGCATGCCTCTGTCCTCGCAGCCGCCTGCGGTGGCTCAGGTTCGTTCGGGGAACTTGACGAGCGATTCGGCGCGTTCGAGTTTCCGCCCGATCTCGCTGCGAACCTTGTCGAGGGTCTGCTGAACGCGACTTCCACCGGCGTCAACCGCTTTGCGGCAGTTTCCGATGCCCGACATGACCGTTTCAGAAACATCGTCAACCAGTTCGGACATATAGCCCCGGACATCATCGCGAATTTCGTCAATGCGATGGAACGTTCGATCCGCGGAGCTCCGCAGACGCGCGCGGGTGTGTTTTCCCGCTCTTGGCGCATAAAGCAGCGCAATGAGTGCTCCAACGCCGGCGCCTGCGGCGAAACAGCCAATTCCGGCAAGCGTTTTAGCCACGATTGTGATCCTCCTCACGCAGACGCAGCACGTGGGAAGCCATTCAGCGGACGGCACATCGATGGGCGTGAGCCAAAGAGGCCAGCGCGCCGTCAAAAAACGACGCGCCGCTGAGGGTGTTGGGCTAAGGAACATGGCTTGCACTGAATCGATCAGAACTCAACCGGATTCCGTCTTCTTACCTTCGCCGTCAGATGCCGGAGCAGTCAATCCGGTTCCGCCGTCGGATGCCGAATCAGTCGGTCCGGTTCTGCCGTCAGACGCCGAAGGGGTGAACACGAACGAGGGCCCGAGCCAGGTCCCGGTCGCGCTGACGAGAATAGCGGGGGATGGTTCACGCACGTAAAGAGGAGTAGGGAAACGGAGAGGTCATGCGGTTCCTTGTCGAAACATATGTTCTGGTTATCGCCGTTGTGATGGTCATGGCGGTGGTGGTCCTATCCGTGCTCGGCGCCATGATGCTTGCTGCGCGAATGGTTCGGTTGCTCGTGCGCGCCCTGCTTGAGGCGGGGCAGCGGGTTCTTCATGCTCTGGGCGGGGCCGGGAGCGACGGCCGGATGCTGGCGCAACTGAAAGCAAGACTGCGAATCCGGCACTCCTGATCACGGATCGCTGCCGGAATGTCAAACGCAGTCCGGTTCAGTAGTTCCAGGACGAATTGCTCAAGGGCTTCTGGGTTTGCAAGCATGTCATTCACGATGTTCGAGCCATGACCGGCTCCGGCCACGGTTTCAATCTCCGATGGAACGCCGGGTGCAACTGCCGGGGCATGAGCAATGCCGGAGTCATTTACCACGATTTCATCGATCTCAAGGAGCAGGCAGCGGAGATCTATCTGAATATGGCGTCCCGGTTTTCTCCCGAGATTCCTTCCTTCAGCGCGCTCTGGCTGGACATGGGCATGCGGGAAAAACAACATTCCGAACTCCTGCGGCTCTGTGTGGCCGAAGGCATGATTGCCCCGGACCTTCCGGCCCAGGAGGAGATGGAAGCGGCGCGCGACCTTGTGGAGCGGTTAAGCCGCGACGCGGCGGTTCCGGACCTCTCAATTGAGGAGGCGTTCAGGATCGCCGTCGAACTGGAGCGATCGGAGTTCAACGGGATCTACGACCGGCTGTCAACGCCGGCGCATGACTCGCTGTATCTGTTTCGCAGAAAGGTGATATCGCTCTCCAGTCATCTGGAGGAAATACTGAAGCATGCGCGAGATCTGAACGTTTCCGATCTCGCTATTTCGGAACTTGAGCGCCTGGTGGATCGCCACATGTCACGAGATTGGCCGAAGGCCGGGTGACCAGGGGACTGTAGACCGCCCCGACATCAGGCCGCCAGTGTTCCGGTGCGGGTTTTCAGGAACGCGCCGACTCCGCCGGCCTCCTTGAGCGTCTCGTTGGCCGGTCCGGTGACGACTTCAATGCGGGCATGCCTGCGCATGGCGTGTTCGACGGCGCGTTCGATGATGTTGCCCACCGGTTCGAGGCGGGCGCCGCAGTAGGCGCAGCGCGTGGGTCGCGTGGAAAACAGGGAGGCGCATTCCCGGCACTCATAACCGCGCGCGATGATGCCGTCGCAGTAGAGCAATTCCCAGACCCGGTCGGCGTTCACCGCCTTCAGGGTATTGGTCAGTCCCACGACGGCTTTTCCTTTCTTGGCCGCTGTCGTGACGAGCTTGTTGACCTTTTCGACTTCGGTATCGTGTTCGTACTTGTCGGCCACCGGACGTGTAGCGGCCAGGACCTCCGCAGGCGTGGCGCCTCCCGCCAGAACGACCTCTCCCATGACCAGAGATCTCAGGCGGGTCGGCAACAGCCCGCGGAACTCCGCGGTGATTTCCGGTGTTCCGGCAAGAATGAAGCGCCGCAGTTTCTCTGTCTTTGCCAGGTTGTCCATTTCCTTTGCCAGACCGGCGAGATGCCGCCGGATCTGGTTGTCCGCCTTGCGCTGGATGCCGCTGGACGATTCGGAATGATCGGTTCCCGCGGTCTTGATGTGCCGGACGCTGCCGGTGGGGATCTCATGGCGACGGATTTCCCGGATTCGTCCCAGCAGAACGACGAATAGACGCCAGCTTGCGCGATCGATCAGCGCGACCCCGTAGTTTTCCAGCTGGTCCAGCCCGGCGATCAGCGGCTGCAGAAACGCTTCGCTGCCCCAGCGGGCCTGGTCGGGGACGGAGAAATCCAGCTCCTTGAGCCAGAAAAAGCCATCGGTTGCATCATAAAAGGCGGCGAGCGACTTCCGTTCCGGCCAGTAAACCTCGAGGAATTCCTGGATGTGTTGCGCGGCGTCGGTGAACCGGTCCCTTTCCGGCCGGTCGCTGATCGCTTTGCGGGCCTTCAGGGCCATCTTCTTGAATGTGTCTTCGAATCGCCGGTGGAGATTGACCTGTTTGGACTGGTCCACGTCGAGATAGACGCTCAGCACCGAGGGCTGTCCGCCGTGATTGCGTGAAAACAACAGCGTGAGATCGCTCTGAGTCATGGATGCCTTCTCCGATCCGGAGCTGCGCCCTCCGTCCGCCTGGATTGAAGTTTGCAGATCAGGCGCCAAACCGGGTGTCTCCTGGAAAGTGTTCGTATTGAGCATGGTAGGCGCCGTCGACGTCTGCCGGCTTACGCGGATCGGGCTGCTCGCAGTGTCCTTTAGTGAGGCGGGATTTCGCCGGCTTGCCGCAATGTGGATCAGTCAATGTCCAAACGTTTTCGAATGGGGAAGGGAAGGACTGATGGCCGCCCGCTTCTTCCGGTCCGGGTCTTTCAGGGCCGGGGATTGCGTTGGGCTGGTTCCTCGTTTTCCGCTCCCGCGCCAGGTTCGAGGCGTTTCTTTGACCGGCGGTTTCGCCGTTGGTCGCTTCATGATGCCCTCCTTCGAGTCTCACTGTTGAAGGTGCAAGTCGGAAGCCAACGCTGGGGCCAGACTGACGAAAGGGCAAATCGGAAGCGCTCCCGGCATGCCTCAACGGTGGAGTCCGGGGAGGGACGTCGAATAGGAAACGCGCGATGAAAGCGGAGGCCGCGATGGCTCAGGTCGTGCTGGCGTCGCCGCCCGACTTCAGGTAATTCACGAACCATCCGATCATGTGCTGGATGAATTCGGCGTTCGCGGGAGGACAGCAAATACCGGATCCTTCCAGGGCGGCGAGTGTCTGGCGGCAATCGAAGCGGGGTTCGCCCTGCAGATACATGTAGTAAAACGCCATTTGCCGTTGAAAGAGCGCCTCGAACCGGGTTATTGGTTCGGTCTGAAACGCGGCCGGCGGAACAAACCGTATTCCTTCAACGCCGAGCAGCCGGCAGACATTGGGCAGCCATTCCCCATTCGGCGTCGGAGATGGATTGGAGAGATGGAAGGTTCCGCCGGTGTTCCTGTCATCGGCGCCGATGAACGCCATGGCGTCGGCCACGTAGTCGATCGGGACGAAATTCAGCGTCGTCGAATCGCTGCCTGGAACGCGCATCGGAAAGTGCACGGTTCCATTCGAGGGCATCTTCCGCCGGGCGCGTTCGAGCGCCGTCCACAGGCCGCGGATGAACGCGTAGACGCCGTGGAAGTGCGTCACGCGGCCGGTGGCGGATTCTCCGATCACGATCGCCGGACGATAAACGGTCGCGCGAATTTCACCTTCCGCCATGGCGCGAGCCAGGCGCTTTTCGGCCTGACATTTCGATTCTTCGTAGGCGTTGCGGAACTCCTGGCCCGTGTCGATCTCCGATTCCAGCGCCGCCGCGCGTTTGCCGGCGATGTATGCGGTGGAAACGTGATGAAGGCGCCGGCCGCGGGTGCGCGCGGCAAACTGCAGCGTGTTTTCCGCGCCATCGACGTTCATCCGGAAGATTTCGTCGCGGTTCTCTTCGGTAAACGAGAGAGAGGCTGCGCAATGCCACACCGCGTTGATGTTGGGAGCGACGGTCCGGATCGTTTCATCGGAGAGACCCAGTTGGGGTTTCGCGATGTCGCCTTCGAGCGCGTCGAAACGCGCGGCGTAGTCCTGCATTTTCTGAGGATCGTCGACGACGCGCGCCAGCGTTGCCAGCGCGCGCTCCCGCCCGCTGGCGTTCCGGCCTCCGCGCGCCAGCGCCGTGACGTGATAGCCGCGCTTCAGCAACCGGCTGGCGAGATGGCTTCCCAGAAAGCCCGTCACGCCGGTGACAAAAACTCGTTCAAGCGGCATGCCCGGGGGACATCCTTTCGATGAGCTCGCTGCCCGAACTGAACCGGTAGAAGTGAGCGATGGAGGAGCGCAGCGCGTTCCAGACCGGCGGGCCCATCTCCACAATGCGGGCGATCTCGCCGAGGGTCGATGCGCCAAATCCGAATTCGTAGCGCCGCGCCGCGCGGAACAGACCGGATTCCTGCGGCATCAGGCCCCGCGTTCCGAGCAAAAGCACGGGAACGCCGCAGGCGAGTGTTTCAAATGTTGCCAGCGCGCCCGGCTTGGTCAGCACGAGATCGGCTGCGGCAATATAGCGGTGGATGTCTTCCACAAATCCGAACACCCGCGTGCGCTGGTCTTCGATGCGTTCAATGGCGTGCCGCAGGCGAAGATTCTTTCCGCAGATGACCAGAACATTCGTATTCCACGCCGCGCGACGCACCGTATTGACGACGTCGAGAATCGGACCCCCGCCGCGGGCGCCGCCGTTGACCAGAATCACACTCGATTCGTCCAGCCCCAGTTCACGCCGAAGATCGGCCGTCGCCTCACTCGATGGCGCAAACTGCGGCCGCACCGGCATCGGCGCCCGCTCGATGCGCCAGGCGGGAACGTCCATCGCCGTCAGCGACTGCAGCGCTTCATCCGTCGCGACGAAATAACGATCCACATACGGCGAAGCCCAGCCCCGCCAGAACGGAGGAAAGGGATCCGTCAGGAACGTGTAGCAGGGGATGTCCCGGTTTTCCTCTTTGATGAACCGCTGAATGAAGTGATTCAGCATCGGATGGACGGAGAGCAGGATGTCGGGCTTTTCCAGATCCAGAAAGTCGCCGATGTAACCGCGGACCCGCGCGTAGAAAAGATCCCGCTCGTTGGGCCGCCAGCGTTCGATCAGAGAGTAGTACGCGCCCATCCATTGCGGGCAGCGCTGCAACAGGGTGTTGTAGAGATTGCCCAGCGCGCGGTTCCACCCGCCGGATTCTTCGAGGGGCTTGCGGACCGAAACATGGAACCCGGCGTCGATGCCCGCCGCGGCGATGGCGGACGCCGCGCTATTGTGCCCTTCTCCGGTATCCGACGACAGGATCAGCAGATTCTGCATAACTCCAGCAGAGTTTTATAACACTAAAGAAGTCGGGATTGCCAGAAACCAGAAAAAGACTGCGGCCCTTCGTTGCCGAAAGGGCCGCAGTGGGAAACCCTGCAGGAGCGGTATGCAGCCGGAATTGTGCAGCGGTAATTGCGCCAGGCAAATACGGTAAAACCTTACCAGCCGGCCGGCGCCCATTTCGACGGATCCGCAATCGGGTAAATGCCCTACCGTGGTTTTGGGCATCGAACTGGGACGCCCTCAGAGTACCGTAGGCACATGCCTGAATGGACCTGCGGGAACTGCCAGAGGACGGTCCTGTCGAAATGCAGCTTCTGCGGCAAAGATCGATCACAGATCAACCTGCTCATCGCCAGCGGGTGTGACGCCAGCCCATTACACGCGTTTATCTGCAACGAATGTGTGGGTGTCTGCCGGGAAATCGTCGAGGACCCGAAACGGCGCTGGGGCGAAGTGAGCCGACCCCAGTCGATCAACTGACGCGTTTAAGCTCGGCGGATTTCCGCGAATGTCTTTGGCCTACGGGCTGTTGGCTCGGGTCCTCCACAGATGCGTTCCGATGACTCCGGCCAAAACCGCCAGTCCGATGGCGTCGGCCGCGCTGCCGGGATACATGAGCAGCAATCCCGCCGCTACCGCAGCGACCCGTTCCACGGTGTGTGTGCGTCGCCGCAGCCAGCCGGCAGCGCCGATGGCCAGCGCCGCGACGCCGGCGGCGGCGGTGAGCGCGCTCAGGGCAATGGCGCCGGCGGGCGCCTCCAGGAGGATGCCCATCCCGTCCGCATTCAGGGTGAACACAAACGGCACGAGAAACGCCGGCAGCGTGTATTTCCACGTCAGCATCATCGTGCGG
>DASUFH010000159.1:0-8935 GCA_036274645.1 Terriglobia bacterium
CAGGACGATACAGCACACGGTGACCGTCCACGATCCCAAAACCTATACTCGTGACTGGATGAACCAGCGGACATGGACTCTCAAACCCGCCAACGACGTCATCATGGAGTACTCGTGCGAAGAGAATAACTATGGGTTGACGGACGGATCGATCACCCCATGGAAGAAACCGGACGATATCGACTAGCTAGCGCTTCGCAGTTTCGATCGATTTTCAAAGGGAGCAGGGAGACCTGCTCCCTTTTTTTGAAAGGATAAGGGAACTTGCGGAGAGGAGCGGAGGGGAGAGGGAGCAGGGGTCGTTGCTCCCTCTTTTGACGTTTCTTCGCGACGGCCTTACCGCTTCTGGCCCTGGAAAATCGACACGCCATCTTTGGTGATGGTGGCGTTGCCGATATTTGGAGACTCGGGATTCTTCGCTCGAATGCCTCGAACGGAAACCGCGTCGCCGGGCTTCAGCGTATCCTCGCGCCATCCCTGCCGATACAGGGCGTTCGGCGCGCCGCCTTCGACCTTGTAGACCACTGTCTTATCGCCTTCCTTCGTTTCGACGTGCGTATAAATGTGAGGATTGCCCCAGTCGATTCTCTTGACGGTTCCGTTAAAAGAAATGGGCTTGCTCTGATCGAATTCCGCGGACAACGAATGATGCGCCTGCACCGGCAGACTCAACCCCGCAACAAGCAGGCCGACGCCGGCAAAGGCGCCCAACATTTTTCGTCTCATCGAGAGCCTCCTGAACTAATTGTTCGAAGGTTATTGGGCGGGTATTCCCAAGTCAAGGACTATTACAGGAAACCGATGGCCCGCCCGCCGAAGCCGACGCCAAACCATAAAAGCAGCGCCCCGCAGGCAATAGCCAGCCGCGCCAGAGGACGCGGCTCGTCCTTGTCGGCGAGTTTCCGGAAGACGGTGAAGTGAAAAATCAGGGCCAGCACAAGGGTGGCCATTTTGAACCAGAACCACGGCAGGTCGTACATCCGGACCGCTTCCGACGCCCAGAGGGTCACGCCGGAGGCCAGCATCGCCACGAGGCCAAGAGTGATCCACCCGCGCAGTTCCCGCGCCAGCTCCCAGATCGGCCGGTCCGTCATCGTCCAGCCGAGCAGGCGCATACTCATCATCAACACGCCGCCCAACAGGAGGACGAGACCAAACAGGTGCACCACTTCCGTGATTGCAAATCCCCATCTCGAATCCCGGACAAACAAACCAAACGGAGTATTTTCAGCCCACTCGAAGAAGGAATAGACCATCTCGCACTTTAATAGTCGACGGGCGTGTACGCCATCATCCGGCCCGCCGCGATGATCACCCCCCACAGCAGCACCGAGAACAGACCCGCCAGACGCACTCCAAGGGGCGGCGTCGGCGCGTTGTCCCATTCGGCCATGCCGTGTTGGGTTTTGAAATGAAAGTACAGGGCGTTGAACCCTGCCAGAACGAGACCGACCGTCTTCACGCGAAACGACGGGTTGAGATAACACAGGGCGGCATGGGCCCAGAACATGATGGCCCCGGTCAGGAACATCGCGATGAACCCCGCGAGCATCCACGGACGAACCGCGGCAAATACCCTGGAGACCGGCTGCTGGCGCATGTTCAGCCCCATCGCGCGCAGATCGAACCACAGAATGGTTCCCACCGAAACCGACAGCCCGAGCACATGAATGGTTTCCACGAACGGGAAGAAATAGAGCGAGGAATGGATTGCCATGCCGATCTCGCTCTCCTGGAGCATCTTGCAGAGTTCAAACAGGGACATCGGAATGAAGCGCCTCGTGGAACCAGATTCGGGCCGCATCGTATCCGGGAGGAGAGACGATGTCAAACAACGGCGCAACCGCGTGATTAATGACTGTGTTCGACTGCCATCGCCACTCTGACGAGGATAGGCATGATTGTCTGCCGCGGAACGCAGGCAAGTAAGCTCACGCCACCAGGACGACCAGGGGCCGCTTGAAACTTGTTCATCGGCGCGCGCGACTTTCCCGCGCGACTTTCAGATGTTCACCATCAGGCGCCTCGCCGGCATTGACGCGGCGGCGCCCCGGAAATCTGGCGCGAGGTGGTTAACTGCCGAGAAGCTTCTGCCCTTCCGCTTCAATCCGGGGTTTCAGCGAAGAGGCGAACATGGCAAACAGCAGGGGAAGGGCAACGGTCAGGTGGACATGGGTGGGCTCGATCCGCGCGGATCCTGTAATGGTTTGTCCCATCGTGTGGACTGTGAAGTCCATCTGGCTGTCGCTTGTCCACGTCTCGCGGGCGTCTTTCAGCAGGTCCCCATGTTTCACACGCGCGTCAGCGATCGCGCGCTCCAGCCGTCGTTTTACCTCTGCGGGCGGCAGATCGTGAGGAACGGAAACGGTAATGCTTTTCGCCATGTTTCGATTCTACGTCAGCAAGCCCGAACACCTCCGCCCGGAAAAACAACGTCATCGCGTTCACACTGACGGCGGAGCCTCGGCCAGCGGGCGGTCATAGACCGCCCCTACAAACACACAGGACTTCGTTCATGGAACGCAACCCTGCCCGAAAAACACACGGCGGTACTACTGGCGAGATCCTCACGGTATTGCCGGGATCGTTGGAGGACGCGGCGGAATGTCTCTTGGAATGGGCGTCGAGTTGCCCTGAAGGGATTCGAGCCACGTTCTTAACGCCGGACCGGAATTGGTCTGGAGCGCCCCGGGAACGTCCACACCACTCACGTCCCGGTCGGTGACCGCAACATCCACGGCGCTTCCCTGCCCTGCGGCGGATACGGATCGAACCGTGTAGGTTCCCCAGGACACATCCGCAAATTCGAATGTTCCGTCGGGCGATACCGGCGCGGCGCCGATGCGAACCTGGGTCGCCTCCCGCATCCGACCTGGAGCAACGGACTCCAGGATGACGCCCGAAGGCAGTGGAGCGCCTGACGGCAGCCCGACAATACGGCCGCTGACCCGGACGCCCGCAACGCGTTTCAGCCGGATGCGGATCTCCGGACCGGACCCGGAATTCTCCGCCTTCACGTCTACCGGTTCGTTGAGGAGGTTGCGGTCTCCGTACGTCATCGATTCCACTTCAAAGCCTATCGGCACAGTGGCGAAATCCAGCCTGTACGTCCCGGGAGTCAGCAACAACTTGAACCGGCCATTTCCCTGAACCTCGAACCCCGGCTCGCTGCGCGTCGTGAAAGGGGAAAGAACTGTCGTTCGATCGAGAGTTCGGACGGATAGTCGTAGCAGACTGGGCGCGCCTGACCCCGGCGTCGTTACCGGCCGCGTCGGAAGAACGCCTCCGCCCTCCAACTCCACGTAGCCGGCCAGCATCGGCGGGGGAAACCAGACAAAATCGACACCCGTCCGTATTTCGCCGGAAGCTACAACGACCACTTGAGCCCCGGCGCGGTCCCGCACGCCCGGATAGTACGCAAGCCAATCGAGCGCCCCTGCCGCGATGACATAGCTTCCGGGGGGTATATCTTCAAGGCGGTAGGCGCCCGCCGCATCCGTTTGCGCCAGACTGGCCATCACGGCGCCGGCGACGCCATCCAGGGACGCTGAAATCGCCACGACTCGCACACCGGCGGCGGGAGAGCCATCCGGATTCAACACCGTCCCGGTCACAGCCCCGCCCTGGCCCCGAGGCGCCGCAGCCTGGAACAGGAAAATGAACGCAAACGCCAATGTCTTCATGAACGCGGACCCACGATAGCAGATGCGGATAATAGGGGCCACCAGCTAAAAACAACGCATTACCCATCCGGCAGTGGTCGCATAATGGAACGGATCCTGAACCCACGATGGCACACGCGGGTCATTGCACAACGGGAGCATTGGGTCCCGCCTGCTTGTTACAAGCAGGCGGGGACCAATTTATATTCAGTGGCCCACAGATTCTTTGGGGGAGATGGGGCCAGGAAGGGAGCTCAGAGGATGCAAAAGGGTGTGATCGCCATCCTGTCCGTGTGTCTGGGCGCGGCGTTACTGGTGATTGCGTTTCTGGCTGGTCGGCTGTCGGTCAGTCCGCCCGCATCGCCGCCCGGCGCAATCGCCGAGAGTCGGGAGAGCGTGCCGTCGTCGGCGCCGGCGCCGGCGCCGGTTTACGCCGCTCCTGCGCCGAGGCCCTCGTCCAGTGTGCGTCCTTCCGCGCCACAACCTTCCGTTCAGCCTCCGCCCCGGACTCGCGAACGCGAACAGCCGGCGGCTCCGCCTCCAGTCCCTCGACCAAGGAGTCCACAACAACCGGACGGGGCAGCGAATTCGAGTGGAGCAATCGCAGCCTACTTCGCCAGAATGGATGCCATCCAGGTGGCGGGCAGCGGAGATCCCACTGCATTTGCCGAGGGTATTCTGGGGGGGACTCAAGCCGGGGACTTCTCCGGGATGGATGCGCTCGTCAGCAGCTCCCGGCGCGCTCTCGCCGAAGCGAACGCCGTTCAGCCACCTTCAGCGTGCGTCGAGTATCATCGCCGCCTGATCGGACTCCTGGCGGAGTCCATTTCAGGAATGGAACAACTCCGGGCGGCGGTTCAGACGAGCGACCTCGATGCCCTGGCGTCCATTGCTCTGCAATTCCAGGTCACCCAGCAGAAGATCGGGGAACTGGAGTCGCTCAAGAGACAACTGCTCGCAAGATAGAAACATGAACACCCCTTTGCGGCGCGCGGCCACAAGGGATAAGATTGCGGCGCGCTTCGACGCGTATCCAACGGAGGCTCTCAAATGAAAAACGCGATTGTGGCATTGACCCTGGCAACCTGCCTGGCGGCAGTCGCTCCGGCCCGGGCGCACCACTCGTTTGCGGCCGAATTCGACGCCAACAAACCCGCAAACCTTACGGGAACCGTGACCAAGGTGGAGTGGCAAAATCCGCACACCTATTTCTATATCGACGTGAAGGATCCCGAAACCGGAAAGATCAAGAACTACGCCTGTGAGATGGGCAGCCCGAACGGACTGATTTCGCAGGGCTGGACGCGGGACTACCTGAAGGTCGGCATGGTGGTCACCATGGTGGGCACATTCGCCAAAGACGGCAGCGCCAAGACCAATGCGCGTACGGTGACCTTCGCCGATGGGCGCAAGCTGGGCGCCGCATCCAGTCAGGAAACGACTCCGTAACTCACCGCTCAACAACATAACGGAGACTTGAACGTGAGAAAGCTTTCGTGGGTTTCGCCGCTCCTTGCCGGAGCGATGGTCGTTGCGGCGCTCGTCGCAACAGAGTCCGGCGCGCAGGAACGCGGACAACGCGGCGCGGCCGCGCCGCGCGGGGCCGCCGGACAACGGGGCGCGCCACGCGGGGCGGCAGCGCCCGCCGAACCCGCGCCGACGCTGGCTGACGGAAAGACGGTCAACCTGGGCCGCATCCCCGGTGAAAAGGGGATCTGGAGTCTTCCCTACATCACCAACATGGCGACCCGTACGACCGCCGCAGGGGCTGCGCCGGCCCGCGGCAATGGAGCGCGCGGCGCGGCCGCAGAGCCACAGATTCCCTTCATGCCGTGGTCGGCGGCCGTGTACAACTACAACGTCCTCAACAGCGCAAAATACGATCCCGAAGGCTATTGCCTCCCCCCGGGAGGACCGCGCCTGTATGCGACCCCCTATCCGATGGAAATCATCCAGTTACCGGGACAGCAACGCGTGATTTTCATCTTCGAAGGAGGGACCCACGTATGGCGTGAAGTCTACATGGACGGGCGGAGCCATCCGGCGGAAAATGCCATCAAAGCCGAAACATGGCTGGGACATTCCGTCGGGCGCTACGAGGACAACGGCAAAACGCTCGTCGTGGACGTGGTCGGATTCAACGAAGGCACGTGGCTGGACTTTGCGGGCCATCCCCACACGAACCTGCTTCACGTGGTCGAAAAGTTCACGCGGCCGAACAAGGCCACGCTGCACTATGAAGCGATGATCGACGATCCGGGAACCTATACACGGCCGTGGACGACGTCATGGGACATCCCCTGGAACGCCACCGGCGAACTCAAGGAATACATCTGCCAGGAAAATAACCGCTACCTGCACAGCCTGAAAGACGACCTCGGACAGCCGGTGTTCTAGTCAGTGGCGGTCTGAGTAATGCGCTCAAGCAAGTATTCCCCGCGTGGCCGGCTTTTGAGCGACGGAACATTGTGGATCCCCGTCTGCTGTAGGGGCGGCTATGACCGCCCGGCGTTTCGGAGTGGATATCCTGGCACTCCAGAGTCAGTTGAGCGTGACGTCGAACTCGCCTTTAGCTGTTCCCTCCGTCCATGAGCCATACATTCGCCGGCGGTAGGCGCCGAGGTTGTCGAGTTTGCCGTCGACCGTTACGTGAATCGTCTTGCCTGCGCTGTCCTTCTTGTCGGCTTCCCAGTGCACGGTCCATGGCTTGTCCGCGTTATCGACGCCTCCGGCAGGCGGGTCGAGCCGGATGTTCGTCATGGGCGCGGCATCCGGACCGGGATTCAGGATTCCGGTGGCGGTTTTGCCATCCCAATCGAACAGAAGCAACAGGCGGTTCTCCGTTTTGGTGGGCCCCCAGTATCCGCTCCACGATCCTTTAAGCGGGTAGCCAAACTGGGCTGCTACGGAAATTGCGTAAGCCAGGCATATGAGGACAGTCCCTGCCAGAACGGCCTTTGTCCGCATCGTCGTCACACCTCCAGAACTGAAACGCGCAGGAGATCCTATCATTCGATCGGACGGAAATTGCAGCCGACCGGACCGAAATTGCAGCCAAGGCCGTCAAATCATGGGCCCGAAGTAGCGGGGACTCAGGAAACCGTCCAATTTTGATAGAATTAACGGCCATCTCTGGAGTTTTTGGTTGCGTATCCTCATTGTCGAAGACGAGCAAAAAGTCGCCAATGCCCTCCGCGAGGGTCTGGAGGACGAAGGCTATAGCGCGGTCGTCGCGCACACCGGCGAGGACGCGTTCTTCCGGATCACGACGGAAGAGTTCGATGTCATCGTACTCGACATCATGCTGCCCGGGCGGGACGGCCTGGAGGTGCTGACCGCGATCCGCAAGCGCGACGTCAAGACGCCGGTTCTGCTGCTGACCGCGCGGGACACCCTCGAAGACCGGGTTACCGGACTGAACGCCGGCGCGGACGATTATCTGATCAAGCCCTTCGCATTTGCCGAACTGCTGGCGCGGATTCGCGCGCTGTTGCGGCGCGGTCACGCCGCCGGCGCCCTGCGCCTGGGCGCAGGAGATCTCGACATGGATCTGGTGACGCGGCGGGTGACCCGTTCAGGACGGGTGGTGGACCTGACCGGACGCGAGTTTGAATTGCTGGAATACCTGCTGCGGCATCACGGGCAGGTCGTGATGCGCGACACGCTCGCGCGCGATGTCTGGAAGGAAACCGCGCGCGGAACCCCGCTCAACAATGTCATCGACGTTCACATTGCGCGCCTGCGGCGCAAAATCGACTCGGACTGCCCGGCAAAACTGATTCACACCATCCGGGGTCTCGGGTTCATGCTTCGCGAGGAAGCCCCGTGACTCAACGACGGGTATGGAGCCTGCGGACACGCCTGACGCTGTCGTACACGGCGGCCATGGTGGTCGTGCTGGCGGTGTACGCCGTCGCCGTCCTGGCGTTCGTCAACGACGCGGCGTCGCGCGCGCTCGACGACAATCTGCGCCAGGATTTCGCCATTCCCCAGATGATGCTTCGCCGGGAAACCGACGGCAGCATCACCCGCCTGGAGAATACCGATGAGCAGGATAAAGTCCTGTGGCTGCAGGTTTGGATTCCGGGCGAAAAAGAGCCGATTTATCGCAGTTGGCGCGCCATCCAGCGGCCGGTGCCCGACAGCGACCGGCTGGCGGCCCTGGCGGATGACCGCATTCATCCGGTCTACGAACTGAATCCGGCCATGCGCATCCTCAGCGCCCCGAGCAGGATCGGCGGGCAGGCGGTCATTGTTCAGGTGGCCCGCTCCGAATACGCCATACGCGACCAGATGCGCGAACTGCGGCGCCTGCTGTTGCTCGGTCTGCCGCTGGGCGTCGTCGTCGCCGGCCTGGGCGGGTATTCCCTGGCCCGGCGGGCTCTCGCGCCCGTGGAAGCCATGGGGGAACGCGCGCGTCTGATCACGGCGGAACGACTGGGAGACCGGCTGCCGGTCGACAACCCGAACGACGAACTCGGACGACTGGCCACCGTCTTCAACGAAACGCTCGGCCGTCTGGAACTCTCTTTCGACCAGATGCGCCGCTTCACTGCCGACGCCTCCCACGAGTTGCGCACGCCGCTGACCGCCCTCCGGAGCGTTGGCGAAGTCGGCCTGCGGGGAAAACGCGATCCGGTCGCATACCGGGAAATTATCGGCAGCATGCTCGAAGAAGTGGACCGGCTGTCCAGACTGGTGGACCGGCTGCTGACGCTGTCCCGCGCCGACAACCGCGAATTTCAACTCGCGGTCGAAACCGTGTCGCTGGGCGGGCTCGCCAGTGAGGTCGCCGACCAGATGGAAGTGCTTGCGGAGGAAAAGGGACAGTCCATCCGGGTCGAACAGGAAGGCGATCCCCGATGGACAGGCGATCCACTGGTGCTGCGACAGGCGATCATGAACCTGGTCGACAACGCCATCAAATACACTCCCGACGGAGGCCAGATCACGTTGCGCGTCGCCTCGGCCGGAACCGAGTCCACCATCGACGTTCGCGACACCGGCCCCGGCATCCCTCCAGCCCAGCGGTCCCGGATTTTCGATCGGTTCTACCGCGTGGACTCCGCGCGCTCCCGCGATCACGAGGGCGCCGGCCTCGGGCTGTCGATCGCCAAATGGGCGGTCGAAGTGAACAATGGAAAACTGTCGCTGGTCGAAACCGGTGAAGCGTCGGGAAGTCTTTTCCGCATCACGCTTCCCGCAGCGCCGGCGCCGGCGGCTGCCCGGGAATAGGGAATAGGGAATAGGGAATAAGGGAATTAGGGACAGAG
>DASUFH010000160.1:0-8645 GCA_036274645.1 Terriglobia bacterium
GACCCATCTGAACCAGTTCATCGATACGTTGCGGGACACCGTCACCGCCGTGACTTCAGTCAACCTGGCGCTCATCACGTTGCAGGAAAATGAAGTCACGAAACGCCTCGCGGCCTACGCCGCGCTGGTCGCCATACCGACACTGGTGGCCGGTGTCTATGGAATGAATTTCCAGCACATGCCGGAACTCAGCTGGCGCTATGGCTATCCGCTGGCGCTGTCGGTGATGGTCCTGATCGACGGATATCTCTTCTACAGGTTCCGCAAAGCGGGCTGGCTCTGACTCCCCCGGTTTTCCATTGTCCATTGTCTGTTGTCGATTGTGACTTGCACACTCATTTTCGTCACAGCGAACACCAGGAAAGTGACAATCGAAAACAGCCAACGGACAATGGAAAACCGGGGAAGCTGAAAAGAAGCCCCTACTCGCGCTCCAGCCGGGCAATCAGACTCGAGGTATCCCAGCGGCGTCCACCCATCGCCTGAACGTCCGCATAGAACTGATCGACCAGCGCGGCCACGGGAAGCTTCGCGTTGTTCTTGCGCGCCTCTTCCAGGGCGATGGCCAGGTCCTTCCGCATCCAGTCCACCGCGAAGCCGAAATCGAATTTGTTCACCATCATCGTTTTGTAGCGGTTCTCCATCTGCCAGGATTGAGCGGCGCCTTTGGAAATGACGCCGATGACTTTCTCGACGTCGAGGCCCGCTTTCTTCGCGAAGTGAATTCCCTCGGAGATGCCCTGGACCACGCCGGCAATACAGATCTGGTTGACCATTTTCGTCAGCTGGCCGGAGCCTGCCGGCCCCATCAGACCGACCATCCGGGCATAACAATCGATGACGGGCTTTGCCTTGTCGAAGACGTCCTGATCGCCACCCACCATAACCGTCAACTGGCCATTCTCCGCCCCGGCCTGCCCTCCGGACACCGGAGCGTCCAGGCTTCCGACGCCCTTTGCCTTCGCAGCGTCGTACAGTTCGCGGGCGACGACCGCCGAAGCGGTCGTATTGTCGACATAAATCGCCCCGCGCTTCACGCCGGCAAAGGCGCCGTCCGGCCCGAGGGTCACGGCGCGCAGGTCGTTGTCGTTGCCGACACAGGTGAAGACGAAATCCGCGCCTTCAGCCGCGGCTCTGGGCGTGGGCGCCGAGCGGCCCCCGTATTCGCGTACCCACTTTTCGGTTTTGTCCGACGTGCGATTGAACACGGTCACCTGATGATTTCCGCGTTGGGCCAAATGCCGCGCCATGGGATACCCCATCACGCCCAAACCGATGAATGCGACGTTCGCCATCTATCGTTCCTTCCCTTCGTTTGATCAAATTCAAGACAGCCCGAAATTCTAGTCGACTCGCCGGCCTTATTCCGGCCGTTGCGCGGATACCAGACTGGCGAGTTCGGGCGCCTCCAGTCTCAACCCACGATAAGCTTTTACTTCACCGAAACGGCGATACGCGATCCAGTCTTCGCGGGCCGCAGCAATTTCCTCAGGCGAACTGCCGACGAAGTTCCACCACATGAGCAACGGCCCGGGCAGAGGGACGCCCCCGAGCAGGAGCGCGCGGGAACCGGCGGCCCCGGACAGGTCCAGTTCATCGCGACCGGCGCCCAGGTAGTGGAGCGAGGCGGAATCGAGCGGACGATTCGCCAGTTGCATATCGCCGCGCAGGACGTAGAGGGCGTGCTCGAATTCGCGCGATACGGGCAACGTCAGCTGTCCTCGAGTATGGAAAGCGATCTCTGCCCCGACCAGGGCGCTGAATATCCGCGCCGGCGATGTTTCGCCCATCAACTCGCCAGTGATAACCGTGACTGTGCCGGCGGCAAAGTCGCGCGCCGGCAGGACGGCATGATGGTCGAAGAGGGGCGCCATGGCGCGCCGCTCGACGGGAAGCGCTACCCAGAGCTGTACGCCGTCCAGCTTTCCGGAATGAATCGAGGGAGTCTGTTCCGAGTGCGCAATGCCTCGGCCCGCCGTCATCAGATTGAGTTGACCGGCGCGCATCAGGGCTTCACACCCGAGGCTGTCGTGATGGATGACTTCACCATCGAGCAGCCAGGAGACAGTCTGCAGTCCGATATGGGGATGGGGCGCCACATCGATGGGTGTGCCCGAACTGAAGCGGAGCGGACCGAAGCGATCGAAGAAGCACCAGGGACCGACGGCGCGCCGCTGCCGTCTGGGCAGCGCTCGCATGATTCTGAGTCCGCCCAGATCGGTTGGCCGGACCGGAATGCTCTGGATGTCCGACACCGGATCGTTCATTCAAGGCATCATAACGCAGCCGGACTCTGTCCTCATGCTCCCGTCTGCCTTGTAGGGGCGGTCTATGACCGCCCCTACAAGCGGCGCCTTATGCCGCGACGGTTTCCTCGACCGGCTGCAGAGCCAGCGCAAGAACCTCATCGACGGATTTCACGGCGTGAAACTGCATCTGCTGGCGCACATCCGCCGGGAGGTCGTCGAGATCCAGCTCGTTGCGTTCCGGCAGAATGACTTCGGTCAGGCCGGCGGCCTGCGCGGCCATCACCTTCTGCTTGAGTCCACCGATCGGCAACACCCTGCCCTGCAGCGTCACCTCACCGGTCATCCCGACCGTGCTTTTCACGGGCCGGCCGGTCAGCAGAGAGACGAGGGCCGTCACCATGGTCACGCCGGCGCTGGGTCCATCTTTGGGAATAGCGCCCGCGGGCACGTGGACATGGAATTCCCGGCCTTCGAACGCGTGCGCGTCAATTCCCAGTTCGGTGGCGTGACTCCGAATGTAACTCAGCGCGATGCGCGCCGATTCCTTCATGACGTCGCCGAGTTGACCGGTGAGGACCAGCGCGCCACCGCCATTCATGGCCGCAGCTTCGATGAAGAGCACATCGCCGCCAACACCGGTTACGGCCAGTCCCGTCGCCACCCCGGGAACCGCGGTCCGGGCCGCCGCTTCGTGATGCATTTTCGGCCGGCCCAGGGCGTCGCGCAAAACCGCGCGATCGATCGCGACGGGCGCGGACCTGTCGCCGGAGGCGATCAGGGTGGCCGTCTTCCGGAGCAACGCGCCGAGTTCACGCTCCAGCTGGCGAACCCCGGCTTCGCGCGTGTAATCGGTGATCACGCTGCGAAAGACCGCATCGTCGATCACGACTTCCTCCGGGCGCAGCCCGTTCTTCTCCACCTGACGCGGCCAGAGGTACCCGCGGGCGATCGCGACCTTCTCATCGGTGGTATAACCGTCGAACCGGATGAGCTCCATGCGGTCGAGCAACGGCGCCGGAATCGACTCCGCGATGTTCGCGGTGGCAATGAACAGCACGTGCGACAGATCGAGTTCGACATCCAGGTAATGATCCTGGAACGAGTGGTTCTGCGCCGGATCGAGCACCTCGAGCAGCGCCGATGACGGATCGCCACGCCAGTCCGCGCCGAGCTTGTCGACCTCGTCCAGCATGATCACGGGATTCATCGTGCCCGCGTCGCGCAGAGCGCGCACAAGCCGGCCCGGCAGCGCGCCGATATAGGTCCGGCGATGGCCGCGTATTTCCGCCTCGTCCCGCACGCCGCCGAGCGACATGCGCACGAACTTCCGTCCGGTCGCGCGAGCGATCGACTCGCCAATGGAGGTCTTGCCGGTGCCCGGAGGGCCCACCAGCGTCAGGATGGCGCCCGACCGGGTATCGGTCATGCCACGCTCGGCGCGCAGTTTGCGCACCGCCAGGTATTCGGTGATGCGCCGCTTGACGTCATCCAGGCCGGCGTGGTCCGCATCGAGAACTTCCCGCGCGTATGTCGGATCGAGCCGTTCATCTGAACGCTTCGACCAGGGAACGGCCAGCAGCCAGTCCAGATAGGTCCGGATCATCGACGCTTCCGCGTTGGACTCTCCCATGCGCTCCAGACGGCCGAGTTCCCGCTCCGCCTGCTTTTCCACCGCTTCCGGCATTCCGGCTTCGGCGATCTTCTTCCGATACTCCTCGACCACCGAGCCATCGTTTTCTCCGAGTTCCTTGCGAATCGCGTCCATCTGACGCCGCAGCAGATACTCACGCTGTTGCTTCTGCGCGCCGGACTCCACTTCGTCGCGAATGCGCCGTCGCAGATGCAACTCGGTCAGGCGCTCCTGTTGCAGCTTGAGCGCGAGCTTCAGGCGTTCGACGACATCGAACGTCTCCAGCGCCATGATCTTCTGTTCGGTCGTGAAGTCGGGAGAGTAGCCGACGCTGTCCGCCAGCGCTCCCGAATTGGTAATCGATTTGAGAAACGCGCGGACACGCCCGTCGTCTCCCCGCAACTCCAGGATCTCCTCGAGGACCGCGCGGTATTCCCGCTCGAGTTCGTGCGTGAGCGTCGGCGCTGGAATCTGGTCCGGACGCGCCTCCACATCCACACGCAGGCGGCCGTCCCGATCGGTCTGGGCGGCGCCGGGAATGGCGCGATGCAGGCCGACGAGAGAAACCGCAAATCCCCGTCCGGGAAGCTGAACGCGTTCAGTCACCTCCGCCACGACGCCGACTTTGGCGTACTTGCCGTCATGACGGGGCATCAGGAACACCTGTTTTTCACCCGCCGTGTCCAGCGAGAGAGTGACCGGCATTCCCGGAAACACGACGGCGTCATCCAGAGAAACCAACATCAGTCTTGTCATGAGGCCAACCATATGCATATATTTGACGCTGTCAACTATTGATCCCATCAAACGACGTTGAGGTAATGGACTCTATGGGTTCTGAAGCGGGCGAGGCCTGGAAACTGCTCCTGAAGTTCTTCTTCTCGCAACGCGCCGGCATACCGGCGCTGGCGGCGGAGTTCGAGTTGTCGCCGGCACAGTGTCACGTGCTGCGCCTGATCGAACCGGGACACCCGGTTCCCATGGGACAGCTCGCCACGACACTGTCGTGCGACGCATCGAACGTGACGGGGCTGGTGGATCGGTTGGAAGCCCGGGGACTGATCCGCCGGCATCCGTCAACGGAAGACCGTCGCATCAAGGTGCTGGAGCTCACGCCGCCCGGCGTGCGGCTGCGCACGGTTGTGCTGGAACGGCTGTCTGAACCGCCGGAGCCGATGAAGCGGCTATCGCCGGCGGAACAGCGCGCGCTGGTGAGGATTTTGCGGCGACTGCTGGAGGAGTAAGGACGACGCCCTCCTTGTTATCCTTCCACTGTTCGCCACTTCCCTACTTATTCATTAACTGTTGGCTGTTCACTATTAACTGTTTCACTTGGTGGCATTGCGCATTCCGGCGCAATTGGACCAGTAAGCCAGTGGTTCATTGCGCCGTTTAGCCAGGTTCATTACACAGCGGACAACAGCCAGCGCACAACGGACAACGAGGGGCCAGGGGGTGGGCGGTCATAGACCGCCCCTACATGGTCTGTTGTGAAAAGATGATCAAGGCGGGAATACGCTGACTTGCAAACGGACTTCCCCGCGCTTTCCGCTACCGCTTCGGACCGGCGTTGATTTCGTCGATCAACAGCCTGGCCGTGAGCGCGTCTTCCCCTTCGGGCATCAGACTGAGGAACCGTTCCAACGGTGTTTTTGCGTCCTTCAGGTCCGGGTGCGTCGACAGAAGCGTAATCCCCAACTGGAACAAAGCGCCCGGATGGTTTTCATTGAGCTGGAGCGCCCGTGAGAACGCCGCCTCCGCCTTGACCGCCTCACCGCCGTCGGTCAGCGCCAGGCCCAGGTTGTAATAGGCTTCGGAACCGCTGGCCTTGTCGAGCGAGGCGGTGATCTCGGTGTAGCGCAAAGCCTCGTCAAAGTCGCCGATGAACAAAAGTGAAAGCGCCAGCAGACCCGGATAGTCGGCCACGAGGGGCTTTAGTTCCATCGCCTTTCGAAAAGCCGATGCGGCATTCGTGAAATCGCTCAACTGCAGGTAGCTTTCACCGAGCCGTCTCCAGAGCAGCGCTTCACCGGGAACTTTACCGGTCAGTTCCTTGAGCAGCACAGACGCGGCCTTGAAGTCTCCTCGCGTGGCGGCTTCCCTTGCCCGGGCGTACAGTTCACGGACTTCAGCCGACGCGTCGGGAATCGGGTCGGCGTCTTCGGACTTCGCCGCGAGGATGTCACGCAGCGACTGCAGGCTCTGGGCGATGTTGGGGTCGCCATTGAAATCCCTCAACTCGAAATCGCAGGAGGCTTCACGGCCATTCTTCAGAATCGCCTCGGTCAACAGTCCAAGGCGCCCCATGTACTCGACTCCCAGCAGGTATTCGCCGCCCTGGAGCCCGGTGTAGGTGTACTTTCCATTCTTGTCCGTAGTGACTTTGTACGTCCGGTTCGTCTCCTTCGATTCGATTCGAACCACAACTCCAGCCGCCGGCGCCCCGGCTTCGTTCTTGACGCTTCCGCGGAGGATGGCAAACGGCGCCGAAATACCGTGCAGTTCCTCCTCGTCGATGGCGCCCAGATCGATAAAGCGCGGTCTGACGCCTGTCACGGGCCGGCCAAGGCCGCGCCGGAACTGCGAAAAGCGATTAAGCGGCGTCTGCGAAAGTCCGGTGGGGACCAGCAGAAGGACGACGCTGAGCATGGCCAGGGCAAACGCCACGGACGTTCGGTGAGCGCGAAGAAACTTCATACGCTGGGCTCCTCTCGTTATCGTTTCCACCCTTCCGGGGGAGGAATCGTTCCCTCTTGGACACCGTGGTTCGGGGATTGTTCCGCCGAAATGCTAAAAACGTTCGCCACGGTGGAGTTACCGGGAGTTGCGCCTGCCCTTGATGAACAGCCGGATGGTTTGAACGATGAGAGAGAGGGCGATCCAGAGACAGAGGACGAGAAAGGTGACGTGAAAGATGTCGGGCCAGATCACGGTAATGATGGCGGCGCCGATCAGAAGGCCCGCGCCCCACAGCATGACGACCGCCTCGGCGGGCCCCAGTTCGCGGCGGCGGGTGATGGCCGCTTCGACGGTGCGGCCGAATCGCAGGACGCCGGCGGCGGCGCGGCCGGCCCCGCTGGTCTTTTCCCGGAGGGAGCGGCGGCGCCGGCGCGGAACGGGCACGCGCGTCGCGATAGGCCGACGCCATCCCTTGCCGAGAACGATTTCGGTGGAACGCTGCAGATCCTCGAGGAACATCGTCTCCATTTCCCGCGCAAACTCATTGTTCTCAACCACGACATCCAGTTCCCAGTTTCCGATCCAGCTGGAGAGGTTGAGATTCGTGGATCCCACGCGCGCCCAGCTCGAATCGACAACGGCCGTCTTGGCGTGCATCATCGGACCGCTCCATTCAAAAACCCGCACGCCGCTTTCCAGCAGAGGCCGGAGTCCGGCGCGGGAAATGGCGCGAGCGCCCAGCACATCGCTGGCGCCGGGAATCAGCATGCGCACATCGACACCGGCTTCGGCGGCGGAGCGGAGGGCGTTGACATACGACGACGTCCCGGCGAAGTACGCGTCCGACAGCCACATCGAACGTCGGGCCAGAGTGGCGATAAGCTGATCGAGCCGGTAGACGCCACCCGTTGAAGGCGCGGAAGCAACCACGCGAACATCCACATCGCCGGCGACCGAGGACTGTAGATCGGTCTCTTCCGCATCCACAGGGGATCCCAGAGACGCCCAGGCTTCGGCGAACGCCCGGTCCACGCTCACGACCGCCGGCCCTTCGATCTCCATTCCGGTATCCCGCCAGGGATCGATGTTGCGGTCGGGATAGCCCAGCCAGGCCTTGCCGATACAAAGACCCGAAACGTAAGCAATACCGCCATCGACGGTCAGCACCTTGCGATGATCGCGGCTCAGCCAGGAAAACGGGCTGTCGAGAAGCGGCGGATTGAAACATCGGGCCTCGACGCCACAGGCGGTCATGCGCTTCCAGAACCGGCGTGAGGTCCGGCCGAACACACCAAACCAATCGTAGATGAGGCGGACGCGGACCCCTTCGGCGGCTTTCTTCGCCAGCAGGTCGGCGAATTGCCGGCCGACCTCGTCGTCATGAATCATGTAGGTTTCCAGGTGGATCCAGCGCCGGGCGGCGCCGATGGCGTCCAGCCAGGCGGGATAGTTGGCGGCGCCGTCACGCAAGAGCCGAACGCGGTTGCCGCGAACGAGTTCCGCTCCGCTGGTGCGCGAAAACGCCTCGTCCGCCAGATTGAAGGCTCGAAAAGGCGGGGGATTCCGCTCCATCCCGCAAGATGTTACCATTGACGAACTTCACCCATGAACACCCCCTGCCCCGTTGTACGGGTTGCCACCTACAACATTCACAAATGCCGAGGTATGGATGGCCGCGTCCGCCCCGACCGCATCGTGGCGGTGCTTGCCGAAGTGAATGCGGATATCGTGGCCCTGCAGGAGGTTGTCAGCATCGACGGAGGCGAGCGGGAACTCGACCAGGCGCGTTTTGTGGCCGAAGAACTGGGCTATGAATTTGCGTTCGGCGAAAACCGGCGGCACAACGGCGGGCGGTACGGGAACGTCGTTCTGACCCGGTTTCCCATCCAGGCCCACCGCAACTACGACATCAGCACCGGCCGGGGCCGCGAGAACCGCGGATGCCTGAGGACGGACGTGAACCTGAAGACGAATACCCTCCATGTGTTCAACGCCCACTTTGGAACCCGATTCTTCGAACAGCGTGAGCAGGCGCGAATGCTGGTTGAAGAAGGCATCCTGACCGGAGAGGAACTGGAGGGTCCGCG
>DASUFH010000161.1:0-3008 GCA_036274645.1 Terriglobia bacterium
GCCGTCAACTATGTCAACATGGCGTCGAAAAGCGCCGACAAGATCACTCGCGCCGCCGCCGCGCGGTTCACGAATTCCCCGTCCCTGGTGGAATCCAACACGAACGCGCCGGTCATGGCGTCCGCGGTGGAGCAGATCGCGGTGGAGAAGAACAAGCTCGCGGTCAGCCTGCGCGATCAGGGTAAGATCGAGGAAGCGCGCCGGGTCTTGCTGGATAACGCCGCATACCTCGGCTCGAACGCCGCAGCGTTGAACTCGAAGGATCTTGCGGAGTACAAGAAAAAGCAGGAAGCCGACGCCGCGAATCTGAGCCCGGAAGTGTGGAATTCGCAGCGGAAGACGATCCTGAGCGAACAGAATTCGCGCATGAACCAGCAAGGCCAGGGACAAAACCGGCAATAACGGAAAGCATTGAGACCGACACTGATTCTGACACTGACGCTCCTGTTGGCGCTGCCGCTCGCGGCCCTGGCCTGGCTGGGGCTGCGGATGGCGGGCCAGGAACGCGAAGTGGTGGAAAACCGCTTTCGGGAAGCGCTCACCGGCCGGCTGAAAGATATCGATTCGGTCATCCTGAAGTCGGTAGACAAGCGGGAGCGCGAACTGCTGAAAACCCTGGAAAGGGACTCCTACGAAGCGGGCGATCTGCGCAGCCTCACGCGCGAAAGCCCGCTGATTCACACGGTGTTCGTTCTGGACGCCAAAGGCAATCGCGTCCATCCACCGCCGGAAGGGCCGCTGACCGCTGTCGAAAAAGAGTTTCTCGAACGATCGGGGCAGATCTGGCGCGACAAACAGCTCTTCTACAGCTCGTCCGACGCGGCCGGCGTCAACATCCGGCACGGCTGGTATACGTGGTACTGGGGAAACGGCGTGAACCTGCTTTTCTGGACACGAGACGCGTCAAACCGCGTTATTGCCGCGGAATGCGATCGTTCGCGACTGCTGGCGGACATCGTCGGAGAACTGCCCAACTCCAATCCGGACGATCCCAATCTGCCCCATGGCCGCATTGCCCTGATGGACGGAGAAGGCGCCGTCGTCTACCAGTGGGGGGCCTACGATCCGGCCTCCGGAGAACTACCCCGGGCGAAACTCGCCCTGGACCGTCCGTTGAACGCCTGGAGCCTGGCCTACTTCGCGCCAACGGCGGAACTGGACCGCGCCCTGTCGAGCGGCACGGCCTTCAATCTGATCGCCGGAGGCGGCGCCCTCGCGCTGGCGCTGGCCGGACTGGCGTTCTACTTCTACCGGGAAAGCACCCGGGAAATGCGCGAAGCGGCCGAACGCGTCAGCTTCGTCAACCAGGTATCGCACGAACTGAAGACGCCCCTGACCAATATCCGCATGTACGCCGAGCTGCTCGATCGCGATCTTCCCGATGACGATCCGCGCTCCGCGGCCCATCTCGGCGTCATCCTTTCGGAAAGCCAGCGGCTGAGCCGCCTGATCGGAAACGTGCTCACGTTCGCGCGCCAGCGAAACAACAAGCTCAACCTGCAGATGACCGCCGGCGTCGTGGACTCGTGCGTCCAGCTGGTCCTCGATCACTTTCGTCCGGCGCTCGAATCCAAGGGCGTTCAGGTGACCTTCAACGCGGGCGCCGGAGCGATGGTCACGTTCGACCATGACGCGGTCGAGCAGATTCTCGGGAACCTGTTTTCCAATGTTGAAAAGTACGCCCCGAACGGCGGAGTCATGGAAGTCACCAGTCACCAGGAGAAGGATGTCGTCACGATCGTTGTCGCCGATCGCGGTCCCGGCATCCCGAAGGGTCAGGAAGAACGAATTTTTGAACCGTTTCACCGGCTCAGCAACAAACTATCCGACGGCGTCGCCGGAACCGGCATTGGTCTTTCCATCGCGCGAGAGCTGGCGCGGAAACACGGAGGAGACCTGCGGGTGGAGCCGTCCTCGAACGGCGCCCGCTTCCATCTGGAAATCCGGACGCCCAAAGTGAAGGAGCCCGCATGAAAGTGCTCATCGCCGAAGACGACCCCCATACCCGGGCGGGACTTGCGGAAATTCTCGAGACCGAAGGCTACCGGACGGTGGCCGCGCCCGACGGCAAGGAAGCCCTGCGCCTGTTTGCGCGCGAATCGCCGGACTTCGTGTGCCTCGACATCATGATGCCCGGCGTCAGCGGCTACGATGTGTGCCGGGAGATCCGCCGGTCCAGCCCCGATGTGCCGGTGATCTTCATCAGCGCGAAATCGGAAGAAATCGACAAGGTCGTCGGCCTGGAACTCGGCGCCGACGATTTCATCGTCAAGCCATTCGGCGTGAAGGAAGTGATCGCGCGTATCCGCGCGGTCACCCGGCGGCGCATGGCCGCAGCGCCCGCGGCGGCCGCCGCGCCGGCGTCGTTCCGGATCGGCGATCTCGATGTCTTTCCGGCCGAGCTGCGCGCCAGACGCGGCAATAGCGCCATCGAACTCAGTCTGCGCGACATCAGGATTCTGACGCTACTCCATGAGAACCGCGGAACCGTGGTTTCTCGGGACGCGTTCTTCAACCGCTGCTGGGGACTGGACCATATGCCGAACAGCCGCACGCTCGACCAGCACATCGCGCAGTTGCGAAAGCGCATTGAGCGCGACGCGAGAAATCCAGCAATCGTCCGGACGGTGCACGGCGTCGGCTACCGGTACGAATAAACAACGGAAGAGTATTGAGTCCCCGTCTGCCTGTCGGGGCGGTCTATGACCGCCCCTCTGGAGTTTGGACATTTGGAAGGCTCTAGACGCTGGCGTATTCCCCGCCTTGGACGAAGGCGGGGTGGCCGCGCCATGAAAAAATTGGTCCCGTTCCCTTAATAGACGCGGACGGGGCGGTTCGATAAACATCCGAATGAGACTTCCGCAAATACGGCAGAATCTATAAGGTAGTTCCACGAACCGCCCCGTCTGCGGCCATTATGGAGGCAGGCATTTTCTTTATGGCCGCAGCCACCCCGCCTTCGCCAAGGCGGGGAATCCGCGCTTCAATAACGTTACTCACACTTCGTG
>DASUFH010000162.1:0-9505 GCA_036274645.1 Terriglobia bacterium
CCCGTCCTGAATGATTTTGTGGACAGGCTCCGAATTCGGTGAAGTCGGGTTTGATCCCTCGGGATTTTGCAGCCGAATCTGAAGCCTGTCGACGCTCCGTGCAAACCCCGGACGCGTGCGCTAGACTATTCAGGCGCGCTATGACCCGCTTCTGGAACTCGATTTCATCAATCACAACGCTGGCGATTGCGCTTTTCACCGTTGTATTCCTGGGTTTCCTGGTGAGCGGAGCGGCCGCTCGCGCGCAGGAGCCTCCGGTTTTACCGCCGCCCGGTCCGACGCCGGCGCCGACGTTACCATCGACCACCATCGAACGTCCCGAAGGCCCACACCTTCCGCGTCGTCTGATCAACGTTATCGTGATCGATCCGGGGCATGGCGGGGCGGACGTCGGCGTGAGCAACGGTGAAGTTCAGGAAAAGGACCTGACGCTCGCGCTGGCGCAAAAGATGCGGTTTACGCTGGAGAGCCGTCTGGGCAGCACGGTGCTGCTGACGCGCGATACCGACATGGCATTGACGAACGAGGCCCGTTCCGCGATCGCCAATAACAACCAGGCGGATCTGCTGATCAGCCTGCACATCGGGCAGTCGTCGAACATGCTCGATCTGGGCTCCGTTTACATCATGAAGGATGAACTGGCGCTGGGCGGCGCGTCCCCGGGCCAGCCGCCCCGGTTGTTCCTGCCGTGGTACCTCGGATATCGCATGGTCCTGCCGGCGAGCCGCGGGGCTGCGGAGGCGCTGCGGCAGGACCTGAGCGGCGTGATGGCGCCGTGGAGCCTGCCGGTGCGCGACGGTCCGATTGCGGTTCTGGCCAGCGCGTCAATGCCGGCGGTGGCGGTCGAAGTGGGCAACATCAACAATCCGATGAGCGCCGGGGCGCTGGCGGATCCGGCGTTCCACGGCGCGTTTGCGGGCGCGGTGGCGGCGGCGATTGAGCGCTACGCGATGATGCGTCAGGCGGGAGCGTTCTGATCCCATGCCCCGTCATGTCAAGTTCGCGCTGATCATCCTGGGAGTCGGCTTCGCCGTCGCGCTGGGCTTCTTCGTCGACATCGTCGGCCGGGTCCGGTCGCTGGTTAACGAAAAGGAGACCGAGGAGAATCCGTTCAAGGCGCCCGCCAAGCCGCTGTTCAAACCGGCCGATCCCGCGATACCGGTCAAGTTGTTCTTCCCCGACGACGCGCGCGCGCTTCTGTCCACCGAGACACAGACGATCTTCCAGTCGGATGAACTCGTCAATCGCGCCCGGCAGATTCTCGAAAAGCTGGCGGAGGGCCCGAAGAACGGCGCTCTGTCGCCATCGATCCCGAAAGACGCGCGGGTGGTCGAAGTGTATTTTCGCGAGGGGATCGCCTACGTGGACTACTCGGCGGCTCTCACAACGAATCATCCGGGTGGAATCTTCAACGAGGAGGCGACGATCTATTCCATCGTCGACTCCCTGACGTACAACCTGAGCGAAATCCACCAGGTGAAGATCCTGATCGGCGGAGCGGAATCCGAAACCCTGGCGGGACACTGTCTGCTGCGCCGTCCGTTTGGCATGGATCTGGCGATGACCGATATCGCGCCGCCGGAGCCGAAATTGAAGACCGAGGAGGAGAGCGCCCCGGAAGGCGCCGCTGTAAAACAATGAGAGTTGATGGACGTCAGCCCGATCAGTTACGACCCGTTCGCGTCACCGTGGATTTCATCCCTTCCGCCGAAGGATCCGTTCTCATCGAAGTGGGCCGCACGCGGGTGATCTGTACCGCGAGCGTGGAGGACGTTGTCCCGCCGTTTCTGAGGAACTCGGGCAAGGGATGGCTCACATCGGAATACGCCATGATTCCACGCGCCACGTCGACGCGAACCGCTCGGGAATCGTCGACCGGGAAACGGTCCGGCCGCAGCCAGGAAATTCAGCGCCTGATCGGGCGCTCCCTGCGTACCGCCGTCGATCTTGCGATGATCGGTGAACGCACGCTGTGGATCGACTGCGACGTGATCGAAGCGGACGGCGGCACCCGCACCGCCTCCATTACCGGCGCATTCATGGCGCTCAGACTGGCGGTGGCGAAACTGCTGAAGTCCGGAAAACTCTCGCGCGACCCCATCCTGCGTCATGTCGCCGCGGTCAGCGTCGGTGTGGTCGGCGGCATTCCGATGCTCGACCTCAACTACGTGGAGGATTCCTCCGCCGACGTCGACTTTAACCTCGTCATGACCGACCGCGCCGAATTCGTCGAGATCCAGGGAACCGCCGAAAAGGAACCATTCGGCGGCGTTATTCTCGAGGACCTCCTGCGCCTCGGCAGACAGGGCATCGCCGAACTCATCGAGATCCAGCGCGGCGCCCTCCAGCGATAGCCGCGGAGAATCGCTTCGAAAATCGTCCGAATAACTGGCACAATGGTCGGACGCACGGGGCGTAGCGCAGCCTGGTTAGCGCGCCTGCCTTGGGAGCAGGAGGTCGGGAGTTCGAATCTCCCCGCCCCGATAACAACTTACAGAGATTTTGGACGGTCCCAAAAAGCGAAACTTAACGGCCTGATTAACAAACGCGGGTTGCTTGGCCCGCGCTAGGACATTTTGCCCCTATTGATTCACTCCGGAAGATGCGTGGTTTTGGTCCGGTGGGTGGGAAGGGCCCCGGTCGCCCCGGGGCCGGTGGGGTAGAGGCGGTCTATGACCGCCGCAACGACTCCGGAACGAATTCGTGCCATACGGCATTACCCCTCATCACCGCGGCGTTGTGGATCGGCGCCCGCTCCAGGAATCCACACTTGGCGCACTTGGCCCTCGCCGGTGGCGGTGTTCGGCGAGGCGGTGAATAGCGGGCATGGAACACCGTCCCTCCGACCTCCAGACACTCGCGGCAGCCCACCTCCCAGGTGTCGAGGTTGATGGCGATGTAATTGTCACCGTCGCCCCCTCGGCCCTTTGCGTATGAGGTGCAGCGTGGACAGTAGGGCTCAGGCCTGTAACGGGGGAGCGTCATTCGCAACGGGATCCCAGCGAGTCCGCGGCCATCGCAATCGTTGATCGTCAGCAGGAACCAGTCCCCAGGAACATTTCTATCCAGTTCCTCAGCAAACCACTCCGGCATTGGTATTGGCGCAATCGAATAGGCCAGGTCAAACGGTCCGTCGTCGAAAGACCAGGAAAACCGGCCGTTCGGGTATAGATCCACATGCGGGATTGGCGTGTGCCCAGTATCGCCGCGAAGCGAAAGCCACGCGCCAGCGGGCTTCGGTGGCCGCACTCGGGATATATGCTGTTCGACAATGACAGCCGGTCTCACAGCGTTGGGGAATTCGTAGATAGTCGCGCTCATTTCGTGTCCTCCTGAAAAGCCGGAGGCTTTACGGTCGCGCTGGTTTCGGTGAAAATGTTGGCGGGCCATATCGAGCCTCCGAGTTCGATGTGGTCAAGGCCCGGCAAGACGTCTCACCGTCGAACCGGGCCGCTTCAATTTGCGGGGGTGAGAATATTCCCGCAGGCGGGCCGTGTCAAACGGGAAGTTTACATCTTGAACCGGCCCGTGAACTGGCATTCCCACGGCCGGACGGTCACGGTCCCACTGAAAGCCTGCTCGAGGAAGTACAGCGTGTTGAATCCCAGCACCGGAAGTTGCGTGGAGTGGTACTCCGTCGACTGGTAGATACTGCCGCTGCTCGTAACGGCATGGATCTGTCCCCAGCTTGGATGTGGCGGCCGGTTCCGGATGGCTCCTGCGTTATTGATGTTCGCTCCGAAGTTCGCCGACTGACCGTTGATTGCGCCGATTGCCATTTGGACGGGCATGACGTCTTCCGCCAGGCCGGCGACGAACTGAAACACGCAGTCATTGCCAATCGTTCCGTTGAGCCGCTGCACCGTCGATGAACTGTAGGTGTAGGTGGAACTGCCGTTCTGGTAAATCAGTTCCATGACGCGCTCGATGCGGTTGTGCGCGTTGAACAGGAACCGGCGCGCCCCGACCTTGTTGACGATTCCGCCGCCGTCATCGATTAGCGTGTCGGTGGCGTGCGCCCGAACGGTCCCAACATATCGAAGAGTCGGAGTTCCGGACTTCACCCATACGCCATTCTTCCTCACAATTGCATCAGCCCGCGTGTTGTCTCCGCTCCAGGCGGCCGACCATTCGTAGCTGATGGCCCCGGTGTCGATCTTGATGAAAAGGTCGCGCTGCTCCCCGGCAGATAGAGACGGCAGCGTTACCGGGACCGCGGCATCACCGGAATCGAGAACCTGCCACGTGCTACCGTCCCACAGCGCCATCCGGTCGCTCTTGAATGGTTCCAGATAGATCGTTCCGGTCGCCTCGACGCCGGTCGGGCAGATTGGATAGGTGATATCCGCCGACAGGTTCACCTTGTTCGTTTGGGCTTGCGCATCCGCAAGCGTGGTATGGAAGCTCGCGGTGTTACCGGAGACATTGAGGTAATAGAGCGTCAAGCTGGTCAGGCCGCCCACTGTTGTGCCGATCGTACAGCGGTCGCCGGTCACAAGGTTGTGGCCCGATGGCAGCGTGACGGTGTCGGTCGTGGCGTGGTCCGTCGCCGTGGGAGTGACGGGCCGCGGGATGTGTACCGGTTGCCCGGATACCAGCGTCAGGCGATGCCCGAACGTTGCGGGATCGACCGAGCCGCCGCTTCCCACTACCAGGTCGAGAACCTGCTGCACGGTGGCGTGCTTGTCGGTATATGTCGGTGGTGACGCCTCGTCGCTCTGCACCACGTAGATTAAATCTTCGGCGGCCAGCGCGGTTGCTGCGTCCAAATCTCTGAGTTTCTTGTTCGCCATTTTTCAGACTTGTTTCCTTCCTTGAAGTTGATTTCCTATCCCGTAATCCGGCAACCGAACGCGCTTACTCCGGCGGCCCGTCGGTGATCCCGCAAATGTGCCGCATGAGCTTCTCGGCATCGGCCGGAGCGAACCCCTGAAGGCCCTCGACCATCCCGGAGAGCAAAACAGCACGTGCCTCCTCCACATCCATATGACCGTCGGCTGCCAGCCGCTTGGCGGCCGTCTCAATAACCTGTGCGACGTCGGCCGCGGTGATCCGCCGGCCGGGACTCGCAGACAATCGAAGTTTCCAAGGGCCCATAGTGGTTACGCCGCCTCCGGTGAAAAATCGTCATCGCTACCATCGTGAACACCGCCAGCCGGAACCGGCCGGGGTGCGGGAAATGTCGCCGCGTCGATCGAGCGCCATAACCGCTCAACCTCGGCAGCCGCCGCGGCGTCATCGGCAACCGTGCCGCGCAGCTGCTGTGCCGCAGTCAGTGCCCGCACCAGCGCGTGCAGCCGCCGCGGGTCTCCGGCGCCAGGCTTGGTAAAGCGCTGGGTCTCGGCTCTGGCGCGCCCGATGAACTCCAGCAATGGGCCTGGTGTCAGCCGCTCCAGCTCGCGCCGGTATTCAGCAGCGCGTGCGCCGGATCGGCGGGCGGCATCAAGCTCGGCGCGCAGCTCGCGCAACCGGTCCTCCGTCGCGCTGATATCGGCGCGGATACGGCCGCAGGTCTGGCCGGTGGCCTCACACTCGCGAATCAATCCGAGAAAATGGCGCCGGCGCTGATCGCGGATGCTGCCCGTTGTCGTCTCGGTCGCGCTCATCTGGCGTCTCTCCCGGACCGCGCCAGCAAGCGCCAACTGCCGGCGCCATCGCCCGGTGTCTCGCGCGTGGAATCCACAACGCAAACCCAGGACGAACCGCGAAGCATGACGCAATCGCCGCGGGAATAATCCCGACCGGGAACGTGCGCGCCGTGATGCTCCAGTCCGCGGGCCTCGGCCTTGGCCAGCCGCGCAACGAGTGCCGGAAGCGCGGCCTCAAGCCTGTCGAGACGCTCCAAAAGCGGCCTCTCGCGAACTGCGGCGTAGTCCCTTATAAGATCGGCCATTTCTTGATCGGTCATGATCGAACCTCCTGAATTGGAATCTTGTGAAACGAACTGATCATGCAGCGCCGGTCGCCGCCGATCGGACAAATACTGACCTCGCGAGCCGTCGCCAGGTCTGCGACCTCGAGGCCGTCGCGGGTCGGTGGCCGGCGCGCGTAAGTGAAATGGATCGACAGGCCCTTGCAGCCGTCGATGTGCCAGGCGAGCCGCCTATGGTGGATGTCCGCCAGGTCCAACTCGAAACTGCCGGCGAACGCTAAACCCTCCGGTGTCTCCGTAAGCAGTCCGCGACCGGCAGGCAATGGGAACTTATGCCGAAACCACAACGGGACCGGGTATCCGCCATCGACGAACAACTCCCTGAACGCGCCGGGGCGGAGTACTACGCGGTCATCGCCAGTCGGAACGAGGCCATAGGCTGCGGCCAGGCCGTCGACGATGTAGCGATACCTCACGACCACCGCCTGTGCGCCCAGATTGGCAGGCCGCAATGAAATCGCGCATTCCACTCTCGAACTTCGGTCTTATGTTTCCGCCAGTGTTGGCGCATTAACGCGAAGTCCAGCGGCTTGTCCGCTCCCTGGTAATACATGCTGCAGCCGGAAAGATCGCAGCCGGAAGCGAGAACGCGAAACTCCATCTCTCTCGGCGGCTGCGCACTCGGTACCTTTTCGGAACCGAGTTCATGTTTGTGGGCGGGTCTCATCCGGCCAACACCTCCGGCTCGAAGTCCGGCGCCGACAATCGGCGCTCCTCGCCGGGCAGAAACAAACCGTGGCGCCGCAAATATGCGGCCGAACTCTCATATCGTGGTGGGTCCGCCGGATCGTAAGGCACACCGGGAAACGGCCGGCCCTCTGCCCGGTAGAACGACGCCAGCTCTGAGGACACGAACTGAACCGGAACGCCGTGATTGAAGTGGGGAACGTAGCGCAGTACCAGATAGCTCTCGGTCCCAACGCCGCCCAGCCGCCGCCGTGGCTCAACCAGGTCGCCAGCGAACCACGTATCCAACCAGCCATGCCGCTGTAACTCCACAGCGGTCATTTTTGGGGCGGAGTGATCCCACCATGATTGCGGCCTCATCCCAGGCCGATCCTCGGCGAACGCCGCTAAGACCTCCGCTTGAATCGTCCGCCACGCCGACGCCATACGTTGGCGATCGCCGGTGAAATGAAACCGCTCCACCGGATCGTCATCCGAGCCCCACAAACCATCGGTGAGAACGAAGAGCGCAGTGGGACTCAACTCCGTCTGCAGCCGTCCGCGCTGCCGCCGGCGTATTCCTGTCGTCGCCATATATCGATTACCTCCCTGTAGGCCGGCCCGGCCCGCTCTGTTTTGGTTCAACATCCAAGTGGAGCGCCGCGAGTCCCTGGCGCTTGACGCCCTCGGATCCGCGGATTGCCGCCAATAGTGGATGTGGCTTGCTTGGGTCGGTCTTGCAGGTGTCACCGTCGGCCGCCACCGTCGCGAGCATCCGGACGATTGCATCCTCGGTCCGGCAAACCGATGTCAGAAGCGCGAGGCCGCCAGGATCATCTACGCCGTAGTCTTCAACGATCGACTTCCATAACGCCTTGCCGGCCGCAGCGAGATCGGCGGGCGGCTTCGGTGGCTTTTTTTTGAGCGTGTACGTTGTCATTTATTCGAAAACCTCAACTTACTCTGTACGGAACCGCGACGCCCGGCCGGGGAGCGTCGTTTCCCGTGTCAAACAGCCCCCCCCATAAGTCCTTACGTATCAACACGCTATAAGCCTGCTCTCGTCTTCGACGAGTGACATGGCTTACAGAGAGCGGACCAATTTGACTGCCGCCAGAACAATTCAAGGTTTCCGCGATGCGGAATTACGTGATCGACCTCAGCGGCCAGCGTGACCTTGCCGGCCTCTCGGCAGTGAGCGCACATCGGGTGTTTCGCCAGGAACGCCACGCGCTCGCGGCGCCAGCGACGGTGGCTGTAGAAATTCCCGCCGCTAACACTCGGTCGTTTATATGCATGCTCGACACAAGGCATTGGGTTCTGACATCCGCGGTGACTGCATTGGAAGATAACTGGCATCAAATCACCCACAGGTTGCGCCATCCGCTCTCACTCCGCTCCAGCCACAGAGATACACACTCACGGCAAATCAGGAACCGGCCGCAAAAAAGGTCATGCGGTGTGACCCGAACACGCTCGCAAGACTCACAAAGTGGAGCGCCGTTAGCCGCTGTCGGTATTGGCGGCGCCGTTGACTTCTCTTTCCGAGGTCGTCCAGGTTTTCTCATGACTGCACCAGCCTTCCCAACTCCGCGCGACGGATGACCCATTCGCGGAGGATCAATAACAAACATGTGGAGCACACCACGACATCGGCATAGGCATCGGCCGCGGTACAGGATCGGCCGCAACGTTGACACTTCACAACAGTTCACCTCTTTCGTGTGCGGACTGGAACTCCCGCAGGGTTTGGCGATATTCGTTGTCGGGGGGCGTATCGTTCGAACTTGCGGACTGCGGAGTGTGCGGACTGAGGTCAGAACCTATATGGGATAAGCCTACTTCCCCTGAAGTTGTAGGCTCAGTCCGCACAGTCCGCACAGTCCGCAGGAAACGGTAACGGCGGACCGTGATGGTTTTCCGGTCAGAGAGCTCCTCGCATTCGGTCCTGTGAACGCGGAACTCGTCAATTTCGACCTGGTCGGTGCCGGTAAAACATCGCGCGAAAAGCTTGCCGACGTACTTACGTGACTGACCGTCTTCGGCCGGAGTCCGGAGCCCGGGTAGATCAACGCCGTCATCCTCACAGAACTCTGCGACCATCGAAGCGGACAACTCCTGATCCAACATGCCGCGATTTGCAACCGCCAGGCAGACAGCGCGCAACCAGCCCAGCGCCGGGTTACTGACCCGTTCTTTGGCGGCCTCATGCCCGTCGAGCATCGGCGGAAGATGAAAGATGTTCTCGATGATCCAGGCGAGAGCGCCGGCCCACTCGCGGAAGTCATGATGCTGGCCGGGTATGGACGGACAGCCAGCCGCCGCCCACTGGCGGACAACGGAGAACACGGCGCCGAGGTATTCCGCGCGATTCGCCTCGACGTCTCCGAGAACATCGCGCCGAAACTGATAACCGCGGGGTTGCTTCCGGATCCTGACGATGAGCGACCGGTTGGCCAGATCTCGGGTCATCTCCGCGCCATTGGAACTGAGTTGAAATGTCACATGTCGGACGTCGACAAGAATCTCGCCGCGATGCGGTACGCGTGCGGGAACCTTATCCTTGCCCGCGGTGAGAATGGACTCCAGAAACTGCGAGTTCACACTCTGCCGGACATTATCCAGCGCGATAAACGAACTGCCGGAGACAAGCGCAGCGGAAATGCTCTCGTCCAATGAGCCCACGCCGCCATCCTTCTTCGTTACCGCGTAACCGGACTCCCAGTAGATCGCCCGGCAAATCTTCTGAAAATATCCTTTGCCTGCCTGCGAATCGTCCGCCTCAGCGCCCTGAAGGGGAGTATTGCCCCGGATAAAGCCGCCTCGGACCATCGCCGGCGTGATGATGGACGCCATAGCGCGGGACTCGTCGCTCGGTGTGGCGAATCTGAACTCCGAGAGCACATC
>DASUFH010000163.1:0-17425 GCA_036274645.1 Terriglobia bacterium
AGCTTCAGGATCAGTTCGAAGGGAAGCTCCGCGACGCCAAGCGTCAGACTACCGAGGTCGAGGAAGAGCTGGAAGCCGCCTCCGAACGGTGGCGGTCGGAACGCAAGCGCCTGAACGGGGAAATTGACCGGCTCGAGGCCGCCCTCGCGGAGGCCAAGACCACGGGCAAGAAGCCCGCGAAGGCCCGGGGAGGCGCGGATAACGGCGATGCCGGGACCGACTGGGCGTCCATGGTGGCTGCCGCCGAAGACCGCCTCACCAAAGCGTCCGGAGAATGGGAGAGCGAACGCTCACGAATGCGTTCGGAAATCCTCCGGCTCGAAAATAACGTCGCCGAGATCCTGGAACGTTCCAATAACCCCGTACGCTCCCTCCAGGCGGTTCAGCAGAAACTCGAAACAGACGTCCAGGACGCCATCGCCGGCAGGCAGCGGGCGCAGGAAGAGCTGGAGCGCGCCCGGGCTTCATGGGAAGAAGAACGCATGAAGATGGCCGGGGAACTGTTCCGGGCCCGGCGTGGGGAGGCCGGCGCCTCCGCGGAAGGCGCCGATGGCGAACTGCAGCGCGTACGAAACGAACTGGACAGCGTCCGTCGACAATTGGAAGAAGCGCGCGCCAGTCTGAAAACCAAACCCGCTCCAGTCCCGGATGGCGCCAGCGCGAAGCTTGCGGAGGAACTGACCCGGCAAAAGGCCGACCTTGCCAGAGAACTTTCCCGCGCAACCACCCTGCTCACCGAAGAGCGTCAGACCTCGGAAACGGCCAGCGCGGAGTTACGACGCGCGCGGGAAGAACTGCAGAGAGCGCGCGCCGAAATCGTCGTTCTCCAGCAGCGGCCGGCGGCGCCTCCGCAGTCGGATCCGCAGGCGCTCGACCAGGTCACCGCCGAAAACTCCGCCCGGATGGAAACTCTGGCCCGGGAAAAGACCGCTCTGGCCGGAAAGGTGCAGGAGGCCAGCGCCCTGGCGGAGGAGGAACGGCGGCGCGCCGAAGCCGCTGGAGAAGAGTTGCGACGGACCCAGCTGGAGCTGCAGCAACTGGAACGGCGCCTCGCGGAACGCGACGGCGCCGTCACGGCCGACGCGCTCGAAACGCTACGGGCCCAATATGCGTCCGAACTCCAGCAGCTGTCGGAAAAGAACAGCGAGTTGTCCGGACGCCTCGAAAGCGCGGGAGTTCTCATCGAACAGGAGCGCCAGCGAAGCGCCTCTCTGAGCGGAGATCTCAGCAAAGCCCGGACTGAATCCCAGCAAATGGAGCGCCGGCTGGCGGAGAACCGAGCCACGGTGAGCGAGGAAGTCGTCGAACAGCTCCGGACGCAATACACCGCTAAACTCCAGGAAATCGCCCAGGAGAAGACGACGCTCGCCCAGGAACTTGAGAGCGCAAGCGCCATGCTCGAACAGGAACGCCAGCGCTTTGCCGAGGCCACCAGCAGCGGGTCGTCCGGCGGAATCGACGGCGAAGTCCTGGAGCGCGAGGTCACCCGCGTCGAAGAAGCCATCGCCGAGATCAGCCGCCTGATTGACGATCCCGCAACCCAGCTCGCGGTGGTCATCCGCAAGAATGTGGAACGCGCCGAACTGGACGCCTATCTGAAGGGAATTCGTTTCGCGCGCGGACAGGTCGAAGCGAAAGAGAAACAGGTCTGCGGAACAGCGGCAGGCAATCGGGAGTAGGTTCAGGATTGTCACGACTGTCTGCGGAACAGCCGCAGGCAATCGGGAATAGGATCAGGGAATGGTCACAACCACCGAGGGCGCTTCACGCGGGGGATCCGAGACCAGCTGCGCCGTTACGCGATACGAGCCCGGCGGCGCCGCATTCCCGTCGCTATCCCGTCCGTCCCAGACCGCCTGATATCTCCACGGATTATCCGGACGGAGCGCTTCGCTCCGCACCACCCTGGTGAAGAACTGCGTCCGGGACCACCGCCACACCTCTCGGCCGCTCTGGTCCATGACGATGAAATCGAAGTTCTGACCGGAAGGAAATCGAAACGGCAGCAGCCGGTCCCCGGTGTTCGTCACCGTAAACGTCATCCGGAAGCCCTCCGGAATCGGTTCGACGTTCATCGAGAGGCGCGGATTTTCCGCGGTAACGGCCGATACCACGCCCGGCGGCCGCGCCGCATTCGGATTAATCGCGGGCTCCGGCGCCGGTACGCCGGTGGACGACGAACGCGGAGCCCCTACCCGGGAATCGGACATCCGAATCAGACGAACCCCGGCCGGGGTTTCAATCCTCGCCTCGACGATACCAACGCCCCGCTGGAATATCAGCGTCATTAGGTCGAGATGCAGCCGGATCTTTTGTGGCAACCCTCCCGCGTCCTGTTCCAGGGTATCGACCGTCGAGCCGTCCGACAGAAAGAGCGGATCCTCGCGGTCATTGACCAGGCGAATGAACTCGTGTTCCTCCCGATCGTAGCCGATGAGGCGGATCTTTTCGGCGGGATCCGCGACAAAAGGAAATTGCGACACCACGTAGTAACTGCGCCCGCGAATGATCTGGTGATCGTCGATCGACAGTTCGGCCTCGGAAATCTTTTTTCCATCCTCGGCGGTGACGGAGTAGGCCCATCGGTTACCGACGGCGAGCGGGAAGAAGTCGGAAGACAACCGCACACCCTGGCCGTCTGCCGGTATCACAGCAAGAGCCATGAAAACCAAAAGGGCGAACGATTTCATTGATCGACAGTTTACCATGCCGGAGTGGATGTGAACGCCGACCTCGAATTCATGGACCGCGCTCTGGACCTGGCGCGCCGGGCCGAACTGGCGGGTGAAGTGCCTGTCGGAGCGGTGATCGTCGACGCCGCGGGAACGATTGTGGGCGAGGGCGCCAATGGATCGGTCGGCTTGAACGATCCCACGGCCCACGCTGAAATCATCGCGTTGCGCGCGGCCGCCCAACGGGTGGGGAACTACCGTCTGAACGGCGCGATTCTGTACGCCACGGTCGAGCCATGCGCCATGTGCGCGGGCGCGATGGTGCATGCGCGAATTGACCGCCTGGTCTATGGCGCCGCGGATCCACGCGCCGGCGCGGCAGGATCCGTGTTCAATATCGTCAATGATTCCCGGCTCAACCACCGGGTCCGGGTGTATCCGGGAGTTCGCGGAGAGGAATGCCGGAGACTCATGCAGGAATTCTTTGAAAAGCGGCGCGCTCTGAAATAGCCGTCCCCGCCACCGTTAGCAAAAACCTGTGTGACAGGCGGGGAATCCCGAAGTGGACAGGTCTACGCGCTGCCGGACGTCACAGCTGGCGTTTGCCGGCCCGGCTGCTCGGCCCGCACCGCTTCGATCTCCCGCGCGATGGCGAATGCTACGAGTTCATCGCCGTAGCGCTGTTCGAGTATCAGGCGGCGGAAATAGTCCTTGGCCGCGTAGTGTCCCAGCTGGTTAAAAGCCACGTTCAGACTGGAGTTGAAGACCGCTCCGGCGACCGGAATCAGGATGCCCAGTTCCTTCTGCGTGACGACCACGCCCAGGCGCTCGGCGACATACGCGATGAGGCGGACCATCTGGGGAGCTTCACGCTCCAGCAACTGCCGGTCGATCAGAACCTTGGACGCGCGGGTGATGAACTGCCCGGCCTCCCGCATGGAGGTGACGACGGCCGCCTTGATGGTCAGGTAGCCTTCATCGCTTGTCGAGCTATCGGGCGCCATGGCGCCGAGCAGGTGCGGCAGATTTTCAGTGGCGCGTGACGAATACCCGTAGGCGTTGGCCACATGGCAGGTGTGACGGGACAGCAGCGTCAACGACGAGGTGACGTCTGTCAGGATGAGCGATGGAATGATGAGCTGGGCGCCGGGAATGCCCTCCGCGAGCGTGGTGGCGCCGCCAAGGATCGCGCCTTCCGCCCCAAGCGTAAAGGCGCTGCTGAAACGGAATGAGTCGGCGACCATATCCAGCTGGCTGAGGGGCAGGTACCGCAGCGACTCGATATCCGGAACATGAATCTTGCGGGCGGCGTAGCGGCGCAACGTATCTTCGGGACGAGCCAGACGGTTGGCCACGTGAACGGTCTTGATCAGTCCTTCCTCCACCCAGACCTGAATGCGTCCGGAAACACCGCGCAACGCGAAGTTCTTCGACGAGCGCGCCGCCGTCAGCAGCCCCCCGACGGGCCGGCCCGCGGCCTCGAGCAGTCGTTGAACGGGATTCCGGCGGACGCGGCGGAGGGCGATTTCACGGAGAACTCGCCGCTCGTATTCGGTGAAGACGCTCGAAACAGGATTCATCGATGCAGTATAGCCTATGGAGCGTCTGCTAAAACTTTACAGACGCGCGCCAAGGGCCAGGCGTTTGTTTTGCATGTCCCGGTCGGCGGCCAGAAGCAGCTCTCCGGCCGTGGGGGGTGGGGTGGCGCTGACGGCATAGCCGAAGCGGCACTGCGCCGTCATGGGAAGTCCGCGCTCGGAAGCCATCCGCTGGACCTTGCGCTGCACCCGCTCGATCAGGGTTTCGGCGTGTTTGGCGCCGGCGTCAACCAGCAGGACGGCGAATTCGTCGCTGCCGTAGCGCGCCACCAGGTCCGAGCTGCGTGACGAATCGAGCAGAGCGTCGCCGACGGTCCGGAGCAATTCGTCGCCCACGCTGTAGCCGAAGCTGTCGTTGATTTCGCTCAGACGCATCACGTCGATATACAGCAGGAGCACTCCCGCGCGACGACGGCGCGCGCCCGCGGCCAGCCGTTCGTAGAATTCATTGAAGGCGCGCCGGCCGGGCAGTCCGGTCAACGGATCCGGAGCGTAACGCGCCAACAGGCGGTCGGTTTCGTAGATTCGGCCCGCGAGAATCCGCAGGAGCCCCATGGCCATGGCCGGGGACGTTTCGAGCACATCGACGAAGTCCCGTTCCGGAATCACCAGGCAGGTCGTTCGCTCCATCGCGATGATGCTTGCCGCGCGCGGCGACGCGCGCAGAATGCCCAGTTCACCGAAAGCCTCGCCGGCTCCGAGTTCACCCAGGAACATATCGACAGAACTGTCGACCAGCGTTTCCACAATGCGGACGCGGCCGGAGACAATGACGAACACCGCGTTCCCATGTTCGCCCTCGCGAATGATGACCTGTCCGGCCGGATAGGATCGCTGCGACGCGCAGGCCGCGAGTTTATCGGTCTGGTCTTTCGCCAACGGCCGGAACAGCAGGGTGGCGCCCAGCGTCTCCGCGGCGCTCATCACGCGCTGAGCGGTCGGACTCGCCGACCGGATCGCCGGCGCGCCGGGTGTTGCCGGCGTGGGAACCTCTTCCGAAGGCGTCATCGTTCGCGCCAGCCAGGCGCGGACTCGGGTCCGCAGCATCGGGGGATTGAACGGCCGGGTCAGGTAGTCCGTGATGACCCCCTCGCCTCCCCGTTGCGCAATGGATTCCGCGTCGGAGGTCAGGATGAGAATCGGAAGCTCCGGAGCGCTTAAGCGGGCTCGAATCGGCTGAATAAAACTCACACCCGGACCATCGGTGAGTTGCGAATTCAGGATGACCAGGTCCGGCGCCATTTCGGCAATCCGTTGCAGGGCGGCCTGACCGTTTCCGGCGGAATAGACCCGCAGGCTGTCTTCCGCCAGCGTCTGTTCGATCGCGGCGATGTCGGCCAGCGCGTCGGTCACCACCAGCACACGCCCGCCAAAAATCCGCCGGCGTTTCAGCGCGGATTCGGCCTGCACCGCGGACGAGGACCGCACGCTTTCCAGTTCAACGGTCAACCCCTCAGCCGCGGCAAAGATTTCGACCGGGGAGCCCGCTTCGGCGGCCCGCTGCCGGGCGCCCTCCTCAAGCTTGAGCACCGTCGGATCGTCGTGTTCCGGATCGTGATGGAACAGCGCCAGGCGCGACACGCCCGCAGCCACTGCAACGTCGGTGGCGTATTCGACCGTGCTGTGTCCCCAGCCGACCTTCGTCCGGTATTCCGCGGTCGTGTACTGCGCGTCGTGAATGACCAGATCCGCGCCGCGGAGGAACTCGATGTGACGCTGATCGCCCGGGTGATGAAACACGGGACCCGGCGCGTGCCAAAACGGCTCATGGTCAGTGACATAAACGAGCGACGAACCGCCGCTCGTGATCCGGTACGCAATGGTCGGCGCCGTGTGATTCAGATACTGCGTTTCAACCAGCGCGTCGCCCAGTCGGAGGAATCCTTCTTCCAGTTCCGTGAAATGGATGCGGCTCGTCAGGTCCTGGAGTTTGACCGGAAAATACGAATACTGCATCTGGCCCGACAGCGAATCCTCGAGACTTCGCTGAAAGCCCGACGGCGCGAAAATGTTCAATTCCATCTCGGGAAAGAACGCAGGCGTGAAGAAGGGAAAACCCTGAATGTGGTCCCAATGCGTGTGTCCGATCAGAACGAAGATGCGTTTGGGCCGCGTTTCCTCCCTCGTCAGGCTCAGGCCCAACTCGCGAATGCCGGTGCCGCAGTCCAGCACGATAATCGTGCCGTCATCCGCTCGCACTTCCACACAGGATGTGTTGCCCCCATATACCGCCGTGTGTGGTCCGGGAGTTGGAATGGAACCTCGTGTGCCCCAGAAACGTACGCGCATTCGCTGATAGTGGAACCCTTGACACTCCGTAGTCAAGTTTTCCAACAGCAACAAAAGACGCGCAAAACGGGTTTGCGCGTCGATGTCCCCTGACGTACAGTGGAGGTCCCTTATGCAAAGCAAGAGCGTCCCGCTCTCCGGATATGAGAAGCGGCCCTGGGGCAGCTTCACGGTGCTGGATGAAGGCGCGGCCTACAAGGTGAAGCGCATTGAAGTGATCCCGAAAATGCGTCTCAGTTATCAACGCCATACCCATCGCTCGGAACACTGGATGATCGTCGCAGGAAGCGCCATCGTTACGCTCGACGGTCAGGATCGCCGGCTCGATTGCGGCGATATCGTCGACATCCCGGCCGGGACAGCCCACCGGATCGCCAATGACGGCAGCGAGGATCTGGTGTTCATCGAAATCCAGCGGGGAACCTACATGGGAGAAGACGACATCGAACGCCTGCAGGACGACTACGGCCGCGCGGAGGCAGGAAAGAGCTAATACCAGGAGCGCTTTGGGTCCCCGCCTGCTTGTCCTGCTTGTAGGGGCGGTCATAGACCGCCCGACGTTTCAGGGTGAATTTCTGTCAGGTCCGGGATATCCATTCCGACACGTCGGGCGGTCATAGCGGCCCACGCGATTGGTATCGCGACGCATCGCGACAAAAACTAGACCAATTAACCGCTTTGTTGAAAACAAAGCGGTTATTGGTCTAGTTTTTTGGGAGACCGCCCCTGCACGCAGGCGGGGACACCGTTTCCGCGCGTCAATCACTGAGACCCCCTGTTCCCACTGGCCGGAGCCTGCAGGGCGGGATATACTCCTCGTCGCCCTTCGCGATTTTTCCACGAACAAACCACGATGCCAACCCTTGAGGAGATTCGTCTCGTCTACGGGAACGACGCCGTGATCACGCGCAAAGGCGCGTTCACGCTCGTCCATCTCGACCGGCCGTCCAGGAGCGTCATGCGCGAACGTACGCGCGCATTTGATCCCGACGACTTCTTTTTCGACGACTGCCCGCTGTGTCAAATGGTCAAAGCCGGAGGCGTGATCGTGTACGACGACCCCGCGGTCCGGGAGGACGACTGACAGGCGCCGCTCCGTTCAATCCTGGCCATCGAGCAACGCGTCGCGGCGCTGCCGCAACCGGTGGGAGGCCGCGATGGGATGATTGAGAAACCGGATTAACGGAGCGAGCGCCGTAAACGTTTCCAGAAGAGCGCCATAGAACCTGTCGGTTGCCACGGTCTCTGCCGGCAGGGTTCGCATGGCCAGGAACTGCTTGCGTCTCAGGTAATCCGCTGCCGGATCGTCAGGGGCGAACCCGCGGGGAACCCTCCGCAGTTGCTCTCCCTCGAGACCACCAAAGAGTCTGCGGAACACCCGGCCGCCAATGATGTTCTTGAACTCCCGGAAATCGGACTGCACGCGCAGTCGCACCGCGAGCAGGTCCTCCGGCGAAGGCATATATAGCCCCCCGCCGATCAGCAACTCATCCGGCGAGAAGTGAAAATAGAACCCGGCGCCCTGGTGCTTTTCCATCCCTCTGGGCGGGAAAACGGCGGCGACATGAGTCTTGTAGGGACTCTTGTCGGCAGAAAAACGCGTGTCCCGATGGATCCGATACATGCTGGTCTTCGGCGACACGGCGATTTCGGGGGCGAACCGTGAAAAGTCGACTGCAAGCAGGTTCACCAGCTCAGTCATTGGCGAGCGAATGGACTGTTCGTACACGGTCCTGTTGCTGAGAAACCACTCACGATCGTTGTTCTTTTTCAGCCGCCGGAGGAAGGGCAACGCTGTTCCGGGAAAGCCGGAGAACGGAGAGGATGCGGAACGCTTCATATTGAAATAATCGGTTGAATTAAATTGACATCCATTGTGACAGGTGACTACCTTGTGAGCCGATTATGCAGGTTGGAGTCGGGTCCTCCCCTCACACCATCATCGACAAGTTTCTGTCCTTGCTGGCAATCAGCCGCCGTATCAATTCCGAAAAGGATTTTGACGCGCTGCTCGATCTGATCACGTCAGAGGCCGCCAAACTGATCGAAGCGGAACGCGCGACGATTCTCCTTCTCGACAAGGCTCGGGGGGAATTATGGACCAAGACGGCGATCGGCGTTTCCGAAACCATCCGGTTTGACGCGCGGTTGGGCATTGCCGGCGCGGTGCTGATTTCCGGCCGCAACATGGTGGTGGAGGACGCCTACAAATCGCCCCTCTTTTATCCGTCCGTCGATTCCGCCACGGGTTTCCTCACACGGAATGTCCTGTGCGTCCCGCTCCGCAACGTGCGGCGGGAAATCATCGGGGCGTTCCAGGTCCTGAACAAGCGCGACAGCAAGTTCACCAGCGAGGACGAACAACTCGTGGAAGCGCTCGCGCTCAACGCCGCCGTGGCGCTCGAAAACGCCAAGACCCTGACGGAACTGGAGACGCGCCAGCAGGAACTGCTTCAGGAAAACGAGAATCTCCGCAACGAAATCGACGAACGCTTCGGCGCCAAAGGGATCGTGGGCGCCAGTCAGAAGTTGAGCCACATCCGCCAGATCATCGAGAAGGTGGCCCCGAGTTCCGTGCCCGTACTCATTACCGGAGAGAACGGGACCGGCAAGGAGCTTTCCGCGCGGGCGATTCACAACATGAGCATGCGCAAATCCAAACCGTTTGTGGCGGTCAATTGCGCGGCGATTCCCGAAACTCTCGTGGAAGCGGAATTGTTCGGTATCGAGAAGGGCGTTGCCACCGGGGTGGAACGGCGCGTTGGCCGAATCGAGTCGGCCAACGGAGGCACCCTGTTCCTCGACGAAATCGGCGACCTGAGCCTCGCAGCGCAGGCGAAGTTGCTACGCGTTCTCCAGGAAAGGGAAGTCGAGTGGGTGGGGGGACGCAAGCCCGTTCCAGTCGATGTCCGTGTCCTGGCGGCGACCAACAAGGACCTCAAACAGGAAATCCAGAGAGGGAAGTTCCGCCAGGACCTGTTCTTCCGCCTCAATGTGGTCCACATCCACCTGCCGGCGCTGCGCGACATCCGCTCCGATATTCCGGTGCTGGCAATGACGTTCCTGCGCCGGTACGCCCAGGAGGCGGGACGGGAACTCGCCGGTTTTTCGCGCGAAGCGGTCCAGGCGTTAAGCGTCTACTCATGGCCGGGCAATATCCGGGAACTCGAAAACGAAATGCGCCGGGCCGTCGTCCTGGCGAACGGAAATCACATCGAAGCAAAGGATTTTTCCGAGTCCGTACTCGAAGAACATACGCCGCTCCCCACGGCTTCAGTGCCGCTGACGAGCGGTTCGAAACACCTGCTCAAGGATCGAGTGACCGCCCTGGAAATCCAGCTCATCCGGGATGTGATGACCCAGACGAAAAACGATCGGCAGCGCATGGCCAGGGCTCTCGGACTCAGCCCGCAGGGACTGCTGAACAAGCTGAAACGCTACGGACTGCTCAAGGCAGGAAGAGAACAGTCGTAGTTCTGAACAAGCTGAAAGGCTACGGATTGTACTGAACAAGCTGGAAGGCTACGGATTGCTCCAGGCTGGAAGGGAACAGTCTTTCCGGCATGTGAAGGCCCCGCAGCCCACTGCCCGCTAGCCGCCCAGCGTGATCATTTCGATCTTGCGATGACGCTCGGGCCGGTAGGTTCCCGAACGGATCTCCTCCCAGCGAAGATCGGAATACCGGTCTGTTCGCCCCACCCAGACGCCGCGGAGAGTATCGGCGATCTTCGTATCGGGTGCGCCGCCACGAATCAGCCCTTTCAGATCAAAGCCCGTTTCCGCAAACAGGCACGTAATGAACCGGCCGTCCGCCGTCAAACGGGCCCGTACGCAACTCGAACAGAAGGGTTCGGTGACCGAACCGATGATTCCGATTTCGCCGGCGCCATCCTCATACGCATAGTCGATTGCCGGGGCGCTGCCCTGGTCGCGGCCAACCTCCCGAAGCGGATAGACGGCGCCAATCCGGCTAAGGATCTCACTTTTCGGAACGGTTTTGCTGACTTTCCAATCGTTTACATTTCCAACATCCATGTATTCGATGAACCGTATTTCGATCCGGTGTTCACGCCCGTACCGGACCATATCGAGCAGTTCGTCATCATTGAATCCCCGGATGACGACCGCATTCACCTTGATCGGGCCCATGCCCGCGCGGTGGGCGGCGGCAATGCCGCCAAGCACATCCTCGAGGCGGCCACGTTTGGTGATTTCATGAAACCGGTTCGGGTTTAGCGTGTCGAGACTGACATTGATACGCCGGAGACCCGCTTCGGCCAACGCGTAAGCCTGTTCCTCCAGCAAGGCGCCGTTCGTGGTCAGAGTCAGGTCTTTCAGCCCCTGGAGCCGGGAAAGGCGCGCAATCAGGCGCTCCAGGTCGCGGCGCACCAGGGGTTCGCCACCCGTCAGACGGATCTTTTCGACTCCCAGGTCGATTCCGATGCGCGCCACGCGCTCGATTTCCTCAAACGTGAGAACTTCAGCGCGCTCGATCCATTTGTATTCGTCGAACGGCATGCAGTAGGCGCAACGGAAATTGCATCGATCGGTGACCGAGATCCGAAGATCCCGCATGGGCCGTCGAAGCGCGTCCTGGAGTGTCGCAGTCATAAGCGAGGGGGATTATACCAGTCGGGGAAGCCAACCCAAGCGATAGAGGTGTGCGACGTCAAAGGGGGCCACCCTCCAGAGATCCGGATAGAATGTCGCATAACATATATTATGTTGACTTTTTGGTCCGGCGCCCGCGAAGCTGGTTGCTCCCGATTCTGGGCGGTCATAGACCCGCCTCTACAAGAAGAGCGCCGACGATAGATATAATTACCGCCGTGGGTCGCATCTGGTTAGGCGTCTCCGGGTTCAGTTACAAGGAATGGAAACCGTCTTTCTATCCGGCGGGACTTCCGGATAAGCGCATGCTGGAGTTCTACTCCACCCGGCTGAATAGCGTGGAGATCGATTCAACCTTCTATCGGATGCCTGTCGCCAAAACGATCGAGGGCTGGCGGGACTCGACGCCCGAAGACTTTCGTTTTGTCATCAAGTCCCCCCAGTTGATCACCCATCGGAAGCGGTTGGCGGTCCCGTCTGAAGCGCTGGATCACCTTGCCGGGGTGGTCCGACTGCTCGGACATCGTCTCGGCCTCGTGACATTCCAGCTGCCGCCGTTTTTCAAAGCGGATCCCGGCCGCCTTGAGGCCTTTCTGGCCGCTATTCCTCCAGACATCCCGACTGCGTTCGAATTCCGCCACGATTCCTGGTTTTCCGATGCGGTTTACGGCCTCCTTGAGCAGCGCCAGGCCGTCCTGTGCATTCATGATGCGGACGAAGGAGCGGCGCCGATGCGCCTGACGGCTAAGGCGGCGTACGTGCGGCTGCGGCGCTCAGGGTATTCACCCGAACTGCGCCGGGAGTGGCAGGAACGGATGCGCCGCTGGGCCGCGGACGGCGTGGAGGTCTTTGCGTACATCAAACATAAAGACAATCCCGACGCCGCGCTCCGTGCCGTGGAGTTTGCGCACGGATTGGGAATTTAAGGTTATTCTTTCACGATGAGAAAGCCACTATTGCTCCTCCCGGGACCCATGCAGGTACCCGATTTCATTCGCGCTGCAGGCGAACGCCCACTGTTTAATCACCGGTCCCCGGAAATGCTGGAATTGCTTGGCCGGCTCGAAAACGCCAGCCGGCCGCTGTTCGGCACGACGGGCAATATTCTTTTTCTCGCCGCTTCCGGAACCGGCGCCATGGAATCGGCCATCGTCAATCTGACGTCACCGAAGGAAGAGATCATTGTGGTGGTTGGCGGCACATTCGCCTCGCGTTGGACGCAGATCGCCGAGGCGTACAACCTGACCATCCGGGTAGCGGAGGTCGACTGGCGCAAAGGGGCAAACCTTTCCGATATCGACAAGGCTGTTGATAAATGGCCTAATGCTTCCAATGTGTTTCTTACATGGAGTGAAAGTTCTACTGGAGCTTTAATTCCAGCCGACGTCATGTCCGCAATTGGGCAGCGGATACGCAGTCTTGGAAAAATCTTAATTGTCGACGCCGTTTCCGGCCTTGCCGTATCTTCGCTCGAAATGGATCGCTGGGGTGTGGACGCGGTGATCGTGGGTTCCCAGAAGGGCCTGATGATCCCTGCCGGACTGGGTGTCGTGGCTGTGGGTCCCAGAGCCTGGGAGAAGCGCGAAACCTCGTCCACGCCACGTTTCTACTGGGACTGGAAGAAATATGTGGAAGCCGTGCCCTTCACTCCCGCCCTCTCAATCCTGTTTCAGCTGGACGCCTCATTGACCTACATCCACAGTCAGGGAATGCCGGCGATATTTGCCCGGCGCGCCGAGGTCGCCGAACAGATCCGCAGCCTTGTTCGGTCTTCGGAGATGGAGGTCTACGCGCAGAATCCCGGCAATGGAATCACCGGAGTCATTCCGCCTGCGGGATTTGACATACAAGCCCTGATCCAGCGGCTCAACCGTGATTTCGGAATCCAGATTGCGGGAGGGCTGGGTCCGCTGAAGGGCCAGATCTTCCGAATCGGGCATGTCGGCCACCTGACGGATCAGGAGCTCGACTATTTCATTTCAAGCTTCAGCCAATGCTTGAAGCAATAGCGATAATCTGAAGAATTATTTGGGTCTCATGAAAGAGGTTAAGTTTCAGAACATCCCGAAGCGTCTCCGCGGACTGGAAACGCTGGCATTCGATCTGCGTTCGACCTGGGACACTGGCGCGCGCAGTCTTTTTCGGTGGCTGTCGCCACAACTCTGGGAGCGTTCTCAATACAATCCCGTCCGTCTGATTCGCGACATCGACCCGAACCGCCTGAAGCGCGCGGCCGAAGATCCCGAATTCCTTGCGGATTTCGATGCGGTATTTCAGCGTATGGAGCAATCGGGCGGATCGCGGGATTCCTGGTTTCAACGTCAGTACCCGGGTCTTTCCGATATCCGCATCGCCTACTTCTCCGCGGAGTTCGGCCTGCACGCTTCCCTGCCCATCTATTCCGGCGGTCTGGGCGTGCTTGCCGGGGATCATTGCAAGGAATCCTCCGATCTGGGAATCCCGCTCGTTGGTGTCGGCTTTGCGTATCCTCAGGGCTATTTTCGTCAGCGGATCCAGTCCAGCGGGTGGCAGGAAGACTTCTACGAGGAGATGGACGCCCGGTACGCCCCGATTGAATCGGCGGCCGGCCCCGGACGGCGCTTACTGGTTGAGTTGAAGATTGGACCGAAACGGGTGTTCGTGGAGGTCTGGCAGGTTCATATCGGCGGCGTCCGTGTCTACCTCATGGACACGGATGTGGGTGAAAACCTGCCTGCCGACCGGCTTCTGACGGCCCGTCTCTATAGCGGCGACAAGGAGCACCGTCTGCGGCAGGAAATCGTGCTGGGCATCGGGGGCGTGAGGGTCCTTAAAGCGCTCGGCATCGAACCGGCGGTTTTCCACGCAAACGAGGGTCACACGGCGTTCATGCTGCTGGAACGCATCCGGGAATTCGTCCAGGGCGGCGCGCGGTTTACCGAAGCGGCGGCGGAAGTCTCTGCAACAAGCCTCTTCACGACGCACACTCCCGTCCCGGCCGGACACGATACGTTTTCGCTCGCGCTGATGGAGAAACAGTTTGCCGGTTACTGGGAAGAACTGGGCCTGACCGAACAGCAGTTCATGGATCTCGGCTGGTATGGCGACTCCTTCAACATGACCGTGCTGGCGATGCGCCTGGCGGGACGGCGCAACGGCGTCAGCCAGGTGCACGGACGGCTGACCCGGCGGATGTGGAAGGGGCTCTGGCCGGATCTCAACGAAGACGCGGTCCCGATCGGCGCAATTACGAACGGGGTCCACGCCCCGACATGGGTGGCCGATGAACTGGGGGAACTCTTTAGCCGCTATCTGGGGTCGGACTGGATGCGCCAGATCGACAACGCCGCGCTGTGGGACCGCCTGGAGGAGATCCCCGACGATGTGTTCTGGGCCACACGCCAGTTGCTGAAGAGAAAACTGCTCGACTACATCAATGAACGCGCCCGCGCGCGGTGGGCTGCGGGAGACACCGATCCGCGGCAGGTGATCGCCATGGGTACCCTCCTGGATCCCGCCGCCCTGACCATCGGGTTTGCGCGCCGCTTTACCGGCTACAAACGAGCCTCATTGATCTTCAGCGACCTGAACCGTATCCGGAAAATCCTCCTGAACACGGCCCGACCGGTGCAGATCGTCTTCGCCGGCAAGGCGCACCCGGCCGATGAACACGGCAAGCTTCTGATCCAGCAGGTGTACGCGCTGGCTGAAGAAAGCGGCATGAGCGGTCATGTCGCCTTCGTCGAGAACTACGAACTGCACGCCGCGCGTTTTCTCACGCAGGGCGTGGATGTGTGGCTGAACAATCCCCGTCCACCGCTGGAAGCCAGCGGTACGAGCGGTCAGAAGGCCGGCATGAACGGCGTGATCAACGCGAGCGTTCCCGATGGCTGGTGGCATGAGGGATACAACGGAAACAACGGCTGGGCCATCGGTCCGCTTTCCGACGATCTGGAAGTGCGTCACGATGACGCCCCGGAAGCGGAGGCGCTCTACCGTCTTCTGGAAGAACAGATCGTTCCTCTCTACTACGACCGGGACGACCGGGGGATTCCCGCCGGATGGGTTCGCATGGCGCGGGAGTCCATTCGTTCGACCATTCCCCGGTTTTCGGCCACCCGGATGGTGAAGGAGTACGCCATGCGCATGTACGCGCCGGCGGCGGAACAACTGGCCGTGCCGCAGAAGCGGTCCTGAACGGCCGTTTCGGTATTCGCCCATGCGCCGTGAAGATTTTGAAAAGCTCGTCGACGCAGCCGTCACCGATCTGCCGGAGGAATTTCGTTCCCGTCTGGAGAACGTGGCCCTTCTGGTCGAGTCGCGTCCAACCAGAGCCCAGCTGGCCAGCCTGGATCTGGAGCCCGACGACGAGCTGTTCGGCCTGTATGAAGGCACGCCGCTCACGGAACGCGGTTTTGAAGCGCCGCTCCATCCCGACCGCATCTGGATATTCCAGGAGCCCATCGAAAGGGTCTGCGTCACCCGGCGGGAAATCCAGGAAGAAATTCGCATCACGATCATGCACGAAATCGCGCATTTTTTCGGCATCGACGACAACGCGCTCGAAGACATGGGGTACTGAGCGGGATTAGCCGTTTCGCGACTGGGACAAACCCCGCTGCCGATTGATCCATCGCGTCACGCCCGCAAACGATCCACTGGGCAAAAGGCGGGACAGCAGGAAGAAAATGCGGTTCGCCAGTCCGGGAACCACCACGTGCCGGCCGCGCTTCATGGAGTCATAGGCGATCCGCGCGGCATGTTCCGCGGTGATTCCCCTGCCCTTGTCGAAGATTCCCGCGCGCGCCCGGAACTCGGTCTTCGTCACGCCCGGACAGAACGCGGTAACGTGAACCCCCGAGCCGCGCAGCTCGTCCTGGAGGGCCGATGAAAACGACAGGATGAACGCCTTCGAGGCCGCATAGACGGCCTGGGATGGAACCGGACCGAACGCGTACACCGACGCCACGTTCAGAACGTTTCCGTGATGGCGGGCCACCATTGCGGGAAGCAGGCCTTTGGTCAACCGCAGCATCGCCACGAGCTGAACATCGACCATCTCGATTTCACGCTCGAGATCCGTTGCCACGAATTCGCCGTGAATTCCGAATCCGGCGTTGTTGACCAGCGCCTCGTAACGGCGCGAATGGGACGCCAGTTCCAGAATGAGGCGCCGCGTTTCCTCGGCGCTGGCCAGGTCCGCGATCACGATGTCGGTTTCCACATGATGGCGGCTGCGACACTCTTCCGCGGCCGACCTCAACGCCGCCTCGTTCCTGCCGGTCAGGACCACGTTGTAGCCGTCGCCGGCAAATTCGAACATCAGCGCCCGGCCGATTCCCGAAGACGCGCCGGTGATCACGGCCCATCGCGCATCGTTCATGGGGAAGAAAGGCCCTGATTGCCGGAGCCGAAGACATTCTCCGGATCGAGGCTTCGCTTCAGGTCGCGCTTGAGTTCCTGGTTGGCGGGCGACATGATGCGCGGCAGAAAACCGCGTCTCAGCTTTCCGATTCCGTGATGATGAGACAGCGACCCTCCGGCATTCAGGATCTCGTCGCGGGCTATGTTTTCCAGCTCGAGATAGACTTCCTGGGGATCGGATACGCCCTTGTAATAGAAGCCGAAATAGAAATAGATGCAGACGCCGGTGCGGTACACCTGGGTAACCCGCGCCGTCACGAACGGCTTGCCCGGCAGTCTCCGGCGCTGGTATTCCTCGACGAGCCGGCGTTTGACGTTTTCACACAGCGCCAGCGCGTCGCTCCACGCCACGGATGTTTCGAATGATTCGGCGATGATGTAATAGTTCATCAGGAAGTCGCGGATGTAGGCGATGCTGTACGTCAGCTGATAGCCGCGACGTCCGTTCTCCGCGCCGGCCTTCATCCCGCCATACCGCGCCGCGATGCGGTAGACGTCGCGCTGTTCTCGCTCCACCTGCTCGCGCGTCCCTTCGAAAACCAGAGTGCACGCGACCATCCTGTGGGGATCAAATCCTTTCACGCGGGTCACGTACAACTTCTCGACCTTGCTCTTCAACGCGCCCAGCCCGGAGCTCGCCGGTTTCAGCGCCAGCCCGAACTGAAACTGGAGATTGTCGACAAGCCGGACGCTTGCGGGCGGCGTGGCCTCCCGGGTCAGCGCGTACATGAACTGAAATCCATCTTCAAACGAGGGAAACAACACCGACCCGTATTCCTGCGCCTCGGGCAACGGAAACACCTTGACCACCGCGGAGGTCACAATGCCCAGGGTTCCTTCCGAACCGAACAT
>DASUFH010000164.1:0-3191 GCA_036274645.1 Terriglobia bacterium
CGGGAAGTAAAAGAAAGTTCGCCGGAGCAAACAATCAAGGTATTGGGCGGCCATAGACCGCCCAATACCCTTCGAATATCGCGAAGCGCCCGTCTATTGGAATTCCTGAATCATGCCCGCTATGTTTCCTGACGCGGGCCCGGAGCCCCAGCCGAATTCCGTGAGGAGTTGTCTCGATATTTCCTCCGAACTCTTCCGTTCGCGGTTCATCGAACGCACGCGATCCTGGATCGCGACCATCTTGGCGCGAATGGCGCGAACCTGCGCTTTCGTCACCATCGGTCCGTGGCCTGGAATGGCCGTGTCCCAATCCATTCCCAGAAGGCTGTCCACCGAGCGGGTCCATTCGGCCCAGCTACCGCCGTCGTCGTAATTCACGATCAGCGGAATCGTGTCGGCGGTGGTGAGCAGATCCCCCATGACCAAAACCCGCGCGCCAGGAAAGAACACGACGGTGTCTCCACGCGTATGGCCGCGGTACTCCAGCAGCTGGGCCTTCTTGCCGCCGAGAAAAAGCGTCGCTTTCCCCTCGTACGTGAGCGACGGCATCCATCCCGGATTTCGCGATCGGGCCATGTTTTCCCGATCCGCTGTCGAGATGATGATCTGGGCGCCTTCAGCGGCGAACTTTGCCGCGCCGCCGGCATGGTCCTGGTGATTGTGCGTGAGGACGACATATTTGACTGGCTGGTTCGTCAGCGATTTGATCTTGGCCAGAACGTCGTCATGAATGCGCTCGTTCTTCGAATCGACGAGCAGGACGCCCTCATCGGTGAGAGCAACGGTGATGTTTCCCCCGTACGAGCCGATCTCCGCAACGGTCTGGCCGGAATTTTCGATGAGGTAAATGTCGTCCAGAACTTTGGTCAGTTTGGGCGGCGCTCCCGACTGGAACTGTCCCCCTCGCTGCTCGGCGTCGATCCAGACCGCCCCGCTCAGAACGACGCCGATCGCGAGAATTGTCTTGAGCGTTTTCATGGTGTTGTCCCGCCTAGTACCGCCCCAGATCGGCCCCGAGTTGTACGTCTCCGGCGTACTGCGCGTGAACCGAATCGAGATAGCGGCGCGCCACGTCGGGGCCCGTCGGATTTGGGGCAAAGTGCGTGATCACGACGCGTTTGACTTCCGCGGCCCTGGCCAGTTCGCCAACCTGGGTGGGTGTCATATGGTGCGCGCGCATGTGCCATTCGAACCCGGTGGGCGCCGCATTGGCTGCGGTCGCTCTGGCGCCTCCGCGGCCCATGCCCGCCAGCACGCCGTCGACGTCGATCATCTCGCTGACGAGGAGGTCGGCCCCTCGCGCGAGCGCGACGACCGCTTTGCTGGGACCGGTGTCGCCGGTGTAGACGATCGAGCGGTCGGCGAGATCGAACCGGTAAGACAGGGAAACGCCTTCCGCCGGATCCGTGTTTCCTTCGGGCATGCTGAAATGGCTGTTCTCCGCCACAGTCACCTTGAAGCCGTCCATTGTCAGCACAGCGCCATCTTTCAGTTCGACCGGCTGGATGTCGGCGCTCCACCCCTGACCGGGTATCCCATAGCCGGCCCGCATGGCCGGCGCGGAAGCGGCGAGCAGACCATCAATGAATGTTTTCGTGCCCGGCGGTCCGTAGACGCGTAGCGTCCCCCGCGTTTCAAGCTGCATGCGCAGACCGATCACGGCAAGCATGCCGGCGGTGTGGTCGAAGTGCAGATGGCTGAGAAACACTCCGCGCACGGCGCCAACACGGAGGTTCGCCTTGGCGAGCTGGGCTACGGCGCCGTCACCGGCGTCGATCAGGTACAGCTGTCCGCCGGCGAGGAGAGCGTTCGCCGGCTGGGCGCGCGCCGCTTCGCTGTTCGGACCGCTGGCCGTGCCGAGAATGATGAACTCGCTGCCCGCCTGACCGCGTCCGGCGCCGACCTGAGCTCCGGGCGCGAAACCGCCCCGTTGCGCGGCGTAACCGGCGCCGACGGAGAGGGCCAATCCAACCAGAGCAAGCCATCGATACCGCATCTTGTAATCCCCAAAACAAAAATGGTTTCAGACTGCTGTCCCGATCGTCCGGGAACGCTACCGCTGAAGCAGCAATCCGCCGGGCAGGGCTCTCAGGACCTCTTCATGACTCAACGCGAGCTCCAGCGCGCGGCGGGCAATCTGGGCGTGTTCGCGCGCGACGCTCTCCGCCCGGGCGCCCTGCCGCCGCGCGATCGCCTCGATGATCCGATGGTGCTGGTCGCGACCGATGATGAAGATGTCTGTCGCCTCCGGAAAGTGTTCCTGCAACGACACCAGCGCGCGCCGGGATGTCAGCGGCGTGGTGAGCAGGCGGTTCAACCCATGCTTCAACGCTTCGCTCTTCGCCAGCCGCAACGCCTCCTCATGGAATCGTTCGTTCATCACGAGGTACTCTGGAAACGTTTCGGAGGTGGGCTCGCCGAGAACGTCCATTTCCCTCTGGCTCGCGCGAAGCGGCGCCAGCTCCGATTCATTTTCCAGACGTTCCGCCGCCATGCGCGCCGCGGCGCCTTCGAGCAGGCCACGGACTTCGATGCCGTCCCACACGTCGTCCAGCGTGAACCGCCGGACAATGAAGCCCCCCGTCGGATACGGCTCCAACAATCCTTCATGCGCCAGCCGTTCCAACGCCAGCCGGAGCGGCGTCCGCGAAACTCCCAGCCGGCTCGCCAGCGGCGCTTCCGACACGCGGTCGCCGGCGTCGAACTCGCCTTTCAGAATCAATTCACGCAGACGGAGCACGGCTCGCTCGATCTGGGAATCCGATTCGGACGTCACATTTTGCAAAGCGGCTTCTTTGATCTCTGCCATTCCAGAACCTCCGATCCAAGCTTAATCGCGATTCGAATCCGTTTGTCGAACGGGCTACTTCCCGCTGGCGGGATCGCGAATGAGCCGATTGAATTTCTGCTCCTCGGACGGGACACAATAGATCTGCTCGTCCCAGGGCTTGTCAAACTGAAGGGCGTTCAGTCTGAAAAGCTTGCGATCGCTTTCCCACGGTTTGGTGTAGTACTCCGGATCGGTCAGAACCATGGTGAGTTCGAGTGTCATGGCGTCGACACGGCGATAGCGTTCCTGGAGCCGCATCTTGTCGGAATGCGGATAGCCGAATTTATCGAGCCATGTCCTTTCATCAAACCCCACCGATTCGACGACGAACGTATCCCCGTCCCACTTGCCCACCGAGTAG
>DASUFH010000165.1:0-6734 GCA_036274645.1 Terriglobia bacterium
GCCCGCACGCCGTCCTATGTCTTCAACACGCTCGGAATGGCCGCCATGACCTTTGCCATCGGCGGCATCGGGTTCTGGATGGTGGACTATGTGAAGGAGTTTCGCGGCGTGGAAGGGTCCGCGTCGACCATCTTCGGAGCGATCCTCACCGTTGCGGGTATCTCCGGCACGCTGCTGGGCGGCCTGACCGGCGACCGCATGCGCCGCCGGTCCGCCGGCGCGTATTTCTACGTTTCCGCCGCAGCCATGTTCGCAGGATTTCCCCTGCTCATCGGCATGCTGTACACGCCCTTTCCGGCCGCCTGGCTGTTCATTTTCCTGGCCTGTTTCTGTCTGTTTTTCAATACCGGACCGACCAACACCATCATTGCCAACATCACACACCCTTCCATCCGCGCCCAGGCGTTCGCGCTGAACATCCTCGTCATTCACCTGCTGGGCGACGTCATTTCGCCGGTCATCATCGGCGCGGTCAGCGACCGCTGGAATATGAACGCCGCATTTTTCCTCGTCGGCGTGATGTTCCTCATCAGCGGCGCGCTCTGGGCGATGGGTGGGCGGTTTCTCGGAAAAGATACCGCGCTGGCCGCAACACGGATGCCCTGAGCGGAAGGGCGGTTGATTCGAAACTCGCGAGACGAAGGGAAAGGGCGGTCACAGACCACGCGTGTCCGCGCTGAGTTCCTGGCGCCCCTTTCAGGGCGCCATTTTTGATTGGATCAGGTAACCAGGGGTTGCGCTCGCTTAACCCCTGGCTCATTTCCTGTCATGCCTCCGGCATGACTCCGGAGTTTAGACATTTGGGGCTCCGTTCAGGCGATGAATTCGCGTTTACGTCTCGGATCTGCAGCTTCGCTGCAGCAGATTGACGGAAACGAAGCGTGAGTATGGGAGCCGACTGGAGTGGCGCCGCCCTCTCCCGGCTCCGCCGGGAGAGGAGGGAGCGAGCGCAGCGAGCGACAGGTGAGGGCAAACAACCAGGGGATTGTCCCTTGATTGTTTGCCCTCACCTGGCCTTCGCTTCGCTCAGGCCCCCCTCTCCCAGCTGCGCTGGGAGAGGGCGCGCGTGCATCGAAGGCCTTCCAAAATGTCTAAACTCCCGGGCCCGCCGGAGGCGGGCCAGGACGATAGCCAGGGGTTAAGCGAGCGCAACCCCTGGGCCCGCGACTCCTGGTAGCCGGCGCCCCGCAGGGGCGCCAGGATGCAGATTTTGGACAGTTGTGGGCGGTTAACCCGTTTGCGTCGCATGGGATCGACGTGATAAAACCCTCCTCTTTATTCAACTCGATCAGATATTCAGGAGGCCCTTATGGCGGCAACAGTTTCCCGGCGGGAGATGATCAGGAGTGGCGCGGTGTTTGCTTCGGCGTCTGCAATGGCGTTGATGAGCGGGACGTTGCCCGCGCTGGCTCAGGGCGAAGAAGTGATCGCATGGACCGACCAGCCGGCCGGTGGAGGCCGGGGCGGCCCGGGGCTCGACACGCGAACCGTCGAGCCTTCGGCGTTCATCACGTCCACCGATAACTTCTATCTGGTGCAGCATTACACGCAGCCGAACACGGCGCCGAACGTTGATCCCGCGACATTCAAACTCCGGCTGACGGGGCTGGTGAACAAGCCAATGGAGCTGAGTCTCGCCCAGCTCAAGCAGCGCCCCCGCCTGGAGTACATTGCGGGTTTCGAGTGCGGTGGAAGCGGCAATTCCAACTTCAACCGGCTTTGCGGCAACGCCAAATGGGCCGGGACCAGTTTGAGCGCGCTGTTGAAAGACGCCGGGTTCAAAGCTCAGGCCAGGGAAGTGGTGTTTTTCGGCATCGACAAGGGGATGGAGACCGTCACCCACGGCCGCGGCGTCCAGAACATGCAGGTTGAACAGCATTTTGGCCGCAGCATGACGACCGATGACGCCATGAACCAGGACATCCTGATCTGCTGGGAAATGAACGGCGCGCCGCTCGAGCCGCGGCATGGATTTCCGATTCGCCTGGTCGTGCCCGGATGGTATGGCGTATCCAACGTGAAGTGGCTGGATCACATCCATGTGCAGGATACCCGCTTCATCGGCCGGTTCATGGCGCGCGACTATGTCACGCTGACGAGCGAGGAAATCGACGGCGAAACGATCTGGAAGGAAACGCTGGTGTCGCGGATCCGGATCAAGTCGGTGATCGGCCGTCTCACCCGCACGGGCAGCCGCTACACCGCGCACGGGTTTGTGCTGAACGATGGCACGCCCCTCAAGTCGGTTGAAGTGCGCGTCGACGAAGGCCCGTGGCAGCCGGCAAAGTTGTCGTCGTCCAATACGAAGTACTCCTGGAAGCTGTTCAGCTATGAATGGAATAACCTCGCTCCCGGCGCTCACACCATCGTGTCGCGCGCGACGGACGTGAACGGCGTCACCCAGCCGCTGGAAGCCGATCTGGCCGGCAAGAAGACGATGTGGGAGAACAACGGTCAGTTCGTGCGAAAGTTTACGGTTTAGCCGTCCCGGCGGAGAGGACTCCATGGCGCCGGGCGGCGCGATGGAGTCCTTTCGACGCGATCCACTCCATTAGACTCGCCGCCCAGGTCATCTATCGAAAAAAACGGACTGCCGCCTCCAGGAACGCTGCCTGCCATTCTCCATATATCGGAACGTGCCCCGCATCGGGAATAACCCAGAGCCGGCTGGTCGGGATCGCTTTGTACATCTCCAGCGCCAGTGACACGGGGTAGAACGGATCCCGGTCGCCGTGGACCAGGAACGTGTCTGCCGTAATTGCGCCGAGCCGCGGTGGCGTGAAGTTCATGTCGGCGCTGTCCTCTGCAAAGATCCTGCCCTGAGCCCAGAGCGCGCGAATCTGCGCGTCTCCCTGCGGATGACGGCTGCGCATGAACTGCCATTCCTCCTCGCTGCGCGCGGCGTCGCTGAACTGACGCATGAGTTCGCGCGCTCCCGGAGGATAGTAGGGCGCCGCGCTGACCAGGATCATCTGTCGAACGCGGGAAGGCTCGGCAGTGGCCAGATGCAACAGTGTTTTGGCGCCCGCGCTCATGCCGATGGCGTCAACCTGCGCGCAGCCCAGCTGGTCGAGAAGCGCCGATATGTCGCGCGCGCACTCGCCATGAGTAAACGTTCCGCCGGGATTCGTCGAACGGCCGTGTCCACGCAGGTCCGGGATGATCAGTGCTCGTTTGGTCGCGAGGCGTTCCGTGAACGGCGCCCAGTCCGCGCCGCATCCGGTGAAACCGTGAAGCAGGAGAAGCGGATCTCCCTGGCCTTGCTGTTCGACATGAAGCGTGAGGTTCCCGACCACGATGGAAGTCGAATTCATTTCCTAATTCCCCCGCCACTCCAGTTCATCGACCGAGTTGAACACGTTGACGTCCGCGCGCAGTGTGGCCAGGGTTCGGAACAGGAGCGCATCTTCCCACCCTGCGAACAGCGCGTCAGCCAGCCGGTTCCGGCTGCGTATGGACTGCGGCCAGTCGGTCCAGGCGCGTGGAATATCTTCGAGATGCGGATAGCGCGACAGGACCGAAGCCGCCGCTTTCTTGCCCCAGCCCGGAATTCCGGGAAACCCGTCGGCGGAATCGCCGACGAGCGCCAGATAGTCCGGTATGGATTCCGGTTTGACGCCGAATTTCGCGATGACCCCCGCCTCGTCGCGGATCACATCGGCGCGCCGGTCGAACTGCACGATGCGTGTTCCCGAGACGCACTGGCTGAGGTCCTTGTCGGGGGTGCATATGAGGACGCGCTCGACGCGCGCGTCCCGGGCCGCGCCGGCCGCGGCCGAGGCCAGCGCGTCGTCCGCCTCGAACTCGACCATGGGCCAGACCCTGACGCCGAGCTCTTCGAGCGCCTGCTCCAGCAGTGGAAACTGCGCGTAGAGAACGGGATCAATGCCTTCGCCGGTCTTATAGCCGGGATAGAGATCGTTCCGAAAGGATTCGATGACGTGGTCGGTGGCGACGCCAAGATGCGTCGCGCCGCGTTCGATCATGCTCTCGATGGAGCGGATAACGCCGCGGACGGCGCCCGTCTCCACGCCGCGATCGTTAACAAACGAGGGTGCGCCGTAGAAATGCCGGAACAGTTCGTATGTGCCGTCGATGAGAAAGACTTCCATGGCTGAGCTTCGTACCGTACGCTGCGGGGCGCTCGAGGGCAACCGGAAATCGGCCGGATGCGCGCGTGGGGGAGTACAATAGCGCGGTTCAAACGTTCAAAGGAGCATGTTCGAATGGGTAAGCGCTCAATCATGAGGCTTTCGCTGGCGCCGCTTGTGACCGTCATCGTGGTGGGTTCGATGTTGCTGTCGGGCGAAGATCTCAAGTTGCCGGAGATCACGTTCGAAAACATCCGCGATGGATTCAAGAACACAGGGCGATGGCTGACCTATCACGGAGACTACAGCGCGCGGCGTCACAGTCCGCTGACCCAGATCACCCCGGAGAACGTGAGCCGTCTGGAACTGCAGTGGACGTTTGACACCAAATTGCCGACACGTGGCCGGGGCTTTGAAGCCACGCCGATCGTCGTGGACGGCGTTCTTTTCATTACGGGATCGGGCAACTACGCCTGGGCGGTCGACGCGCGGACGGGTAACGCGTTGTGGAGTTACAGGCGCCAGCTGCCATCCGGTCTCACATACGGCGGCGGGAACATTGTCAACCGGGGCTTTGGGGCGCTGGGCGACCGTCTCTTTATGGCGACACTCGACGCCCACCTGATTGCGCTGGATCGCAACAATGGCGAGACCCTCTGGGACACGACTCTGGCCGACTTCAAGCTGGGCCACGCCGCTACGCTCGCGCCGCTTGTGGTCAAAGACAAGGTGATCGTCGGAAACTCCGGAGGCGACATGCCGACGCGGGGCTTCATCGACGCCTACGACGCGAAGACCGGCCAGCGTGTCTGGCGATTCAACACGATTCCCGCCAGGGGAGAGCCGGGTAGCGAGACGTGGTCCGTTTCCGAAGATCTGTACTGGGGAGGCGGCGCGGCGTGGGTCACCGGAAGCTACGATCCGGAATCGAATCTTCTGTATTGGGGAACCGGCAATCCGAACCCCGACTATTACGACGAGAATCGCGTGGGCGACAACCTGTATACCGCGTCACTGGTCGCCCTCGACGCCGACACCGGCAAGCTGAAATGGCATTACCAGTTCACGCCGCGCGACGTGCACGACTGGGACGCGAACCAGATTCCCGTGGTGGCCGATCTCGCCATCGGCGGCCGCGCGCGCAAAGTGGTCATGCTGGGCAGCCGCAACGGATTCTTCTACACACTCGACCGGCTTACCGGAGAACTGCTCAGCGCCACGCCGTTTACCGATTCGAAGTGGGCGCGCGAGATCGGCAAAGACGGAAAACCGATCGTGCTCAATACCGGCATTGTGCCGCCGGGCGGCGCGCCGGAGACCACAACCTGCGTTCCCGACAACTACGGTGGAACGAATTTCAGTCCGCCGTCGTACGACCCCGAACGGCGCCTGTTTTTTCTGATGGCGCGCGAGACCTGCGCGGTCTATACGCCAAAACGGCAGGAGCCGACCACAGGACGCCTCTATATGGGAGGCACGCTCACGCGCATTTCCACGCCCGAGACCGAATACAGCTCCGTGAAAGCCATCGATCCCATTGGCGGGAAGGTGAGGTGGGAATATCGGGTCGGCGCGCCTTCCATGGCCGGCGTGATGTCGACCGCTTCCGGCATTCTCTTCGCCGGGAATCAGGAAGGCGATTTTACCGCGCTCGATTCCGCTACCGGTAAGAAGCTCTGGAGCTACAACACCGGGGCCAACATCTACGGAGCGGCCGCGACGACCTTCATGCTGGATGGGCGGCAGTGGGTGCTGATTCCATCCGGCATCAAGCTGTTGGCCTTTACCCTCCCGGCCGGCAAATAGAACAAGTGTGAAGCGGGCTGAGGCGGTCTGATGGGGAAACAGGCGCGTCGCAAGAAGATTGCGGCTCAAGAGGCGGCGGTTCGACCGGTGAGCGTGGCGGCGGCGCCGCTCTACCGGCGCAGCCTGCTGTTCTTCGTGGTCTTTTCGCTGGCGATGCTCGTCGCCTTCTGGCCGTCGTATTATTCGCGTCCGGGCAGCCAGCAAACCTATCACCCCCACGCCCACGGCATCGCGATGACGCTCTGGGTGGCGCTGCTCGTGGCGCAGGCCGGACTGATCCGGTCGGGCCGGCGGGACCTCCATCGAAAGCTCGGCGTCGTTTCCTATGCGCTGGTTCCGGCGATCGTCATCGCGACGATCAACTTCCTGCATTTCCGCGTGCGCGGCGCAACGGAGCTTCCGCCCTTTGCGCTGCACTTCGTGGCCCTCGTGCTGAATGCGCTCGTGGCGTTCGTTGCGCTCTGGGGCATCGGCATCTACTACCGCCGGAGCCCCGCGACTCACGCGCGCTACATGATCGCGACGGTATTCCCACTGTTCACGCCGGTGACGGACCGGCTGATCGGCCGGTATGTTCCGTCCATTGCGCCGCTCGTTCCGCGCATCGATGGATCACCGGTGCTGCCGTTTGCCGGTTTCCTGCTGGCGGACGCGATGTTGATCGGCCTCACGCTGTGGGACTGGCGCGTGAATCGCCGAAAGGACGTCTTTCCGGTCGCGCTGGCTGTGCTGGTCTGTTACCACGTGTCCGTCATGACGTTCCATCGCTTTGGGTGGTGGAACGACTTCGCGCTGTGGTTTGCGAAGCTGCCGTTGTCGTAGCAGTTTGGCCATTTT
>DASUFH010000166.1:0-6436 GCA_036274645.1 Terriglobia bacterium
AGGAGGCGTTTCAGCCGGCTCCCCACCTGATCTGTTACGCGGTCAAAGCCAACTCCAACATCAACATTCTCCGCCGCCTGGCCCAATGGGGGACCGGCTTTGAGATTGTTTCTGGCGGCGAACTGTTCCGGGTGAAGCGGGCCGGCGGCGATCCGTCGAAGGTCATCTTTTCCGGAGTCGGCAAAACTCCCGGTGAAATCCGTGACGCTCTCGAGGCCGGCATCCTGTTCTTCAACGTGGAGTCCGCGCCCGAGCTGGAGCTGATCCAGACGATTGCGCGCGACGCTGGAAAGAAGGCGAGAGTATCGATCCGGGCCAATCCTGATGTGGATCCCCGGACGCATCCATATATCTCCACCGGTATGCGGCAGCACAAGTTCGGTGTCAGCCTCGACGAAGCGCGGGAACTCTACCGCCGAACGCGGGAAATGTCGCACGTCGAAGCGGTGGGCGTTTCGTGTCATATCGGTTCGCAGATCACCGAACTCGCCCCGTTCGAGGAGGCCCTGGCCAGTCTCGACCGTTTCATCGCCGACCTGCGCAGTGACGGCATTCATCCCACGCATCTGGATTTCGGTGGAGGGCTGGGCATTCCATACAAGAACGAGGCTCCGCCTTCACCCGCCGCATATGCCGACGTGGTGAAGACAGCGACGCGCGATCTGGGGCTGACGCTTGCCCTCGAGCCGGGACGGGTGATTGTCGGCAACGCGGGAGTCCTGCTGACGCGCGTACTGTTCCGGAAGAAGCAGGGCGACAAGCAGTTCGTTGTGGTGGACGCCGCGATGAACGATCTGATCCGGCCGGCGCTGTACGGCTCCCATCATCAGATCTGGCCGATCGAGGAAGGGAAGGGGACCGAAATGGCGGATGTCGTGGGACCGGTGTGCGAATCGGCGGATTTCTTTGCGCAGGATCGCGAGGCGCCCATGTCGGCGCCTGGAGATCTGCTCGCGGTGATGAGCGCCGGGGCGTATGGGTTCAGCCTGTCGTCCAACTACAACTCGAGGCCTCGGGTGGCGGAAACTCTGGTCAGTGGGAATGGATACCGGGTGATCCGGCGGCGTGAGACCTACGACGATCTGATCCGTCTCGAGGCGGACCCTGACCGTACATGATCGGACACCACGCGGGCTTGTCCCCACCGGTTGTCCATTGTCCATTGCCTGTTATCGATTGTGAAATGGACCTCTTTGATTGTGCGTTCCGGCAAGCCGGCCAACGAACAATGAAAGAAGTTCATCGGACAATCGATAACAGGCAGTGGAAAATGAACTACCGGTGGGGGAAAAGCCGCGCAGCAGCGGGGCATTCACTGTAGTTTTTGGGAAGACCTCGCAAAAGAACGCACCCCGAAACGCTGGGCGGTCATAGACCGCCCCTACAAGCCGGCGGGGATCCCAAAACGATCGATGCTAGCGGTTTTCGAGGTTCTTCAGTTCACCGCGCAGTGTCCTGAGGATTGCGCTGGAGTCTCCGAGCAGCGATCCGCGATCGACGATATCGCCGGTGGAGTTCACCAGGAGATATTCGGATTCCTGGGCGCCGAGAAGCTTCGAACCGCGGTTGTAGAGAATCTGGAACGTGGCGTTTTTCGGTCCCTGCGCGGGCCGGACGTTGGAAACGGCCACGAGGCGAACGCGTGTCCCGAGGGCGCGATTGATCCGTTCCAGATTTTCCCCTGCCTGGGGTTGCCGGGCAGAAAGAACCCCGACCAACAGCGTTTCCCCGCGATAGTCCGCCAGAGTCCGTTCATAGCCGGCGACATCGGCAACCACAAATGCCGGGGCGTCCGCGCGCCGGCTGTCACCGGGCTCTCCGGCGGTCGCCGATGGCGCGGGCCCGATCGCCGGGGGCTGTGGCTTCCCGAGGTCGTTCTCGGGTGAATCGGGCGCCAGCGGCGTCTTTTCGATGGTGGCTGCTGGAGGCGCAGTGGCCACAGAGTTCGGAGTCACGGGTGTCCGGGGACTCCAGAGAGCCAGTACGATGGCTGCTGCCGCCGCCAGAGCCGCGGCGCTTGCGAACACCCGGCTCATATGAACACGGCGCGGCGCCGGCCGGACCGCCCGTGCGGTCCGGAATTCGATCAGTTCACGCATTAATGGATCGATGGCGCGCAGCGCCGCCACTTCGGAGCGGCAGGCGTCGCAAGCGTCCATGTGCCGCTCGGCCCGGCGGCGTTCCTCGTCCGGAAGATCGAGCGAGAAAAACGCCTCCATCCTGGCGTTGAGCCAGGCGCATTCGCCGGAGGCGGTCATTGTGGATTGGTCCTGTGTCATAAAGTTCTTCTGTCCCTCAGAGCGTCTTTCAAGCGCTTTCTTGCGTAGAAGATTCGGGACTTCACTGTTCCCGGCGGAATCTGGAGGATTTCCGCAATCTCGGGGATCGTCATGCCGTCGACAGCCAGCATCAGCAAAGGCATCCGGAACTCGTCGGGCAGGCGGTTGACCTGCTTGTTGACGTCCAGCATTCGTTCCCGGGCCCGCGGTTCATGCGCCGTGTCCGGCGGATCGAACTGCGTCACTGATCCGTCGGCGCCTTCGTACTCCATGTCCGCGAAAAACACCCACCGTTTCAACCGGCGCGCCAGGCTGCGATGATGGTTGATTGAAACACGGACGACAATGCGCGCCAGCCAGATCCGGACAGGGCAATCTCCCCGGAAGCGTTTGATTCCCCGAAAGCCGCGCGCCAGTGCTTCCTGGACGATGTCTTCTGCGTCGTCCGCGTTGTGGGTCGACGAGATGGCGATCTGCAACAGGAATGGGCGGCAGTCGCGGGCAATCGCTTCGAAATCGGCGACAGATTCGACGGGCATCGCACGAGCGCTGTTCATCGGCTAAACCGCGGTCTCTCGCGTTTCGACAGATTCAATGACCGCAATGAGGAGGGAACGGTTCAAACTACTTTTCGGCCACTTTCGTTTTGAGCTCGTCCAGTTTGTGCTGGAAGCGCTGGATGTCAGCGCTGTCGGTTGACAGGGCAAGGGCCCTGGCCCATTCCTGCCGGGCTTGCTCATAGTTGCCGCGCTTGTAGTGGAGTTCGGCAAGATGGTCGTGAATGTCCGCGTCGTTATCGACGAAACGCGCGGCTTTCTTGAGGAATTCTTCAGCCAGATCGAGCCGGTTGAGACGGAAGTAGGCCCAGCCGAGGCTGTCGAGGTAGGCGCCATTGCCGGGCTCCACCTCCACTGCTTTCTGGATCAGTTTCAACGCCTCATCGAGCTTGAGCCCGCGGTCGGCCAGCATGTAGCCGAGGTAATTCAACGCGGCCGGGTTGTTCTTTTCGAGCGACAGCGCCTTGCGGAAGGCGGTCTCCGCGTCACCGACGCGGTCCTGCTTCTCGTAGAGCGCGCCCTGGAGGAAGTACACCTGCAACTCGTCCGGATAGCGTTTGGCCGCCTGATCCAGAACGCGCTGGGCGTCGGAATATTTTTTGGCGCGCTCGTAAATACCGATAATGGCGGAGTCGATATCCAGGTCTTCTCCTCCGGCGCCGGAAGCAATTCGCTGCAGCGCCTGGATGGCCTCGTCCACCCGGCCCTTCTCCGCGACAACATCGGCGCGCATGATGGCCAGGTCGCGGCTGTTGGGGGATTCCTTGATGGCGGTGTCGGCGTATTCCAGCGCTTTGTCGAGATTTCGCGCCTCCCGATAGGCGCTCACGATGAAGGAGTCGACACGGCCGCGATCATTTGTCGCGGAAAGCGCGCGCAGGTCCATGAATGACTTGATGGAGTCGTCGTACCGGTTCATCGTGGATTCGAGCAACGCTTTCTGGGTCAGGAGCCGGCGGCGGCTCTGGCGCTCCGCATCCGTGTAATTCCTTCTTTCGGTACGGCGCAGTATGTCGGTGATCCGCCTGAGCGCGTCTTCCAGTCGCCCATCGTCCCGGTCGAGGAGGGCAATGTTCAATTCGATCTGCGCGTTATCCGGCGCGAGCTGCGCGGCCCGTTCGAGGATGGCGCGGGCCAGGTCGAACTTCATCTGGTGCCGGTAGACTTCACTCAGCAATACCAGCGAGCCCAGATCCGTCTGGTCCTGGCGGTAGAGGTCCTGGAAGACTTTGCCGGCTTCTTCGTATTGTGTGTCGAAGAAAAGCGCCTGCGCGTACGCCTTCTGGAACTCGGGTTCGTCCGGCACGAGATCGGCGGCGTGTTTGTACGATTCCGCGGCTTTGTCGAACTGGTTGAGGCTCGAATACGCGTCGCCGAGCAACTGCCAGGCGTCTTCCGAGGCGGGCCTGGAGGCCAGAAACGTTTCCAGCGAACTGATTGCCCCGGTCACATTGCCGTTGTCCAGTTGCAACTGGGCCAGGGCTTTGACCGCCTGTTCGGAATCCGGGGACCCACCGAGCACCTTCCGGTAGATTTCCTCGGCTTTCTGCGCCTGGCCCTGTTCTTCGTAGAGTCGCCCGAGGTTCAGGAACGCGGTCTGGTCATCCGGCTCAATGCGGACGATTTCTTCGAACTCGTGAACAGCGCGGTTCAGGGCCGCAGCCCGATCCTGTGGCGTGCCGCGGCGAATACCGCTTGCATAGATGTCGAGATAGATCCGGCTGAGCAGCCGGTGAGGATCCGCGTTGTTCGGATCGGCCTGAACGGCCTTTTCCGCGAAATCCGCCGCGTCCTGCGGACGCCGGTTGCGGATGTACATGTCCGCGATGGACGAGAACAGAAACGAACTGTTGGGGTCGAGCGCGAGCGCCTTTTTCAACTCCTCGACGCCGCGTTCATATTGCCCATCCGCTTCCAACATCTTGGCGTTGGTGAAGTAGTAGTAGATCTGGGCCCGATCGGACGGGGCCGGACCTGCCGGAGTGGCCTGCGCGAAAAGCGCTGTTGAAAATGCGGTTACCGCCCAGAACGCCAAAAGCAGTAAAAAGGCTTTTTTCATTGATTTCCGTCCGTTTCGTTCGGAGTTCGAACTTCGGGTCATTATACAGAGAGTTCAGGAGCGAGCGGTACCGGAGTTTTGTCCTTTCGCCTCGCCCTGTCGGGGTGGTCTATGACCGCCTGACGTTCCGGAGTGGAACGCCTTGGTTTCACAAGATTCACTCTGAAACACCGGGCGGTCATAGACCGCCCCTACAAAGCAGATGGGGGCTCAACATGCTTCCATTTGTGCAAAGCCACAGGAGGGGTTTCCTGGGAGACTGCCCCTGCATCTCAGTGCCGGAAATGCCTCATTCCCGTAAAGATCATCGCAACTCCGTGTGTGTCGGCCGCCTCGATGGTTTCATTGTCCCGGACGGACCCTCCGGGTTGAATAATCGCGGTCACGCCTGCCGCAGCCGCTTCATCGATCCCGTCTCGAAACGGGAAAAACGCGTCTGATGCGAGTACGGCGCCGTGAGCGCCGGCGCCGGCTTTCTGGACGGCGAGTTTCGTGGCGTCGACGCGGCTCATCTGCCCGGCGCCTACGCCGATGGCCCGTCCGTTTGCCGCGATGACGATGGCGTTGGATTTCACGTGTTTGACAACCCGCCAGGCAAACTCCAGATTCCGTTGTTCCTCGGGCGTCGCGGCGCGTTTGGTCACCGCGCGCGCTTCTTTCGGCAGGGCCGCGTCGTCGGGCGTCTGCGCGAGCGCGCCGCCCAGGACGTGGCGGATCTGAAATCCTCGCCCGGCTGAAGGGGATTCTTCCGCGGCGCCCATGGCCAGAAGGCGAAGATTCTTTTTCGTCGTCAGGATGGCAAGCGCGGCTTCTTCGAAGGAAGGCGCGGCAATGGCTTCCACGAAGAGTTTTGCCACCTCTGTGGCCGTGGCCGGATCGACCGGACGGTTGAAGGCGATGATCGAGCCGAACGCCGACACGGTGTCGGTCTCGTAGGCCTTCAGGTAGGCCTCAACGAGCGTTCCGGCAATCGCCATCCCGCAGGGGTTCGTGTGTTTGATGATCGCCGCGGCGGGCTCGTCGAATTCGTTGACGAGGCCCCAGGCCGCGTCAAGATCGACGATGTTGTTATACGAAAGTTCCTTCCCCTGGAGTTGCCGCGCCGCCGCAAGCCCCGATGCGGCGCGCCCGCCCCAGCCGTAGAACGCGGCCTGCTGATGCGGATTTTCGCCGTAACGCATGTCCGCGAGCTTCTCCAGTTCGAGGAAGACGCGCGGAGGGAACTCGGGCCGCGCCGTAGCCGGCGCATGTTTGTCGGCGGGCTTCTCGATCCAGGCGAGCGCTTCGGCGATCTGCGTGTCGTAGCGAGCCGTGAGCAGAAAGGCCTTGCGGGCCAGTTCAAAGAGCGCGTTTTCCGGCAATACGCCGTTTCCCTCGCGGAGCGCGGTCAATGTCGCCGCATAGTCGTCCGGAGATGTCACCACGGCCACGTCCTGGAAGTTCTTGGCGGCGGCGCGAAGCATGGACGGCCCGCCGATGTCGATATTTTCGATGACCTCTTCGAACGAGACGCCCGGTTTGCGGAGGGTCTGGGCACTCGG
>DASUFH010000167.1:0-2800 GCA_036274645.1 Terriglobia bacterium
AAACTGCCCAATGACCCACTGGCTTACTGGTCAATGGGTCAATGGGTCAATGGGTCAGCGGGCCAATGGGTCAGTGCGCCAGGTTCATTACACAGCGGACAACAGCCAGCGCACAACGCACAACGGGGGAACGCAAATGTGGAGTCTCCCCTCATTCCGATTCATTTACAAAGCCCGGAGGGTCACAGACGGCGCAGCATGACGCTCTGGACTGCGTGGTCTTCGCCTTTTTCGAGAATCAGCCGCGCCCGGCCCCGGGTCGGCAGGATGTTTCTCATCAGATTCACGGCGTTGATCGCTTCCCAGATGTTCGTCGCGGTTGCGCGGGCCTCCGCGTCGGTGAGGCTGGCGTAGCGGTGAAAATACGAGGACGGGTTCTGAAAGATGGTCTGGCGAAGTTTGAGAAATCGCTCGATGTACCACTGGCGGATATGATCCACCGCCGCGTCCACGTAGATGGAAAAGTCGAAATAATCGGAAACGAAGCTCCGCGCCGCTCCACTGTCGCGGCCATCTCCAGTCTGCAGAACGTTCAGGCCCTCCACGATCACGATATCCGGCCGCCGGACGGTCTGGACTCGATCCTTCAGCACGTCGTAAGCCTCGTGGGAATAGACCGGCGCGGCGACCTCCGGCCGTCCGGCCTTGAGGTCGGACATGAATTGGAGCAACCGGCGGACGTCATAGCTTTCGGGAAAGCCTTTCCGGTTCATGAGGCCGCGCTCTTCCAGAATCGCGTTGGGATACAGGAATCCGTCCGTGGTCACCAGATCCACCCGGGGATGGTTGGGCCAGCGCGCGAGCAGCGCCTGAATCACGCGAGCGGTGGTGCTTTTGCCGACGGCAACGCTGCCGGCCACGGCGATGACGTAAGGGGTGCGGATTGGCGGGGAGCCAAGAAAAGTGTCGGTGGTCTGCCGCAGGTTCTGGACCGCCGCGACATAGAGATTGAGCAGGCGGGACAAGGGGAGATAGGTATTCGTTACCTCGTCCAGCGACAGGCGCTCGTTGATGCCTTGAAGCGTTTCGAGATCGCTTTCGCTGAGTGTCAGCGGGGTAGCCGCCCGCAGGCGGCTCCACTCGGTTCGGGTGAAGTGAAGATAACGCTGAGCGCCGTCAGCCACGCCAGAGCCGTCAGCTGCGCCGAAGACCTGCCGGCAGGATCGTCGTTTCGTCCGTTATAGCGGATTCGACCTGGGCCGCCGTCAGGTTCGTCACATCGGTCAGGTTTGCGCCCTGCAGTTCCGCGTCTGTCAGGATGGTGTCTTTCATGTCGGCCATCCAGAAATCCACCTGCTGCAGTTTGGCGCGGCTCAGATTGGTCCGCATCAGATCGGCCACGCTGAGCTTTGCGCCCCGCAGATCCGCTTCGCGCAGATCGGCGTCATGCAAATCCGCTTCCTGCAGCACCGCGCCCTGCAGTTCCGCCCGGCGGCCTTCCTTGCCTTCCGTTTGCAGCCACGCGCTGTGCGCCGTAAGTATTTCCTTCAGAATGGATTTGAGTTCCATGACCTTCCTATTCAAGAGCGAAGACCCAGACGGAACCACCCGTCTGGGGATTCGGGACTCCGCCGCCGGGCACGCCGCGCGCGATGGTGTTGTTCATACCCGAAGAATCGCCTCCCCATCCGGAGTGGACGGCGATGTACTGCTTGCCGTCCACCATGAATGAGGTGGGTGGGGCAAGAATTCCCGAAGGCGTTACAAATTCCCAGAGGAGCTTGCCGCTGACCGCGTCGAAGGCGTGAATCTTCTGATCGTTGGTCCCGCCGCTGATCACGAGCCCTCCCGCGGTGGTCAGCATCGAGCCCCAGTTCGGGCTCTTTTCGTATTTGTGGACCCATACCTGTTTTCCGGTGTCGACGTTCCACGCCTGCACTTCGCCGAAGTGATCCGCCCCGGGGACAATCGGCATGTTGCTCGTCATCTGAACGCCCGTGAAGCCACGGCCGGGCGTGTAGACGACGTTTTCCTGACCCCGCAGCCCGCCGCAAACGTTGTTGTTGGCGGGAATGTAGATCATTCGTGTCTGGGGGTTGAATGCGATCGGAGGCCAGTTCTTCCCACCGTGAGCGCCCGGGCAGAAATCGGCCTGTTTGTTGGTTCCCGGTTTGTGTTCAGGGTCCACTTCAGGACGTCCGGTCACCGGATCGAGACTCTTGAAAACATTCTGAAAGACGTAAGGTTTACCCTCGACGAACTTGATGGGGCCGTCTGTCCGTTCCAGGAACCACAGATATCCGTCGCGCGCCACGTCGATCAGGCCTTTGACGGTCCGTCCGTTCCGCTGGTAATCGACCAGAATCGGCGGGGAGACTTCATCCCAGTCCCAGGACTCGTTCGGGTTGTACTGGAAGTAGCCCTTCATCTTGCCGGTTGTGGCGTCCAGAGCGATGGTGGACGCGGTATACAGGTTGTCGCCGGGCCGTTTGTCGCCCATCCACGGACCGCCGTTGCCGGTTCCCCAGTACGTGAGGTTCGTTGCCGGGTCGTAGTTGCCGGTCACCCAGACCGGTCCGCCGCCCGTTTTCCACTGATCGCCGCCGGCCGGCCAGGTCTCGCTGCCGGGCTCGCCGGGCGCGGGAATCGTGTACGTGCGCCAGATCTCCTTGCCATCCGCCGGATCGAAGGCCGCAACGAATCCGCGAATGCCCGTTTCACCACCGGAGGCGCCCACCATGATCTTGCCGTCGGCGACGAGCGGCGCCAGGGAAATGTAGTAACCCGACTTGTTGTCGGCGACTTCCTTCGCCCAGATTTCCTTTCCGGTCTTCGCGTCCAGCGCCGCGAGCACCGCATC
>DASUFH010000168.1:0-3760 GCA_036274645.1 Terriglobia bacterium
ACACGATATGGCGTCCGTCCGGAGCCCATGACGGCCGATCGTTATCGCCGTCGCCGCCGGTCAGCCGGCCGGTCTGTCCGGTTCTCAGGTTCAGCACCCAGATATCGCGCCGGTTGCCCGGTCCGGATTGTTGCCATGAAAACGCGACGAGCAGCCCGTCCGGCGACCACGACGGGCTGTAGGAAGCGCCGCCGGCTTTCCCGAGCAGCCGAACGTTCGTTCCTTCCGCGTCCATCGCATAGAGTTGCGAGACGCCTTCCGCGCTGGGCGGGCGATCCGACGAAAAAATGATTTCCCGTCCGGTGGCGGGATTCCACACCGGCGATACATCGCTGCGGGTCGACCGGGTCAGTTCCCGGACGTTCTTGCCGTCGGCGTCCGCGACCACAATACGGGTGCCACTCTTGGGATCCCGGCTGCTGCTCGCAAACGCGATATGACTGCCGTCTTTCGACCATGAAGGAGTCGTATTCATTCCGCCAAGATGCGGGAACTGGAGACGCCGCAGGTCGGCCCGATTGACGATCTCGATGTTCGTTCCGTCGCGATAGCTGAGGTACGCAATCTTCTTGCTGTCCGGCGACCAGCTCGGCGTCAGGGCGAGATTCCCGATCGCCGTGATCGGTTCGCTGTTCTGGCCGTCGTAATCCATCACGCAGATTTCCTTTACCCCGTTGCCGGCCCGGTCGCAGACGAAGGCAATTTCCGTCTGGGCAACGCCGCGGCCATAGCCGAGATTCTCCAGAATCTCATCGGCGAACCGGTGCGCGATCCTTCGTACCGTGCGATCGGTTGCGTTCCGCGAAACATAGCGGTTGCCGAACACACGCGCCGTCGAACGGACATCGTGAAGCTGCGCATTCACGCTGAATTCGCCGCCATTCATCCGGATTGTGCCGAAGACAATGTATTTGGCCTCCAGGCCAGGTCTGGTCCATTCCTCCGGCTTGATATCTCCGGGACTGCGGAGAACGGTCTTCGGGTAGAAACTCCGGCTCGCCAGAAGAACAGGCCCGGAATAGTCCAGGTCGTCCCAAAGAACCGTGTTGAATGTTTCGGCCAGCGAAGCCGCTTTCGCGTCGCCACTGTCGGCGACAAAGACCGGGACGGCGATCCGAACTGCAGGGGTCAGGTCAGGGCGGATCGTAATGTCGATTTCTCCCTGCGACGAGGCGACAGCAGTCGCGCTAGCGAGGAGAATCAGACCCAGAATGACGTTTCTCATCTTGAATACTCGAAGGACAACCGGGCTTTGACGCTCGATCCGCGGTACTCCGACGGTAACGGCGGAATCTGTTTGGCAATGGCCGCCAGAGTGACCGCCCGCTTGGCGGCGGTATCGAGCGCATCAACGTTGCTTTTTCGTTCAAAATCCAGATCCGTGACGCTTCCGTCCCGGTTGATCGTGAACACGATGGAAATCTTCGGGGCGGTTTGTGTCCCCGCAGATCCCTGCCAGTACTGGGAGACCGCCGCGGATACACGGTCGGCATACCAGCCGAACCGGGAACCGAATGCGCCTTCAGAGAATTCCAGAGCAGTGGTGCCTGCCCCCGTCTTCCCGTAGGTGACCTGCGCCGTTCCTCCGTTCCCTCCAAAGAACGCGCCGGGAGGCGGTGTGTTGGTGGCAACCTGGGTCGGCGGCGTGACCAGGGACGTTGAGCGCGCCGCTGTCGTCGCTCCGGAAGTTGCCGGTCCCGGGTCTTTCTTCGGCGCCGGTTTGGGCGGTTTGGCGCCGGCAACCGGGATCTCGATGCCCTTGTTTGAAGGGGGCGCTTTCGGCGAAGCGGCTTCCTTCGCCGGAGCCTTGGTCTTTGCGGGCGCTTCGGTCTTCTCCGGGGGCTTCGTCCACCCGGGCGTGTCGCTGGGTGGAGCGCCGGGATTGATCGCGGGTCTTGGGGGAAGCGGGATTCCCAGCGTGCCGTTAACCATCTTCACGTGAATTCCACCGGAACCGCCGGGCGTGCCAAAGGTTTCCGCCTTTGACGAGAACAGGGAGCCGCCAAAGACGAAGGCGCCGATGAGCGCGCCATGCAATATGGTCGACGCGGCTACCCAGCGGCTGAATGGTTCACGGTAGGCGATCATCGCTGTTTTTGTTCCAACGGTTGCGTAACGATGCTGATGTCCTCGATCCCGCCCTGCTTTAACGTGTCCATGACCGCGACAGGGATTTCCCAGCGCACACTCCGGTCGGCGACCAAATAGACACTCTGACGTTTTGAATCCGGATTTCTCTCACGGATTTTACGCGGAAGATCCTCCACGCGCACCTGTTCACTTTGGAAATAAACGTTTTGTTCCTTGTTGATCGTGATGACGTAGCGTTCCTGGCTGACCGATTTGACGGTCTGGGTCTCCGGAACACTGACCTCGATGCCCGTCTGGATCACCGGCGCCGTGACCATGAAGATGATCAGGAGCACCAGCATGATGTCGATGAATGGGATCATGTTGATCTCGGCCAACTGCGTTTCAATATCCCCGCGGTTGTTGGTAAACGCCATCAGGTCGCGCTCCTTTCATTGCCGGTGAAGGCCATCAAGACGTTGCTCCTTTCATTGCTGGAGCGCCATCAGGCCTCGCTTCTTTCCAGCCGCGCCATCATTTCGGCCTTGAGATCATTCATCTGACCGCCGAGGGCGCGGAGCCGGTTCACGAAATGGTTGTAGGCAATCACTGCGGGGATTGCCGCGAACAGGCCGAACGCCGTCGCAATCAGGGCCTCGGCCATACCGGGCGCCACGGCGCGCAGCGTGGCGGTGTCGGAGGCGCCAAGATTGGCAAAGGACGTCATGACCCCCACTACCGTCCCGAAGAGACCGATGAACGGGGCAGCGGAAGCCGTCGTGGCGAGAAAGGACAGCCGCCTTTCCAGCATCGTGAGCTGGCGCGCGGCCGACCGGTCGATCAGCCGTTCCAGCGCGGTTTCGCTGACCGCGGAGGTCCGGCCGCCCCGCGGCTTCAGGGCGTCCATGGTCGCGTGGACGATGGGGCCGAGCGGTGTCCACCGCAGGGCGGCGCAGGACTTCGCCACGTCGGACAGGTTTTCACTGTTACGGAATATCTCCCAGAAGACCGCCGATTCGCGGTCGACCTTCTTAAGAAGCAACGATTTGGAAAGGATGACGCCCCACGACCACACTGAAAAGCCGGCCAGAACGGCAAGAACGATCCTGGCGACTACACCTGTACTTTCAACGAGCGCCAGAAGATTGGTTGTCTGGCCTTCAATTAGCATTAGTTCCACAAGGTAACCTCGTTCCCCTTTTGAGATCAATCCCTGATCGACGTTAAAAAAACGTCAAATGCTCTGTTATCACGGCGCTAATCTTGCGCGGCAGGTCGCGATGGCTTATAAACGCCACGTATGTTGCGCCTGTTGCGCGTCCGGAATTTTGCCCTTATCGATGAACTCGAACTGCAGTTTTCCGACGGATTCAACCTGCTGTCGGGCGAAACCGGCGCCGGGAAATCCCTGATCGTCGACGCGCTTGGCCTGGCCGCCGGCGCCAAAGCGTCGGCCGATATGGTCCGGTCGGGCGAGAGCCGGGCGATCGTCGAAGCAGTCTTTGAATATTCGAAGGATTCCGGCGTCGATGCGGAACTGGATCGACTCGGGCTCGACGCCGGGGATGGGGAAGTGGTGGTTCGGCGCGAGATCTCCGCCGACGAGCGCAACCGCGTCTTTCTGAACAGCCAGCCCACGACAGTCTCCGCGCTCCGGGAACTGGCCGCGTCGCTTGTGGACATTCACGGG
>DASUFH010000169.1:0-6067 GCA_036274645.1 Terriglobia bacterium
GTGTCTCCTTTGCGTGTGTTTTTTCAAAGAATCCCGAAGTGCCGGTGCACGCGGTCTTCCGCTTTCGCGACGGACTGCGAGGCAATGCCCGGACGGACTGCAGAGCAAATCCATAGAGCAGCGTCCTGCCGCAGTTCCGAGGCTCTGTTCATCGTGTCCAATCTTTGTGCGACTTCTGGCGTCCCGTCTGCACATGTAGGGGCGGTATGATCGCCCAACATCTCGGAGAGCCGAAATTGTTGGGCGGTCATAGACCGCCCCTACAGGCAGAGACAAGCAGACGGGGGGCTCAGAGGCTTCCGCTGTGCAAGCCCGAACGGCAGCCCCCTCCCCTTTGGGTGTACTATTCCGGACCATGAAACGCGCGATATGGGTGCTGGCGCTGGTCGTGTGGCTGGTGGCAACGCCCCGGCCCGGAGTGGCGCATCCGGTCCCATTCAGCTATCTCGACGTCCATATAGGCCCGGCCGGACTCGAGATGACGTTGACCGCGCACATCGTGGACCTCGCGCACGAACTCAGCATTGAACCTCGCCTGCTGCTGGACAGTGAAAACGCCCGAAATTACGCGCAGATGATGACGGGACTGCTGTCGGAACGACTGAAGATTACCGCCGATGGCGCGGTGGCGCCCGGTCAATGGACGCTTTCGGAGGTCCTGGTGGATCGGCAGTCGGTTCAGTTCAGGGGACGAGTGGCCCTTCCGGCTGCGCCGGGCGCAGTGGACGTTGACGCCAGCCTTTTCCCCTACGATCCGGAACACCAGACATTCGTCAACTTCTATGAAGATGGCGCCATCACCGAACAAGCCATCCTGAGCCGGGATCGGACGAGTCTGGGATATGTCGCCGGAACGCGGCAGGGCGTCATTACGACGGTCCATCGATTCATTCCGGCCGGGTTTCATCACATCCTGATCGGTCCGGATCACATTCTCTTTCTGGTGGGATTGCTGCTGCTGGGCGGGCCGATACGCCGGCTGTTCACGATCGTGACCGCGTTCACGGTGGCGCACAGCATCACGCTTTCACTGGCTGCGCTGAACATATTTGCACCACCGGCAAACATCATTGAGCCCGCCATCGCCCTGAGCATCGTCTATGTTGGCGTGGACAACCTGATCGGCGCTGAAGGCCGCGACGTCCGGCCATGGATTGCTTTCGCATTCGGGTTTATTCATGGCTTTGGATTCGCCAACGTCCTGGCCGAAATGGCGCTGCCGCAGCGCGTTTTGGGATGGGGGCTCTTCGCCTTCAATTTCGGCGTGGAACTCGGACAGCTTCTCGTAGTCGCGATTGTCGCGTCGGTCTTTGCCGCGCTACGCGCGCGCGGCGAAAGCGTTAGCCGGAAACTGGTTTTTGCCGGCTCCATCGCAGTCGCCGCAGCCGGCGCATTCTGGTTCGTTCAACGTGTTTTCTTTTCTGGAGGTGTTTCATGAAGCGGATCATCGCGTTGGGCGCCATTGTCGGCGCCGGAGCGCTCTGCATGACATTGGCCGCATTTCAGGGACCGCCCGCCCGTGGCGGAGCTCCGGGCGGAGCCGCGGGCCGCGGGGGCTTCCCTGGCGGCGGCGCGGGGCGGGGCGCCGGGCCGGGCGGAGGCCGCGCCGGCGGAGGGGCCGGTGGCGGAGCGAACGTCGCCCAGATCGAAAAGGTCAAGGACAACCTCTATATGTTGACCGGGGGCGGAGGGAACACCGCGGCCTTCATTACCGACACCGGGGTTGTCGTTGTCGACACGAAACTGGCCGGCTGGGGACAGGCCATCCTGGACAAGATCAAAACAGTCACGGACAAACCCGTAACCATGATCATCAACACGCATACGCACGGCGACCATACCGGCAGCAACAACTTCTTCGACCCCAAGGTCGAGTTCGTTGCCCACGAAAACACCCGGGCCAACATGGAAAAGATGGATCCGTTCAAGGGTGACGGCGCGAAGTTCCTGCCGAAGAAGACGTTCAAGGACAAGACCACCCTGCTGACCGGCAAGAACCAAATCGACCTTTACTACTTCGGTCCCGGACACACCAACGGCGATACCTGGGTTGTCTTCAAGGCGCTGAACACCATGCATGCCGGCGACCTGTTTGCGGGCAAGACGACGCCGATCATCGACGCCTCGAACGGAGGCAGCGCCATCGAATACGGAAAAACGCTCGAGAAAGCGTTCAATGGCATCAAGGGCGTTGACACCATCATTACCGGCCACAGCACTGTGATGAAGCCAGCCGACCTCAAGGAGTATGCCGACTTCAACAACGATTTTGCCACCTGGGTCCAGACGGAAATGAAAGCCGGTAAAACCGTGGACGCCGCAGCCGCCGAATACAAAATCCCCGCAAAGTACGCCGGCTACACCATCCAGACCATGATGGGCGGGGTCCGCGGAAACATTCAGACCGCCTACGACGAACTCAACAAGAAGAAGTAGGCAGGTTGCGCCCCACTGCTCCTCTCGCGCGCTATGCGCGGGAGAGGAGCAGCGAGCGCGCAGAGCGCGCGCTCGATAGGGCGAAACAGGAAAAATCACGTGAGGGCAGACAGTCCAGGGCGGTCATGGACCGAGATAGTCTCACCGGTGCTAAACTCAAAACTTCAGGAGGTAGCATGGTAGAAGAACTTTTTGAACGATTTAGCCGGGCCCGAAGCCTGGCCATGGATCTCCGGAGGTTCCTTTGACCCGGAAAGCAAACAGCAACAGCTCGATGATTTGCAGACGCTGATAGACGACCCTCACTTCTGGTCCGATCAGGACCGCTCCAGCAAAACCCTTCGACAGCGCGCCCGTCTCGAGGAAACCATCAGCCTGGATCGCGAAATTACGCGCAGAACTGATGATGTCGAGGCTCTGGTCGAACTGGCCCGCGAAGGCGAGCCCGTGGAAGCGGAACTGTCGACCGCGATGAACGAGCTCGAAGAGTTCCTGTCCAAAACTGAAACCCGGGTTTTGCTTTCGGGCGAAAACGATCGACTGAACGCCATCCTGAACATTCATCCTGGCGCGGGAGGCATCGACGCGCAAGACTGGGCCGCCATGCTCTTTCGGATGTATCTCCGCTGGGCGGAACAGAACGGCTTCAAGGTGACAGTTCTTGATTATCAGGACGGGGAAGGCGCGGGCATCAAATCGGCAACGCTTAACGTGATTGGCGAAAACGCGTTCGGCCTGCTTTCCTCTGAAACCGGCGTGCACCGTCTCGTCCGCATCTCACCGTTCGACGCGGCCAAACGGCGCCACACCTCGTTCGCGTCGGTGGCGGTGTATCCGGAAATCGACGACAAGATCGAAGTCAAGATCGACGAAAAGGATCTGCGCATCGACACCTATCGCTCCTCGGGCAAAGGCGGACAGCACGTCAACACGACGGATTCGGCCGTGCGCATCACGCATCTGCCCACCGGCTTCGTCACCCAGTGCCAGAACGAGCGATCGCAGCATAAGAACAAGGAGGTCTGCATGAAAGTGCTGCGCGCGCATCTCTACGAACTGGAAGTGGCGCGCAAGAAGGCCGAAACGCAAAACATCGAAGACAGCAAACTCGACATCGCGTGGGGAAGCCAGATCCGCTCTTATGTGCTCCAACCGTACCGCCTGGCGAAGGACCATCGCACCAAAACCGAGGTCGGAGACGTCGACCGCGTGCTCGATGGCGGCATCGACCCGTTTATCAAGAGCTACCTTCAAACCAAGAGCGCTCAGGCGGTCCTCTGAGGAAGCGCCGTGCTGACGCCCGATTCGGAAATCCAGTACGTCAAAGGCGTTGGACCGAGGCGGGCGGCGCTGCTCGCTTCGCGGGGGGTACGCACGGTTGAGGACCTGCTGCTGCGAATCCCACGGGCCTATCAGGATCGTTCACGATTCACTCCGCTCAACGCGCTGATCGCGGGCTCCGAGGCGGCGGCGCGCGTCAAGGTCTATCGCAGCCGGACGATCTCGACGCGCACGCGCGGCCGCATTCTGGAAGTCGTCGTCACGGACGGCTCCAACTACGCCCGCGCCAAATGGTTTCACGGAGGGTACCTCCGGCAGAATGACGTGTTTGCCGCGGGCCGCGAACTGATTCTCTTTGGCCGCGTCGAGTACGATCGCCGCGATACCGGTTTCGTCTTCTTCAATCCGGAGTTCGAGCCGCTGGACGAAGAGGCGCCGGGCGCCGCGGCCTCGCTCGACGTCGGCCGTATTGTTCCCATCTACGAAGAAATCGGGGGACTGACCAGCCGTCAGTTGCGCCGCATCGTTGCCGCGGCCATCGCCGGGCTACCCCCGCAACTCGACGACCCGCTGCCCGAAACCCTCCGCCGCAAACACGGATTTCCGGATCTCCGGGTTTGCCTTGAACGCATCCATTTTCCTGCAGCCGAAGATTCCCTGGAAGCGCTCGAAACCCGCTCGTCGCCGTATCATCGGCGCCTGATCTTCGAGGAACTCTTTCTGCTTGAACTGGTGTTTGCGCTACGGCGGCGCGGCGGCCGCAGCGTGACTGGAGCGCGCTTCGAAACCAACGACCACATCCGCGAACAGGTTCGCCGCATGTTGCCCTTTCATCCTACCGCCGCGCAGAAACGTGTGCTGAAAGAGATCGTTGACGATTTGAAGGCGTCGTTTCCCATGAGCCGGCTCATGCAGGGAGATGTCGGAAGCGGCAAGACGATCGTCGCTTTTCAGGCCATCGTCATCGCGATAGAAAATGGATATCAGGCCGCCATCATGGCCCCGACGGAAATCCTCGCCGAACAGCACTACATCAACGCGCGGCGGATTCTCGCGCCGCTCCACTATTCCACTGCCCTGATTCGCGGCGGAGCAAAGAAAAGCGAAAAGAAGGAAGCGCTTGAAGGCCTCGCCACGGGCCGCGTCCAGCTCGCGATCGGAACGCACGCCCTCGTGGAAGGCGATGCGGCTTTTCACCGTCTCGGTCTGGTCGTCATCGACGAACAACACCGCTTCGGCGTCATGCAACGATTGAAGCTGATGACCAAGGGTGAAAATCCCAACACCCTCGTTATGACCGCCACGCCGATCCCCCGGACCCTCGCCATGGCGGTGTTCGGAGATCTCGACCTTTCGGTCATCGATGAACTGCCTCCGGGCCGCTCTCCAATCCGGACCGTTCACATCACCGAACGCGACGCGGCGAGAGTCTATGCGGCAATCGGCGAAGAACTGGCCCGTGGGCGCCAGTGTTATGTGGTTTATCCACTGATCGAGGAATCCGAGAAGGTCGATCTGCAGTCCGCCACCGAGGGTTTCGAAAAGCTGTCGCAGGTGTTCGCCGGGCGCCGGGTCGCGCTCCTCCACGGCCGCATGAAAAGCGCCGAGAAGGAAGCGATCATGCGCGCTTTTGCGTCGGGAGAGATCGACGTTCTCGTTTCGACTACGGTCATTGAGGTTGGGGTGGACGTCGCCAACGCCACGTCTATGCTTGTGATGAGCGCCGAACGTTTCGGTCTCGCGCAGTTGCACCAGCTGCGCGGACGCGTCGGCCGCGGCAGCCACCAATCCATGTGCATGCTCATGACCCCGGCGAGACTGGGTGACACGGCGAGGCAGCGCATCGCAGCGCTCACGCAGACGACTGACGGGTTCCGCCTGGCCGAGATCGATCTCAAACTACGCGGGCCAGGCGACGTGGCCGGTACCAGACAGAGCGGAATGCCCGAACTGCGGGTGGCCAATCTGATGGAAGACTCGATGTTGCTGGCGCTGGCGCAGAAGGAGGCCCGCGCCTGGGTCGATCGAGACGACGACCGTGAGCGCCTGCTGGCCGCGATGTCGGCGCGCCTTGGGCGCCTCGCGCCTGCGATGCTCGCCACAATCGGCTAGTCGATGGCGGCTGTCAGAACGCCATTCGCCGCAGCCGTAACCCGTTCCGATGACGGACACGGAACTGAAGCTCATGGCCGCAGCGCCAGCATGGGCGACAAAGAACATCGTCGGGCTCGATGCTCATGCCGCAGACGGGATCGGTAACCTCTTCCGGCCCCGCCTGAAACAGCTCCTACTTGCCTGCATATTGACCGGGATTCTGATCGAATTTCTTCTTACAGCCCGGCGCGCAAAA
>DASUFH010000170.1:0-3813 GCA_036274645.1 Terriglobia bacterium
TTGGACATTCGACATTGGAGATTTGGGCGCTATTCCTGAAAACCACGGCCCATCGCCACAAAAACTATTTTCTAAGAAAACCTCCTTTCGGACCGTTATCCGGGTTGCAAGGACCCGGGGGCAGATCCCCGGGACCAGGAGGACTCATGACCAGACATCCCCGCCGGTGGGCATTTGCCTGCACGGCGCTGGCGCTTTTCGGCTTCGTTACCCTGGCGTTCGCCGGCGCGTTTCCGGCCGCCGCGGAAAACGCAAAGATCGACGGAGTGGTCAAGGACACGAGCGGCGCGGCGATCTCGCAGGTGACGGTGACATTAAAGCCCCCATCCGGCGCAGAAAGGCGGTCGGTCACGGACGCGACGGGCGCGTTCAGTTTCGATCGGCTGGCGCCTGGCGCGTACGCGTTGACAATGGAAGCGTCGGGTTTCCAGAAGGCGCGATATATCAATATCTCCCTGACCGACTCGCAGACCCGTGAATTCGACTTCATGCTGCGTCCGGGCGCGGTTTCCGAGACGCTGGAAGTGGACGTTGAACGGCCCGTTCCACAGGAACGATTCGATCAGACCCTGTTCGGTGGTGTTCGTGATTCGGCAACGCCGATTGTGGGCGCCGGCGCCATCACCGGCCGTGTTTTGAATGGCGGTGGCTCTTCCGCTGCCAGCGTGACGGTGGGAGTGGTTCCGGTCGGTTCGTCATCCTTTGTGCCGCAGGCGTTGTCCGCGCACACGCGCACAGACAGTCTCGGGTTCTATCGTCTGGATAACCTTCCGGCCGGCCGGTTCTTCGTTGTGGCGGGTGTCGAGTTGTTTTCGGGCTCCGGTTCCGTCATTGAGCGGCCGGTCTACTTTCCCGGCGTAACCGACATCTCGCGGGCAGTCGCCGTCGACGTGCGGTCCGGAAGAGACGAAATTGCCGATTTCCGTCTGGATGCGCCTGTCGTGTTGCCGGCGATTCTTTCTCCGTCCACGTTCCGAGTCGGTGGTCAGCTGGTCAATCAACTCGTTGCGGTACCCCTGCTGGAGCGTTCACAGTGGGTCGCACGCCCGGCCTGGGGGCAACTGCGTGTGACGCTGGATCCCGCAGCGTTCGGCATCCTGGGTGTGGATGGAATCGGCCCTGTCCAGCGGTTGCAGCAGGGTGGGTGCCGGCCTCCGGCGCGAGCCGCGTTCGTGTCCTCGGTGTCGTCCGACGGCCGTTTCGATTTCCGCGCGCCTGCCGGCGTGTACGACCTCTGCGTGTTTCAGGCTGGCGGTCGAGGCGGCGCCGCTTCGAGCGGCGCCGGCTGGGGCGTTTTTGCGGGTCCGTTCACCTTCGTCGTTGACCGGGATATCGACACGCTGCTTGTCGATATCGGCCGGCGCTGATCGATTTTATGGCGCTATGGCTGGGTGGCGATTCTTCCACCATCCACCCACCGTTGTGCGGCTGCCCTCCCATCCGGAAGGGCAGCCTTTTTTTTGATTTCGGGATCCGCCGCCGGGCGGCGTCGTAAATGATGGTTTGCCGCCCGGTAAATCGATGTGTTAAGACTAGAGGCCTATGAGAGTCTATATTTCGATTCCCGAAGTTCTGGCTCTTCTCGAAATCGTTGATGAACATATCCAGCGGAATTTTCCCGGTGTCGAGCCTCCACTCGCTCTCCGTAAGGTTCGTGGCAAATTCGGTCGCGCGGTAGCCCAGCACCGGGACCAGATCGCGGCGACGATCAAGGCATCGCGGACGATGGCCACCAAGGGGGGCGCCTCCGCCAGCCGGCGTCTGGCGACAAGCGCCGGCGCTGGAAAACGGCCGTCCGGTCGCAGCTAGATTTCAGTCAGGCGATGCTTGTAAACACGCTGCGGCAACGATAGTCTCCTGCCGTGTCACAGCGCATCCGTATCGGTGTGGACACGGGCGGCACCTTCACTGACTTCGTTGTCGTCCGCGATGGGCGCATCGACGTATTCAAGAAACCCTCAACGCCCGGCCGTCCGGAAGAAGCGATTCTTCAGGGTATCGCGGAAGTTCGGTCACGCCTGGCCGGCGAAGGAATCGCTGAAATCATTCATGGCTCGACCGTGGCGACCAACGCTCTTCTCGAGCGAAAGGGCGCCCGGACCGCCCTCATCGCCACCGCAGGCTTTGAAGACGTTCTGGAAATTGGCCGCCAGACCCGTCGCGAACTCTACAACATCTTTGTCGACCGGCCCGCTCCTCTGGCGCCCAGAGATCTGCGTTTTGGAGCGCACGAACGCATCCTTGCGGATGGCGCGGTTCTTGAGCCGCTGGATCTCGGACAACTCCGGGAGTCGATCGAGCAACTGAAGAAGGCGCGAGTCGAATCGGTTGGCGTGTGTCTGCTGTTTTCCTTCGCCAATGACTCGCACGAGCGCGCCGTCCGGGAAGCCCTGGCGCCGCTGAATATTCCCGTGTCGTTATCGTCCGTCGTGCTGCCCGAATATCGCGAATACGAACGGACGTCCACGACGGTGGTCAACGCCTACCTGGCGCCGGTGATGAGCCGATACCTGACGGAACTCGAAACCCGGTTGCGTCCGACGCCCATTCGCGTGATGCAGTCCAACGGCGGCGCCGCGCCGGCGAAAGTGGTGGCCGCCGCTCCTGTGCGAACGATTGTTTCGGGTCCGGCGGGAGGCGTGGTTGGCGCGTTCCATGTGGCCCGCACGAGCGGGTATTCCCGGGTGATCACGTTCGACATGGGCGGAACCTCCACCGACGTCTCCTTGTGTGATGGGGGGATTCAGTTCACCCGCGAGAGCGAAGTCGATGGGTTGCCGGTCGGCGTGCCGATGATCGACATCCATACGGTCGGCGCCGGCGGCGGCTCGATCGCCGAGATCGATCCGGGCGGCGCCTTGAAAGTGGGACCCGAAAGCGCCGGCGCGGATCCCGGCCCGATCTGCTATGGGCGCGGAACCCAACTGACCGTGACGGATGCGAACGTTCTGCTGGGACGGCTGCTCCCGCGTTTCTTTCTCGGCGGCTCCATGCCGCTGTCCGCCGAACGGATTGTTCCGGCGATTCGACAGCTGGAGTGGGCGCGCTCCTGGAAATCCATCGATGACCTGGCGCGTGGGGTCATTGAAGTCGTGAATGTCGCGATGGAACGCGCCATCCGGCTCATTTCGGTCGAGCGGGGGCATGATCCACGAGACTTTTCGCTGTTGTCGTTCGGCGGAGCCGGAGGATTGCACGCGGCGGAACTGGCGCGAGCCCTCGGAATTCCCCGTGTGATTGTGCCGCGGTTCCCGGGCGCGCTTTCGGCCCTCGGGTTGCTGCTCGCGGACGCGCGGAAAGATCTTTCGCGGTCGCTTCTCGTTTCGGCGGAAAGCGGAGAGGCGCGGGTCCGTCGCGCGATCGCCGAACTACGCCGGACGGGGGTCGAGGAATTGCGAAGGGAAGGATTCGACTCCCAAAACATTTCCGCGGCGGCTTTCGCCGATGTCCGCTACGTGGGGCAGTCCTACGAACTGACGATCCCGCTGAGCTTTCCGTTGCCCCGCGCCTTTACGCGCCGCTTCCACGAGGCGCACGAGCGGCGCTATGGCCACGCGAATCCCGGCCGTCCGATCGAGATCGTCAATGTGCGGGTCGCGCTGACCGGACGGGCGCCGAAGCCCCGTCTGGCCAGGAGCGCCCGAACACGGACCCGCGCCCGGCCAGTCGAACAGCGCGGCAGGATTACCGTTTACGATCGGGCGCAGCTGTCGCACGGACACGTCATCGACGGCCCGGCGATTGTCGGTGAATACAGTTCCACGACCTGGGTTCCTGCAGGCTGCGATTGCCGCGTGGATCCCTGGCTGAATC
>DASUFH010000171.1:0-6157 GCA_036274645.1 Terriglobia bacterium
CGTCTCCAGGTTCAGTTCCACTGCCGCCTGCTGAACCGTCAGCGCCTCCTCGTACCGCCGGGCCAGTTGATTGATCGGCTCCAGCGTGGCCCCGGCCGGCGGCACTCCCCCCACCTGCCGAATCGCCCCGGCGAAACGGGCATTGTCTTCACCCAGCAACCGGTCGAGCTCCGGCTGGCCCCGATAGAGTGTCCGGGCGGCGGTCATATCGAACAGGGCACCGGCCCGCGACTGGAGCGATGGCTCGACGTCATCGCGGAAGGTATTCATCCCTTTGAAGTGGCATCCCATACAGGACCGTCCGTTGCGGACCGCCGGGTCATCCGGATTCGTGCGGTCGCGAACGATCGTCACGGGCGCCGCGTCGATACGCCGGCCCTGCGAGTCGACGATGAAGTACGCCTGAAGCCCGTTGGGCAGACTGAAGATGATCTCGCCCCCGTCCGGCGTCAGGTGAACCGGGTCTCTGAAGATGTTCTGCTCGATCCGATTGCCGTTGAAGTCAAAGCTCTTCCAGTACGCTCCAAAGGTCGTCGCATGGCGTTCCATTGCGCGGTTGTTGCGCGACACCCCTGAATCCTGGACTCCGAACCGCCGGGCCCCGCCGCTGCGCACATTGGCCATCGTATTGACGCCCAGCCGCCGCTCGAGACCGTCGAGCATATCGGGCAGCTGCAGAATCTCGTGATACATCGGCGCGACGCTGGCTTTGGCGGTGAACCAGTCCGCGCGAACGTAGGGAGGAATGGCGCCCGAAAGCGCGCGGATCCGCTCGGCGTCGGCCCCGAGATCGTTCGGGACAACGCCATAGGGATAGACCGCGACAATGTCGTTCCACATGGGAACGGTCCATCCGTAATCCCGGATGTCCACCCGCGCCAGCACGCCTTCGGAAACGACCATGCGGGGCGCCACGATGTCCCGCTTCCAGGAAAGACTGTTGACCAGTCTGCCCAGACCGTCGCGGTACGCAGCCAGCGCGTTGTCGTCGGTACCCGAGGTGTTCCAGAGATTGACGAAGCTGAAATAACGGAAGAAACGCCGGTCCGCCTCCGGCGCGCCTTCCAGATCGCGCGCGATGGCCGACAGCAGATTCGATTCGGAAATGAACGGGCGGCCGGCGGGTCTGGCGGCGGGCGCAGGCAGATGAGCGCCGGAATCGATCCAGCGCCGCAGCGTCTGGATGTCGGCGTCGGGCAGCTTCACACCAGGTTTTCCCTGATACCCGCCCATGGGCATCGCCCCGGTCTCGAGCCGGGAAATCACCTCCGACCCGGACGCGTTCCCTGGCAGGATGACCTTCGCGTCGATCAGCGTCTGCGGATCCGTTGCGTCAAAGCTGTACGCCCCGGGACCCCCATGACAACCGGAAGTCGCGCAATTGGCGGAGAGCAAAGCCGCTGCGTTGCTCGCGTCGGCATCGGGTGATTGAGACGCCCGGGCGCCAAGGATCAACAACAGAACCAGCGCCGGCGTGAAATAGAAGGCGGCCCGGATCCGGGCCTTACGCAGCGTCGGCATGCTGAAAGCGGGTCCGTGAGACATGGCTGCTCCCTTGATGGAATTGCAGACGACTGATGCAAGAACGATAGCACAAGACGGGGAGACGGCAGGACACTGTCGGTAGCCAATTACCGGCAGGAAACCAACCGTACACCCCAAACTCCGGACGACGCATACCTTCGGGAGTTCCCGCGCTTAGACTCCCCGCCACGTCAATTCGTCGCCGGCCCTGTTTAATTTTTTCATGGCACGATTTTTTCATGGCACGAAGGCGCCGATGGTTCGCGCGGATTCCCGGTATCCTCTCGGGATGCTGCTTCCGGCAAGCGCCTCGCGCGACGCGGCGCGACTGGTGATGGCCCGCGCCCTGCGCGGCGTGGGAGACGGCTTTGCGAGCGTCTTTCTCGCCACCTACCTTCGGCTCCTCGGCTTCTCCGTATTTCAGATCGGCGCGATCGTCACGGCCATGCTCGTGGGGTCGGCGGCGCTGACCCTGATCGTGGGGCTCGCGTTCCATCGCACGACAGCGCGCCGGGTGCTGTTTCTCGCGGCCCTGCTCATGGGCATTACCGGCGCGGGGTTTGCCACGCTGACGGGATTCTGGACGCTGCTGTTCGTCGCATTCATCGGCACGTTGAATCCAAGCGCCGGCGACGTCAGCGTCTTTCTGCCAACCGAACAGGCCATACTGGCCGGCGAGTCCGTGCCCCGGGAACGAACCGCGCTCTTTGCGCGCTACAGTCTCGCCGGCGCGCTTTTCGGCGCGCTGGGCGCCCTCGTGAGCGGATGGCCCGAAGCGGCGGCCCGCCGCTTCGGCTGGGATCTGGCCCAGGCGTTTCGCGGGGGCTTTGCCGTCTATGGACTGCTGGCTGTTTTCATCGCTGTCCTTTATCGCGGCCTGAAACACGGGACCACCCGCGCCAACCCGGCGGCGCGTCCCACCCCACTGCGGAAATCCCGTACCACCGTGATGCGTCTCTCGATGTTGTTCGCCCTGGACTCCTTCGGTGGTGGATTCGTCGTCGATTCCCTGCTCGCCTTCTGGCTCTTTCTCCGCTTCGGGCTTTCCCTCCAGACGGTCGGCGCCGTTTTCTTCGCCGCGCGCACCCTCGCGGCTCTGTCTCAACTCGTCTCGCCGCGGCTCGCGGCCCGGTTCGGGTTGATCAACACGATGGTGTTCACACACATTCCCGCGAACGTGTTTCTCATGACCGCCGCGTTCATGCCGACGGCCGGCCTGGCGGTAACCTTTCTGCTCCTGCGCATGGCGTTCTCCTCAATGGACGTGCCGGCGCGGCAGTCGTACGTCATGACGGTGGTTCCCGAAGAGGAGCGGGCCGCGGCGGCCAGTGTGACCAATGTGCCCCGGAGCCTGGCCAGCGCGATCTCCCCGCTGCTGGCGGGAGTCCTGCTCCAGGCCACGACGTTCGGCTGGCCGCTGGTGGTGGGCGGCGCGCTGAAGATCACCTACGACCTGCTGCTTCTTGCGCAGTTTGGAAAGACTGATTCGGGGTCCCCGTCTGCCTTGTAGGGTCGGTCTATGACCGCCCGGTGTTTCGGAGTGAGTGCTCCGGAACGGTGGGCGGTCACCGACCGCCCCTGCAAGCAGAAGGGGGCGGCGCAAGGATCCGGTGTAACCTTTCCGCCCAGCCCTGGTCTTCACACTCGGAATCGGCTAAAAGCGATGGACACAAACGACAACGCGCTCATGCTGGCAGCCAGAGACGGCGACCTGGAATGTTTCGCCGAGCTCTTTGAACGGCACCACATCCGGCTCTGGGAGTTTTTCTACCGGATGACCGGCAGCCGCTCCGACAGCGAGGATCTCGTCCAGGAAGTCTTTCTCCGGATGCTCAAATACCGGGCGACATTCCACGCGGACAGCCAGTTCCGCGCCTGGATGTACCGCATCGCGCGCAACGCGCGGATGGACCGCCTCTCGAAGGGCCGCGCCGAAACGCCTCTCGGTCCGGAAAGCGACGCCATCCCCGGCAGCGGCGCCGCGCCGCACACCATCGTCGAGCGGGCCGAGCACTTTTCGATGCTCCACCGCGCCCTGATGAAGTTGCCCGAAGACAAACGCGAGATTCTGGTTCTCGCGCGCTACCAGGAAATGAAGTACGAGGAAATCGGAGAACTCCTGAACGTCGAGGTGAACACGGTCAAGGTCCGCGTTCACCGCGCCATGAACGAACTGCGGGAGATCTTCATGAAATTGTCCAACAGGAAACCACTATGCGATGTGAAGACGTCCGAACCCATTTTGCGGACTACCTGAACCGGCCCACGGAACTCCCGGCGCCCATACTCGAACATGTGGCGGCATGCGGCGCGTGCAGAGCGGAATTTTCCGAACTGTGCGAACTCTGGGAAGACATGGCCCGCGTTCCGGCCCCCGAACCCAACTCCATAGCGATGCGCGCCCGCTTCCGCGCCGGACTCACGCCCGCCCCGCAACCGACGTCGAGCTGGTTGAGCTGGTGGATGCCGCGCCGGTGGACCTTTTCCTACGGCGCCGTCGCGGCCGGCGCGGCGATCGCCGGAGTTCTCCTGACGCAGCCAGCGCAAGTCATTCAGACAGCGAGCAACCGGGACCTTGGCGTCAACGCCTTGAAGGTTGAACCAGGCCGGGTCCTACACGCGGAAAATGTGGGCAACGTCATCATCGAGGATTCCGCTAACGGACTGCGGGTTCCGAAGAAGTCTGCGGAAACGAAGATGGTCCGGATTGAACCGGAAACGCTGAAGGAGGTAACTGCCTCCGCATGGGACAAACCCGCATCCAGCGCTGAGAGGCAGCGTTCCATGGCCCAGACCGCCCAGCAGGCCCAGCAATTCTCAGAGAACTCCCAGGATTTGAAAGGCCTCTTCGATATGGAACTCGATCAGGCCCGCAGCAGTTACGAGCGCGCTCAGGGGACGCTTGGCCAGCTACAAGACCGACGTCAAGAGGCCTACCAGTTCCAACAAAACGGCCAATTCCGCTTCGACGGATGGTCCGATGCGAACCACGTGGCCTATGCTCGAGGGTCGATTCGCCTCGGCAATACGAGCAATGACGCCAGCGCCTTCAGGTTTTCGCTTCCGGCCGCGGCCACGCTGGTTCCGGCGGATCCGGCTCTCCCTGCTGCGGACACCCGGAACGCCGAGAGACTCAGTGGCGATGTCTACGACCGGATCATCGACAATGCGTTTGTCTCCGTCAGCCAGGAGCCGCTGGCCACCTTCTCCACCGACGTGGACACCGCGTCGTACGCCAATGTCCGGCGATTCCTGAACCAGAACCAGATTCCGCCGCGCAACGCGGTCCGCATTGAGGAACTGATCAACTATTTCCGGTATAACTACCCGCAGCCGGGAACCGGCCATCCGATCGCGGCCTCAATCGAGGCCGCCACGGCGCCGTGGGACACGGAGCACCGCCTGGTCCGGATCGGACTGAAGGCGAAAGAAATCCAGCGCGAACGCAAGCCGACCAACCTGGTCTTTCTGATCGACGTCTCCGGATCGATGAACTCGCCCGACAAGCTGCCATTGCTGAAGGCCGGCCTGCGCATGCTGGCGGCGCAGCTGACGGAAAACGACACCGTCACGATCGTGACCTATGCCGGGACCACTGGAGTGGCGCTGCCTCCGACCAACGGCGAAAACCGTGAAGTCATTACGGGAGTCATCGACGGCCTCAATGCCGAAGGATCGACCAACGGCGCTTCCGGCATTCAGATGGCCTACGCCGCGGCAACTTCGAAGTTCATCAAGGGCGGCGTAAACCGCGTGATCCTGGCCACCGACGGCGACTTCAACGTCGGGATCACGAACACCGACGAACTGGTCCGGATGATCGAAGACAAGGCGAAGAGCGGCGTCTTTCTGAGCGTGCTGGGTCTCGGTTCCGGCAACCTCAACGATTCGATGATGGAAAAGCTCGCCGACCACGGCAACGGGCAGTACTCCTACATCGACTCGATGGACGAAGCCCGCAAGGTCCTGGTCGACGAAGTGAACGGAACGCTCGTCACCGTGGCCAAAGACGTGAAGGTTCAGGTCGAGTTCAATCCAGCGCTGGTCAGCGCCTACCGGCTGATCGGTTACGAGAACCGCGCCCTGGCCGCCGCCGACTTTGCCAACGACGCGAAGGACGCCGGCGATATGGGCGCCGGTCACACCGTGACCGCGCTCTTCGAAGTCGTTCCGCGCGGCGCAAGCTTCAAGACGATCGACGGACAGCCGCTGCGCTTCCAGCCTGCGGCCGAGCCCGCGACGAACAGCATCGCTTCGAACGAAATGCTGAACCTGAAGATCCGGTACAAGGAGCCGGAAGCCGCAACCAGCAAACTGATCGAGTTCCCGCTCGTCGATCGCGGTCAGGCGTTCGCGGCAGCCAGCGCAGACTTCCGCTTTGCGTCCGCGGTGGCGGCGTTTGGAATGATCCTGCGGGACTCTCCGTACAAAGGGACAGCGACGTGGGAACTGGTGCGGAGCATTGCGGAGAACAGCCGCGCGGGGGACCGGACCGGCGCGCGAGACGAGTTCATCCAGCTGGTTCAGAAAGCCGCGGGGATGTGGCGGCGTTAGAACGAAGTCGATGCCGGCGTCTCCCCCCTTCCTTGCTTCCTTGTAGGGGCGGTCTATGACCGCCCAGTGTTTCGGAGTG
>DASUFH010000172.1:0-2232 GCA_036274645.1 Terriglobia bacterium
AAACCCCTTGGCGAGTTTGGGGGTTGAGTAGTCCGTCCCCTAATTCCTAAAACTCCACGCCGATGCCCGCGATTTCCGTTGCGAAAATCATGGCGAAGGCACCGCCGCGGGGATCGCGGTCGAGTATGGCGACGCGTCGAAGATAATCTTTGGAAGTCAGGCCGCGGGTGCCGGTGCTTTCGGCGACATCGAACAAGCGGCCATCGGGAGCTGTTCGAACGACGATCGCCCGCCACGCGCGATCGACCACAGGCTGGTAGACCGAAGCCTCTAACCACCCTTTGCGGATACCCCGCATCATGGCCGTCGCGATCATCGACGTTCCGGAGTACTCGGGATAGGCGCCGGGATAGTCGATGACCTCGCGGAACATCCCGTTTTCGTCCTGATGGCGCGACAGCGCCTGCATGTGTTTCTGAAACGCTGCAAGCAGCGCAGGATATTCCGGATGATCCTTTGGAAAATCCGTCAGCGTCAGGGCTAGCCCGAGAGCAGCAAAACCGTTGCCGCGCCCCCAGGCGGCCTCGGCTGAAGCCTGATGCCGGTACAGTCCATCCGGCCGTCCCACGATCTTCTGCATGAAAGCGAAATGACGGGCGGCCATATCAAAGTACCTGCGATCGCCGGAAAGGGCACCGGCTTTCGCGAGGATCGGAATATCCATAAAGAGAGAATCGCTCCACCCGCCATGCAGCGGCATGAACTCCCGAAGCGATCCGTCTGCCGTAAATCCGCTGCCCGCTGCACGGAGCACCAGTTTTGCCGCCCGTTCGTCTCCAGTTCGGCGGGCGATTTCATAGAACAGCATGTGGGTGGCGAGGGAACTCTGTGACGGCATTGCAAAACTGTCTCGCGCTCCCGTGAGATACGGCTCCACAAGACGCATAACGTCGGCCGTGTTGCCGAGACGTAGCTGCGCGATCAAGGCCATCGCCGGGATGTAGCCGACCTGATTGAAGTCGCGGCCATAGACTGTTGCGAGTTGTTCCGCCATTGCACGCGGAGAACGGCTGCGCCGCCGGTCGATCTCGAGGTGAGCTTCCGAAAAAGGGATCTGTGCAGGCAATGAATCCAGCACGCCGGCGCGGGTGGACAAAACCTGCGCGGCGGGAATCTTGCCGACAAATCCGACAGAGTTTTGAGACAGCGCCTCCGCCAATCCCGCACCAGATTCGCCCATCACCATGACCAGGTCGGGCGCCTGGATGCCAATCCACCGCCAGAGAACGTGTGACTCCGCGTTGTCTCTGTAAGCAACGCCGGAGGGCGGAAACTGCAGCGCATGTCCATCGGGATTCGCGGCCGGAAGCGCGATTAGCCGGAATCGGCGGCGCTCCTTCGCCATGGCGTCGTATGCGGAGGCTTCCCGCGACACGGCCTCGCTGGTTGCGTCACGACCTTGCAAGCCGCCGATAAGTAGCACGGTTGGACTCGATGCCGAATTACCGTCAACAACAAGGGCTTCGATTCCCGCATCGCCAGTCGTCAGTCCGATAGTCCATCGCTCAGCGGCCAGAAGTCCTGGTGCGATAAACGCAATGACCAGCAACCCGCAGAGGAAGATCGTGTATTGGAGACCAGTTATTTTAGTCCTTGCCGTCATGGAGCGTGTTCTGGCCCTGTATTCTACGCCTCTTTGATTCTGCTACCGACAAATCCACCAGCTCAGGGATCTAACGAATACCGCGCTCTCTGGCGCCCGTCTCTATTGGGAGTACTACGGGAAAAGCTATGTGAGTGTTAAAGGCGTCAAGATCCCGGTTGCCGTGAGCGTCTTTCCTGACGAACTCTATCCCGCTCCCCGAAGCTGGACGGAGCGGGCGTACCCCAACCTGATCCATTTCAACAAACTCGACAAGGGCGGCCACTTTGCGGCCTGGGAACAGCCAAAACTGTTCTCGGAGGAGGTTCGCGCCGGTTTCCGATCGCTGCGCAAAATGGCGACGAAGAAAGCGTCCTGATGTCTGACGTCCGGCGATTCTGATGCAAACGCTGGCTGTTAAAGATCAGTTTTGAGCTTCCGACAGAGCGCGCAAGGCGAGGCCCTTGGCCACGGAAGTGAATTCGTTGCCCCCGGAGATGCGGCCTGCGTCGAACTGGTCTTCGAAAATCCTGCGGACCGCGGGCACGAGAGAAGATCCGCCTGTCAGAAAGACCCGGTCCACATCGCGGGACGTAATTCCCGTCGTCTGGAGCAACCGGTCAACGCAGGTTCGAATCTTCTCCAGATCC
>DASUFH010000173.1:0-7316 GCA_036274645.1 Terriglobia bacterium
CTGATCGAGCAGCCGGCCCAACCGGAAGATCACTCCCCGCTCATATTCCCGCAGGACCACGAGTGAATTTGAAATCCAGATCAAGAAGATGACCAACGCGACGAGCAGTACTAGTGGTGACATTCACTCTCCTCTGAGCAAAGGCGGTCAGTTACGGGAATTGGTCTCACTCTGCTTTTCCACTTCCACTTCCAGACCGTGCGTCCGGACCACGCGCACGGTCGCCCCACTTTCGATCGGCGAAGTGGAACGCGCTTTCCAGAGTTCACCGTGAACAAAAACCGTGCCCTGGGCATGCACGTCCGTACGGGCCACGCCGATTTCACCGATCATGCCTTCGCCGCCCGTAACACTCTTCCGGGCATGCGAGAGGGCCACCAGGCGCACGAGGAATACCGTGATCGCGGCCAGCGGAAACGTCACACCGAGAATGGTCGCCAGGCTGATCCGGAGTTGCGGAATCGGTCCCTCGACCAACATCAATCCGCCGGCAATCATCGCAACGATACCGCCGAGAGCGAGGATGCCGTGACTGGTAATCGTCGCCTCCATCACAAAAAGCGCAATGGCGACCAGAATCAGCGCGGCGCCCGCCCAATTGACCGGCAGAAGATTGAAGGCGAAAAGGGCCAGAATGATCGCAATGGCGCCGGCAACTCCGGGCAGGATCAGGCCCGGGTGCGTGATTTCCACATACAGACCCACCAGTCCGATTACCGCGAGAATGAGAGCAATATTCGGATTCAGCACGCGTGAAAGCAGTTGCTGCCGCGACGACATCTCGAAAGGCTCGATGGTAGCGCCCTCCAGGTCGAGCTTCACCGATCGCTGATCGATCCGCCGGACGGCGGCGCCGTCATACTTGCGAATGATATCGGGAGCGTCATTCACGACGGCGTCGATCAGGTGGGCGTGAAGCGCCTCCTCTGCCGTAAACGACTTGCTCTGCAGAACACCCGTCTCGGCCACGGCCGCGTTCCGGCCTCGCTGAGTCACATAACTTCGCAGGTAGGCGGCGGCGTCATTGACGATCTTTTCCTTCAGTGAACCGCCGATGTCGCTGCCATCCGACGATATTGGATGAGCCGCCCCCGTATTCGTGCCCGGCGACATGACCGCAACATCCGCGGAAAGCAGAATGAAAAATCCCGCCGATGCGGCCCGAGCTCCATTCGGCCCCACCCACGCGATCACGGGCACAGGTGAACTGAGAACAGACTCCACAATATCGCGCATCGAATCGATCAGCCCGCCTGGCGTATCAATCCTCAGAATGACCGCGCGCGCTCCGATCTCGCCGGCGTGCTTCAACCCCTCGCGGACATAATCGGCGCTGACGGGGTGGACGATGTCGTCCAGGTCGATCTCGACGATGACGGGAGTCGAGCCAGCCTGGGCCGCGGTCCCCCTCGCCGCGAGTGAAACGGGAACCGCCGTCCACAGAAGGAGCCACGCCAACACGCCGGATGCGGCCGCGCGAATGGCAAAACTGCGCACGCCGTTCCTGGCGGAGACGCGAACAGCGGACCTGCGCACGCCGTTCATGGCTGACGCCGCGCGGGCCGGGCGGTCTGCGCGCGCTCCAGATCCGTTTTCAAAGTCAGCGCGGCGGGATTGCGGGGATCGAGCGTGAGCGCCTCGTTCGCGGCGCTGAAAGCCCGGTCCGGCTGGTTCGCGGCGCGATAGATTCTGGCCAGCTTCACGTAAGCGTTGGCGGAAGGCTCCAGGGACACCGATGCCTGAAGTTCACGGATGGCGCCCGCGTAATCCCGCTGCAGGTCATAAATGTGGGCGAGCATTTCATGGGTCTCCGCGGATTTCGGAAACAGCGACAGAATCTCCTTCAGCTGCCGGGTCGCCGCGCCGTAAAAAGTCGTGTCGATGAGTTTGGAGGCCGCCGCAAGCAAGGCGTTCACATCCTGGCTGGCCGCCCTGCGCTCCAGACGGCTGGCGCTCCACACCGTGCGCGCGCCCGGAACCAGCACTCTCGGAAACTCCGAAGACAACCGTTCGAGGCCGTCCGGAAGCTGGGCGTTCCAGCGCTCCAGCCGCGGCGAGAGCCGCAACGCTTCCGCAACCGTCCGCTGCGCCTCCTCCGGCCGGCCGGCGCGGTCATACGCTTTTCCGAGAATGAACATGGCTTCCGCATCGCGCCCCTCCAGCTTGAAAAACTGTTCGAGGTAGCGGATTGCTCCACCGCTGTCTCCCTGGGTCAGGCTGAGATAACCCAGATTGAAAAATGTATCCGACACCATCGGATCGAGGTCCGCGGCCCGCCGCCAGGCTGCAACCGCAGCCGCAGGATCTCCGGCCCTGGCCAGGGCCGCGCCGAGATTCATGAACGTGTCGTGATGGGGCGGCAGATTCGCGAAGATACTGACTGCGGATTCGTAGTCGCCGCTGTAGTAGGCGTTCAAACCCTGGAGATAGCGGGCCTCGAGGTAATCCGGATCGCCTACGCCAACCCGCTCAAGCCACTGCCGGGATGTCGCGTAGTCATGGGTGGCGTGATACGTTCGCCCCAATGCAAATATCGCGGCCGAGTACTCGGAGTGCAGCCGGACCGCGTCCTTGAGAAGACGCACACGATTGGCCGGGTCCTCGCTGAGCAACCCGCGGACAAATTTTTCGAAGGCGCTCGGCGAGGGAAGACCTGGCGCGGCCGAAGAAGCCGGCGCAGTCGATTCCCGGGTCAGTTTCCGGCCGACACCCGCGGCAAGCGTCGAGCCCAGTTGCATGACGTCGTCGAGCTTTCCGGAAACCCGGGACCCATCGGAAACGTCAAGCGCTTCGAGATTGATCATGCGGGCCTGCGCTCCGAAGTCTGCAGGCTTGCCCGACATTGCGCCGAGGATCACCACGTCGGCGCCGATCTCCCAGCCGAGATGAATCGCTGTCGCCCGGCTGACATTGACGGTGGGGGGAATACCGGCCTTCTTGAAGGCCTCCAGTCTTTCGTCGCGCGTGAAGACATGAACGCCGGGGTCGTCCTTCAGCCCGTCGACCATCATGTCCGCGAAGCCCTCGCCCAGCCAGTCCAGATTGGGATCGCCCGTTTCGTTCTCGAAAGGCAGGACCAGCACCGTGACGTTGCCGGCCATGGCGGCAACCGGCGCCATCAGCCACACCGCAAGCGCAGCGGCTCTGAAGATGCGGTTGAACACTAAGGCATTATAAGCCATCCTGTGCTATGACTTTCGCGAAGTCCTGTCAACCCGGTCGAGGACGAGCCGCTTGAATCCCGGCGCCCCACAATTCCGGCCTGTCCGAATCGCCATCGACATCCGGAAGATCAACGAATTCGGGATTGGATCCTACATCTGGAATCTCGTCCGGAACATCGCCTCGATCGACTGCGAGAACCAGTATTTGCTGATTGGTTCGCGCCGGAATTTCTACGAACTGGGTCCGCTACCTGAAAATTTTCGTCCCCTTTACACGCCGATATCCTCGCTCTGGCAGGATCACGGTCCCCTGACGCTGGCGCTCAGAAGAAATGCGGTGGACGTGCTGCATGTGCCGCATCACGACGCTCCGGTGTGGGGCGGCGCCAAGCTTCTGGTCACTGTCCACGACTGCGTTCATCTGCTGTTTCCGGCCGCCGACTCCTCGCGGTTTCAACGCTTCCGCGATTACTGGCGTACCTCCCAGGTGGTGCGGCGGGCCAGCCACATTCTGGCCGTATCGAATTCGACCAAAGAGGACCTTGTCAATATCTTCGACCTGGATCCCGAGCGCATCTCCGTCATCTACAACGCTCTGGATGACCGGTTTGGGCGGTCCTCCGGCGAAGACAATCAGGGATCGGTCATGGAGCGGTATCAGATCAAAGACCCCTTTGTGCTCTATTCCGGAAGAATCCGGTCGCACAAGAACGTGCATCGTCTCATCGAGGCTTTCGCGGTTCTGAAAAGCGAGTTCGCCGGCCAGGGCCACTATGGAAACCTGAAACTGGTCATCATCGGCGATGAACTGAGCCGCCGGCAGTACCTTCGATTGCGGGTTGTGCAGAGCGGCGTCCAGCAGGACGTGCGCTTCTTCGGCTTTGTTCCCGCGCCGACTTTGCAGGTCTTCTACCAGTCGGCCGCGCTGTTCGCGTTTCCTTCGCTATACGAGGGTTTCGGTCTGCCACCGCTCGAAGCGATGGCCAACCGCACTCCGGTGCTCGCTTCCAACACGTCGTCGCTCCCGGAGGTCCTCAACGACGCCGCGCTTCTCGTCAATCCTGAAAATGTCTTCGAGATCGCCCGCGGAATGAAGGCCATTCTGCTGGACGAAGCGCTCCGAGACAGGCTGATCCGGAAGGGCATTGATCAGGTATCCAAATTTTCCTGGAAGACCGCGGCGGGCCGGGTTGTGGACATCTACCAACGAATCGCCGATCCCCGGCGCGCCGGAACGGGGCGGGCCATCGAGACGGAAAACGACGCTCTTATGGAGTCGTCTTCTTCAGCGGGTTCACCTGAGAAGCGTCTTCGAATCTGAAGTTCGAAACCACGGCAATACGGGCGCCCGGCGCCTCCACCCGCGCAACCGCGCCGTTTCGCGAAATGGTCTGTGACCTCCCGACAATACTGATCGACTGCGGTCCAGGCTGCGTGTTCAACGTCACTGTCTTGGTCGATACGGGTACGACATAGCGATCCACCGGCGCCGTGCTGACCTTGACGACGGTTCCGTTCGTCTCTCCCTGCTTGTCGATCGTTTCGGAGATCGTGAACCGGCCCAGACTGTTCGTTCCTCCGGTAATCACTTCAACGACAGTCGTCACTTCGGCGGGAAACGCAAAGTCCGGCTTCATGTCGATTCGATGATGCAGGTCGAAGTAGAACTTTCCACCCTTGGAGGTATAGGGCAGCTTGATCGCCACGCCCTCCTCCGGCTGCCGGGTAATCACGACATCGTAGTAACTTCCCTCCTCGCCCTGCCCTTTGCCAAACAACAGTTCCTGCCGGGCCCGGACGTCGAACGGTAATGGCGATCCCTGAAATATGCCAAGAAACGCAATTCCGACGAGACCGCGAGCCACAATCGTGGAAAGCATCGCTAAAGCGTATCACTCCTCTTTAGATCACGACAACCAGTGGAGAAAATCCGGGACAGCCTCCAGGTTCGCGCGAGTGATTGTTCAGAAATTCGAGGTAACTCGCGCGATTTCAAAAGCTGTCCGCTATACCATCGCGACCAACTCCACATCGAGAACCCGGCCGCCCACGATGCGAAAGCCGCGAACCACCGGATGCTCCAGACGGGTCAGCGAAACAATGATTTGAACTGCATTCGGATAGAGCGACTCGGCGATATCGAGAGCGGAGGGATAAGCCGGCCCGGAAGGATGAGAGTGGCAAATGGCTGCCAGATCATCTCCCGATTCGCGCAGGGACCGAAACGCCTGAACCAGTTCCGCCGGATCCATGGCGTACCGCAAAGGGCTGGCGGCCGCGTTCTGCATGGGGATGAGCCGCTCGGCGACACCGTTTCTACCGCCGACCAGACCACACCCCTCGTTGGGATATGCCAGTTTGAGGTGATCGAGAATCCGTTCGAGCAGGCCGGGAGCGATCGTCAGACGCAGGGCGCCGGGGCCCAAATCGCCTGTCATTGGCGTCCGCCTTTGACTCTATTGGCCACTTTGTCTCTGGTTTCCGCTATTTGCCGGCGGCCGGAGCTTCTTCGCGCAGCTCCCGGGCGCTCCCCAATTCTGCCGCCGGTCAGTACCCTTCCGCCTTGATCACCTGGACACTGTCCGTGAACAAACCGTTGGTATCCACATGAACCAGATGGCCCTGGCTCTCATACCTTTCCATATACAGCGGATCCTGCCAGGCCCCATCCTTGACGTCTTCCCAGGCAAAAAGCTTGTAATCGCCCGGAGGCACATTGGAGAACGTGGCTTTTCCCTCGGCAGACGAGTTCGATCTCTTATAGAGGTCGAGCCGGCCGCGATCATGCGGCACCAGAACGGTGACAATGCCCGGCTGCGGCTTGTCGCGATCCACAACGGTGGTCTCGATACGGCCGGGGGTGAACCCGATCTGCAGCTGCAACGGCGTGGTCTGGTTCTCAATGGTTATCGGCGCATTCAAAGGATTCTCTTCGCCGTAACGGCCGGCAATCACGTATCCGCCATTCTGAATGTTCGTATTCACGCGATACTGCGCCCCGGGTACGACATCCTGCAGCGTGAACGATCCGTCTTCGCCCACGCGAACCGAGGCCGATCCCACACCGGGGAGATCCTCGACCAGCTGGAGTTGGACCTGGATGGACCGCACCTGGAAGTTGGCCGGCACCTGGCCATCCACGTAGATCTGGCCCGGGACGTTGATGCCCTGCCGGAGGGCGAGAGTGACACCCGATATATTTCCGCCGGTCAGATCGACCTTCTGCATTCCCGTCAACTCGACGTTACTGGAGCGGCCACTGGCCACCACGTTGTACGTGCCGGGAATGACTCCGGCGATCTGGAACGTGCCATCGTCATTCACAATAGCGCGACCGCGACTACCCGCAAACCCGGGACCTCCCGGACCTCCCCTGCCACGGCCGCCACCGCGACCGCCTGTCGATCCACGACCAATCGGGATGAGCGAAACCTGCGTGCGAATCGTTCCATCATCCGGTGTGGGCTGGGGTCCCCGGTTACCGGTATCGGTCTGGGTGGTCGTCTGGCCGCGGCCTTGCGTAGTGCCGCGCTGGCCGCGCTGGCCGCCCTGCGCCGTATCGGTTGCGCCGCCGCCGCCGCGACCCTGCTGTTGTGGATTCGTATTGTTCGTGGGAGTCTGGCCGGTCTGGCCGCCGCGCCCACGGCCGCTGGCGTTGGGATCGTTGGTCTGACCGCCACGAGTCTGATTCGGCTCCCGCGGAACAATCGGCGTTGTCGGCTGAAGAATCACGCCGGACAGGGTCACTGTCAGCACAGGGCGGACGTTGAAATCGATTCCGCGAACTTCGCTGCCCGGAGTCAACTGGACCGCCGCCGCCTGGCTCACATCAATCGTGCCGGGATAGAACGATGGCGCGTATGTCTCCTGCGGCGCATTGGGATCCTGGTTGTTGTTGAAGAAATCCTGTGGGAAGCCACGACCGCCGGGACCTCCCTGCTGATCGCCACCCGGAAAGCCGCCGCGTCCACCGGGACCGCCCTGCTGGTCGCCACCCGGGAAACCGCCACGTCCGCCGGTTCCGCCGTTTCCAAAGCCACCACCGGGCGCGCCACCACCAAAGCCGCCACCGCCACCGGCCGCGCCGCCGCCAAAGCCGCCGCCACCGCCACCGGGCGCGCCGCCGCCAAAGCCGCCGCCACCGCCACCGGG
>DASUFH010000174.1:0-14299 GCA_036274645.1 Terriglobia bacterium
CTGACCGCCGCCGGCGCCTGCGCCGCCGCCAAATCCGCCGCCGCCGCCAGGAGCACCGCCGCCAGGACCACGACCGCCGCCGCCAAATCCGCCGCCGCCGCCGGGAGCGCCGCCGCCAGGAGCACCGCCGCCAGGACCACGACCGCCGCCGGGACCCTGAGCAACAAAGTTATTTCCGCCCGGAGGGGCGCCTGCGCCGGGACCCCGGCCACCGCCGCCGCCCGCGCCGCCAAATCCACCGCCGCCACCCGCGCCGCCAAATCCGCCGCCGCCACCCGCGCCGCCGAATCCGCCGCCGCCGCCAGGACCACCCGCGCCGCCACGGCCGCCACCGCCGCCACGGCCGCCGCCACCGATGGCGCGCGTACCCGTGATGGTCTGTTCATCGTCCGACAGGGTCAGCGTCCAGTTCACCGGGGTTGGGGCGGCAGCGCCACCGCCGCCGCCAGGACCGCCCGCGCCGGGACCACGGCCGCCACCCTGACCACCGCCCGGGGCTTGCGCCGCGAAGTTGTTGCCGCCCGCGCCGGCTCCGCCACCGAACCCGCCACCACCACCGGGACCACCCGCGCCGCCGCCAGGACCGCCGCCAGGACCGCCGCGGCCGGCGCCGCCACGGCCACCGCCGCCACCACCGCCACCACCGCCACGGCCCGCGTTAGCCGGAGAACCATCGGGACACGTGGCCGGACGGGTTACGGTGAACGCCACCATCTTCCCGTCGATCATCGGTGTGCCATCCACCTTAAGGACCGTGTCGGGCGAACCGCACAGGGCGTTGCCGGTCTCCGTCATCTGGCCGCTAAGCGTGTTACCGGTAACCGTGAATTCAAAGAAAATGTCCTGACCCTGAGGCGTGCCGGATTTGGTAATCCGCGCGACAGCCGCATCCGTTCCCCATTTGCCGGCAAAGCCTTTTTTGGCCTGCACGGCGCCTCCGGCAGCTTCAAAACTGACGGTCACGGCAAGACAAAACGCCGCGAGCGCCAGCACATTGCGAACTCTCATGCATACCCTCCTGAACGAACCTGTGATTTTTGTACCGAAACTCTTGAAATCAATAGAACTGGCGATGTGTATAGCACACAAATGCGCGCCGAAATGAAAAATGATGTTCAGGCCGAAAAAAACAAAAAGGGCAGGCGCAATGCCTGCCCTTTTGCCCAATAAACTGGAGTTTGAATTACTTGCCGCGATGGAAGACCAGCGTTTCGGCTGTGCCGTCCTCTTTCGTGTCGATCGGCTTCCCGGAGGGATTGAAGCGCTGCAATTCGAGGGTGTTTTCATCCACCAACTGGCCCTTGTACTGCGTGCCAACCTTCACGTTGTTCACTTTCTTGTACGTGAAGAACTCGAACGTGTTCCCGACGATCTTTCCCTCTTCGATCGTGTACTTGCTGTCGCTGACGTATTCGGTCAACTTCCCGGTAAGTTTGTCCTTGCTGACCTTCAGTTCCATGATCAGCGCGGCGCCGTCCTTGCTTTCGCCTTTTTCAATAACCTGAGCAGGGCCCGTTTCGATTCTCTGTCCGCCCAGACCTCCGCCGCCGCCGCCGAACCCGCCGCCGCCAAATCCACCATTGCCGCCGCCAAATCCGCCATTGCCGCCGCCAAAGCCACCATTGCCGCCGCCGAAGCCACCGGGCTGCTGACCGAAGCCACCCTGGGCAGCAAAGTCACGACCGCCGCCAAAGCCACCACCGCCAAGGCCGCCACCGCCGCCGCCAAATCCGCCGCCGCCGCCGCCAAATCCGCCGCCGCCGCCACCGAAGCCGCCACGCTGTCCCGGCATGTTGCGGGAAGCGGAATTCGCGCCGGCGTTAACTCCGGCGTTCAACAGGGAGTCCGTAAAACCTCCCTTGGTCTTCTGTTTCACGGCTGTCGCCACGGCATCCGTGGCCCACTTGCCGGCAATGCCCGTTTCCTTGTCCGCGCCCGCTCCAGCATAGGCAACGGTAAACGCCACACAACTCGCCAAGAGCGCCGCCAGGATCCTCATCTTCATAACATCCCCTCTCCCTTGGATGGCGCCACCTCGAACAAGGCGCCGGTGTTTCACGAAATGCGAAGTATCCGTACCACAACGATGTCTTCCACGCAACGTCTTCCATGCAACCGCGCACATAATATATATGCGCCGATCGCAACCGCGCCGCTACTTCTTGGCGCGGTGGAACACAATCGGTTTGCCGTCGATCTGATTGCCTCCCTTGGTCAACCGGTTCAACGTGACTGTTCGTTCGTCGGTGAGTTCCCCCACCCATCGGATCGTGTTAACGATCTTCTCGGTCTTCTCGTTCGTCCTGAACTCGAATTTTTTGCCACCGTCCGTAACGGTCCCTTCTTCCATCTTGAGGTCTTTGATTTCAACCCGCGTGATCTCGCTCACCTTGCCGGACAGCTTGCCTTTGGAGTCCACCTTGAACTCCAGCGTGATCGCAGGTTCCTCATCGTTCAAACCCTCAGCGCGGATGGTGCGCACGGGTTCGTTGGTGTTACCGATGGAAGAACCGGAGTTTCCTCCATTGAGGGCGCTTCCAGCGATGGATGCGAACAGGCCCTTGCTCTTCGGAATTTCGACGTTGGCGACAGCATCTGTCGCCCACATTCCTGCGATCGGGCTTTCATCTGCCGCATACAGGCTCACGGCAGCCACGGATAGCGCGAAACCCAACAGCGCCATCCCAATTTTCGTCTTCATCGCGTTTCTCCTTCGACGCCACAATCCCCATGGAGATTGCAACAGTAGTGATTTGTCCTGAGGAGCACCTCGGTTTTATCACATCGACCGGACAAAAGTTAACCCCTTTTTTCCCTGACAAATCCTTTCGATTCTTCCGGCTACGTTTTTCGCCTTGACAGGCGCCTAGTCGAGCATCTTAGACGCCCCGGTCAGCCGAATAGTTCCCTCTAAATTAGTCCCCTTCGATTTTCCGGGCTGTCCGCCCCCAACCGAAAACTCCAGAGACCCGGCCTCGATCGCGCGTTTGTTGTCCTTTCCGAACCGGACCATCTGCTCCGGCCGGACCGTCAACTGTACCGTTTTGCGTTCCCCCGGCTTGAGCGCAATGCGCTCAAACGCCGCCAGTGAATGGACCGGGTCCAGCGATCCGCCTGCGCCTTTGATATACAGTTGCGCGACTTCTTCTCCTGCCATCATGCCGGTGTTTTCGACTTCGACGCTGATCTTCGCCTCTGCGCCGATTTTGACTTCGGAGGGGACCTTGAGATTCCGGTAGGCGAACGTCGTGTAGCTCAGGCCGTACCCAAACGGATACAGCGGCTCATCCTTGAAGAAGCGGTAGGTGCGGCCGGCCATCCGGTAGTCGTCGAAAGGAGGCAACTGGTCGGCCGACTTGTAAACCGTCACCGGCAGCCGGCCGGCCGGATTGTAGTCGCCAAACAAGACGTCCGCGATCGCGGCCCCGCCGGCCTGGCCGGGATACCAGGCTTCGATGATCGCCGGGACATGTTCCTGCGCCCAGTTGATGGCCAGAGGGCTCCCATTAAAGAGCACCAGAACGACGGGCTTGCCGAGCGCAACCACCTTTTTCAGGAGTTCTTCCTGAACCCGGGGCAGTCCCAGGGTCTCCCGGTCTCCGCCCTTGAATCCTTCGACGGGAACCTTCATTTCCTCGCCCTCCAGGCGGGGCGAAAGTCCGAGTGTCATGATGATCACGTCGGCATTCTGGGCCGCCATCATGGCGCCGTCTTCCATCTTGAGGCCCGGGCGCGACCAGACAAGTTCGATCCCGGCGTCATTCAGGTATTCGTGGTAGTCCAGCACGATGGGGTACAACTTCCCACCCTCGAGTTCGACCGGGGCAGACCGGTAGGCAAAATCGTGAATCGAGTTCGATTGGGCGATTCGCCTGCCACCCAGATAGAGTTCCCAGGCGTTCATGCCGATGGCGCCCAACTGGTATGTGCCGGTGGACGGGGCGCGCAGCATCCCCGACCAGCGCACTCCAAAATCGTCGTCGTTCATGTCCGGACGTGGGGCGCCTTCGGCCCACTCCATGAAGCTGACGCGTGGGTCGATATTGGTAAACAGCGGCATGGGGTTGTCGATCATCCGTCCGATGAGCACTCCCGAATTGGGGTATGTGAGTTCCTTGGGCCGGTGCAGTTCGCCGTCGAACGAGGCGGTGTTGAAGTATTGACCGAACAGTCCCTGACGAGCGTTCGGACCGTCCGACGTCTGCAACACGACCGAGGGGATGACTTCAAACGTCGGCATGTTTTCCGCTATGTCGGAACCCGCCGCGCTCACCACGGGCACTGTACGGCCAAGCTTCCTGGATATCCCGGAGGCCGCAGAAATGGGCGCCGAGGGAATCCCGTTGTAGTTTCCCAGCATCACGCGAACGTCGGCCGCATACGGACCGATCACCGCCACGTTCTTCAGGTCTTTCCGGAGGGGTAGAAGATCTCCCTCATTCTTGAGGAGCACGATCGACTTCCGCGCCGCCTCGACAGACAGCGCCTGATGCGCGGCGCTGTCGTTTTCGATAAAGGGAATCTGCGCGTATTTCACCTTATCGGGAGGATCGAACATCCCCAGCTTGAAGCGGGCCGTCAGCAAGCGCCGCAGGGCGCGGTCGATGTCCGCTTCGGCGATCAGCCCGGCGCGGACCGCCTGCTCCAGATTCCGGTATTCGATTCCGCAATTGAGATCCGTGCCGGCCTTGAGCGCGGCGGCGGCGCCTTCCTGCGCGTTGGGTTTCTTTTTGTGGTTGGCGGAAATATCGTTGACGGCGCCGCAGTCGGAAACGACGTAGCCGTTGAATCCCCACTCCTTGCGCAACACTTCGAACAGCCGGTCATTGGCGCAGGCGGGATCCCCATCGACGCTGTTGTAGGCGCACATGACGGACTGCGCTCCACCCTCTTTGATGGCGGCTTCAAAATGGGGCAGGTAACTTTCACGCAAATCCCGTTCGCTCACGACCGCGTCGAAGGTGTGCCGCGCCGGCTCCGGTCCGCTGTGCACGGCAAAATGTTTCACGGTAGCGACAGTCTTCAGGTACTTCTCATCGTCGCCCTGCATGCCTTTGATGAACGACACCGCCAAGCGTCCCGTGAGGAAGGGATCCTCACCGTACGTTTCCATACCCCGGCCCCATCGGGGGTCGCGGAACAGGTTGATATTGGGACTCCAGAACGTGAGCCCCTGATAAATGTTCCGTTTTCCGCGCCGCACGAACTCGTGATATTTGGCCCGCGCCTCATCGGAAATCACGGTCGCCACGCGGTTCATCAGGTCGGTGTCCCAGGTGGCGGCCAGGCCGATCGCCTGGGGAAAAACGGTGGCTCGGCCGGCGCGGCCCACGCCGTGAAGCGCTTCGTTCCACCAGTTGTAGGCGGGGACATCGAGGCGGTTGATCGCCGGCGAGTCGTTCATCAACTGGGAAATCTTCTCTTCCAGGGTCAGGCGTCCCAGCAGATCCTCCACCCGTTTCTCGATCGGCTCCTTGGGGTTTTCATATATCGCCTTGGATTCGGCGAACGCGGCGGAGACCAGCAGGAACGCGAGCGTCGCGGACGCCGCAAGCGCGCCGCCGATGAACCATCTTCGAGTTGAACGCATGTCATCCCCTTTCAGGAGTTCACTCCGGAGGCGAGGTAGCCGCCGTCCACGGCAATACATTGACCCGTGATGAAACCGGCGCCATCGGACGCCAGCAGCACGGCCGCCCCGACCAGTTCCTCCGGTTGTCCGAAACGCGCCATGGGTGTGCGTGTCAGGATTTCCTGACCGCGCGGCGTGCCCATGATCAGCGACTTGTTGAGTTCGGTCGGGAATACGCCCGGAGCGATCGCATTGACCGAAACGCCATCCCGGGCCCATTCGCAGCCCAGGCTTCGCGTCAGGGACAGCACGGCCGTTTTCGAGGCGCAATATGCGGCCACCTCGTGAAACGCCAGATACGATCCAAGCGACGCGATGTTGATGACGCGACCGCGCCCACTGCGTTTAAGAGGCTCGAAAAACGACTGGCAGGCGCGCAGCGTTCCGTTCACGTTCGTATCCATCAACGCCGCCCAGCGCCCCTCATCGACTTCAGCGCTGGCCTGCCGGAATGTCACGCCGGCCGCGTTGACCAGAATGTCGACGCGGCCGAACTTCTCGAGAACCGCGTCCCTCAACGCGTCGATCGACGCCCGGCTGCCCACGTCCACGGTGTGCGCCAGAGTGGGAACGCCCAGTTGCTCGATCTCGCGGCAAACCGCCGCGACCCGATCCTCGCGCCGTCCCGAAGGAATGACCGTGGCGCCGTGACCGGCCAGGCCCAACGCCAGAGCGCGGCCGATACCGGAGGTCGAGCCAATGACGACAGCCACGCGGTTGGTGATGTCCAGAATATTCGCCATATCTAATAAGGGATCGTGACCGGCCGCTCGTCCCGTGGATCGGCCCACCGTTCATTCGGAACAGTGGGCGTCCAACCGGGACGCCCGGGGTCGGAATCGTAAGGGTAGTTTCCTAACCTCTTGTACAGTTCGCTGTATTCCCGCAGCTTCTCGCGATCGAGCTTGACACCCAATCCGGGCTGGTCGGGCACACGAATCGCGCCGTCTTCGTAGCGCATCGGCCCGCCTTCAATGATGTCGTCGGTCAACTGATGATAGTGCGCGTCCGCGGCAAATGACAGGTTCGGCAACACCGCCCCCAGATGCAGCATCGTCGCCAGCTGGATTCCAAGCTCGCCGCTGGAATGCACCGCCACGCCCAGTTGGAAGGTTTCGCACACCGCGCCCGCCTTGACCGCGGACCGGATGCCGCCCCAGAACGTGGTATCGAGCAGGATCACGTCGACCGCCGGCTGCAACACGTTCGCCGCCAGTTGCTCAAAATTGACGACCACCGTGTTCGTGGCCAGCGGAATCCTCAGCATCTGACGCGTCCTCCGCATTCCATTGAGCCCGAACACCGGATCCTCCAGATAGTCGTTGGGCAGGTCTTCGATCGCCTGACCGAAACGAATGCCCTGTTCGACCGACCAGACCGCGTTGGGATCGAACCGAAGGGAATCGCCGGGCAGCGCGGCGGCAAGAGCCCGATAGGCTTCCAGTTCGAAGTCCGGATGAAAAACTCCCCCCTTGAGCTTGTGCGACGTGAACCCGAAGCGACGTTTGAGATCGCGCGCATGCCCAACCAGTTGATCGATCGTGCGGACCTCCCCCTTGCCGGTTTTCGGATTGGGATATCGGAAGAAACAATACGACGCGAACCGCACGCGGTCGCGCAGCCGTCCCCCCAGAATCTCCGAGACCGGTGCGCCCCAGGCCTGTCCAATGAGATCCAGACAGGCGAATTCCAGCGCCGCGAGTATTTGCGTGCGGTTGTTGTAGAGCGACGCCGTAGGATTGGCGATGAGGAATCGCATCTCTTCCAGGCGGGCCGGATCGTGCCCCACCAGATAAGACTTCATCGCCCTGAACGTCGCCTCGGCCGACTCACCGCCGCCGCCCATCTCACCCAGACCGATCAGTCCGTTGTCGGCCTCCACCTCAACGATGGTGCGCACGAACCGTCCCCAGTGGCAGCCATTGGCGTGCCGCAGAGGCGCTTCAAGGGGAACAGTCACGGTCGTGGCCCGAATATCGCGGATCTTCATATGAGCGGGCCAAAGGATAGCCAATCGGGAGTAGCGCCGCAATGATCAGACAATTTCATGATCAGACACGACGATTCTCAGCCGCAGCGCCGTTCAGGTTCGCGGCAGAGGAAGAGTGGAGAGTTCCAGTCGCAGTTCCCTGTAAAGGTCGCGGACCCAGGGCGCGGGGACACGAAATCCCTGTGGAAGGCTGCTCCTGCGAAAATCGACCGGACTCACGATCACCCGCGCGCCTTGCCAGCCCGCATCCGCGGCAAGCACGAAGAGTTCCTCGGCGACGGCGTCACCCATTGCCAGACAACCGATCGACACGGTGTCGCCATGAATCATGATGTCGCCGCCGAGATCGGTCCGGCCCTCGTCGTTGGCGTGACGTCGGTCGTCTTCGTTGGGGTAATTCAGTCTCAGGGACAGATGAAACTGGCTGTTGGGATTCAGCGACTCGATCTCATAAACGCCTTCCGGAACCTGCCGATCGCCTTCCTGCAGTTTCGGTCCCAGACGGCCGCTCGCCGCCAGAACCGGATAACGCCGAACGAAGGTCAGCTTCTGAGATGGACCAGCGGCAAAGAGATGGAGTTCTTCTTCCCGCTTGAATGCCGCCAGCACAAATCGCTCTGGAGGATAGGAAACTCCGGCGCTTCGAAAGAACGGACCGAGACGGGCGCGCGCGGCAGGACCGTAGCTCGCAACGCGATCGCCAACCGTGGCGCGCTCGGGAACGTTCAACCGGATCCGGTCGAAAAGCGGCGAACGGATGAGAATCGCGACAACGGCCACGCCCGCCACCACCGCGCCTATCAGCACGAACAACCGGCAGTTCCTCGTGAAGGGCTTCATGACCATCGACAGACTAACGCCGCTACGGATGGGTTGGGCATAAAAAATCAGCGGCTGTCGCCCAGGAAACGACACTCCCGCCGCTTCCCCGTTGTCCGCTGTGCGCTGGATGTTGTTCGATGTTTATTGGATTTGATTAAACCGCCCAATGACCCAATGGCTTACTGGTCAATTCGGATCAGTGGGTCAATGGGCCAGTGGGTCAATGGGTCAATGGGTCAGTCCGCCAGGTCCATTAGGCATCGGACAACAACTCAACTCACAACGCACAATTGGGAAACCAAGGCGCAGGCGCGGCGGATAGAGCCGTAAACATGGCGCCCGATAGCAGATCGTGTCAGAATTTTGCGCCATGCGGATTTCGCTGACAGCGCTCGCGGCTCTCGTGTTGCTCGCCGTCCCTCTTGGCGTCGAACCGGCGGTGGCGCGAGTACAGAAGGAAGACGCGCTGGCGCGGGAAATCTTCCGTGAACTGATCGAAATCAATACGACGGAATCTTCGGGCAATACGACAACGGCAGCCGAAGCCGTGGCCGCACGATTGAAGAACGCGGGGTTCCCCGAATCGGATGTTCAGGTACTCGCGCCGAGTCCGCGCAAGGGAAACCTCGTGGCGCGATACCGGGGTAATGGGCGGCAACGCCCCCTTTTGCTCCTGGCGCATCTGGACGTCGTGGAGGCCCTGCGCGAAGACTGGACAACGGATCCGTTCGCCCTGGTGGAGCGCGCCGGCTTTTTCTACGGCCGTGGAGCGATCGATGACAAAGCCATGGCCGCAATCTGGACGGCCACGTTCATCCGGTTGCGCGGCGAGGGTTACACCCCGGACCGCGATCTGATCCTTGCGCTCACCGCCGATGAAGAAGGCGGACCGGAGAATGGCGTGAAGTGGCTGCTGGAAAATCACCGTGAACTGATCGACGCGGAATGGTGCCTGAATGAAGGCGGCGGCAGCCAGAGCCGCGACGGCCGGCCGGTGTTCCATGCGGTTCAGATGGCGGAAAAGACCTACCAGAACTTCCTGCTCGAAACCCGTAGTCCCGGCGGCCACAGTTCCCGCCCCTCCCGGGACAACGCCATTTACCGCCTCGCCGCGGGACTGACGCGTCTGGAGAAGTTCGAATTTCCGATCCGTCTGACCGAAGTCACCACAACCTATTACCGCCGGATGGCAGACCTCCAGATCGGCCAACCGGCGGCGGACATGCGGGCGATCGCCACTGGAAAGGCGGACAAAAACGCCGTTGCGCGAATCACCGCGTCTCCTTACGACAACGCCCTGCTCCGCACCACCTGCGTGGCCACCCGCCTCGACGCAGGACACGCGGACAACGCGTTGCCCCAGGCCGCGCGCGCCCTGGTGAACTGCCGCATCCTGCCGGGCGAGTCGGCTGACGCGACGAAAAAAGCCATTGTCCGCGCCCTGCAGGATGACCGCATTTCCATTACGGCCGTCGGCGCCGCCCAGGCCAACATCGCGTCCCCGGTGACTCCCGCGATCCTGGAAACGATCGAGCGAGTCACTGAAACGATGTGGCCGGGCACGCCCGTGATTCCCACCATGTCGACCGGAGCAACAGACGGCATGTATCTGCGGCTGGCGGGCATTCCGACCTATGGCGTTCCGGGACTCTTCAGCGATCCGAACGACAACCGCGCGCACGGCATGGACGAACGAATCGGCGTCCGGGAGTTTTACGATGGGCGCGAATTTCTGTACCGGCTCGTCAGGGCGATGTCATCGTGATTGTCATTACGCTGGAGGACGGGCAAATCGAGATCCCCGAGGACGCAATCACGTTCACGGCCTCACGCAGCGGCGGCCCCGGCGGACAGAACGTGAACAAGGTCTCGAGCCGGGTCACGCTCGAGTTTGATGTGCGGCAATCCAGCGCCGTCACGGAGGATCAGCGCCGGCGCATCCTGACCAGGCTGGCGACGCGGATCAACCGGGAAGGCGTGCTGCGCGTGGTGTCCCAGCGGACGCGCAGCCAGGAGCTCAATCGCAACGACGCGCTGGGCCGCTTCGTCGAACTCGTTCAGTCGGCGCTCAAGACCGAGCGCGCCCGTGTTCCCACACGCATTCCGCGCGCCGTGCGGGAGCGGCGCCTGGAATCCAAGAAAAAGAGAGGCGAAACCAAGCGACTGCGGCGATCGGGGATGGAGAACTCATGAACAATGCCGTACCTTTCATCCGGAGGCGCTCGACCACGGCCTGTCTGGCCGTGGCTGTCGCCGGGCTCGTTGTCTTTGCGGGCCTGGCAGGCCTGGGACAACAGACTCCGCCCGCCAAACAGCCCGCCGTTCCGCCGGCGCAAACGGCCAATCCGCCGGCGCCGTTCAAACGCATTGCGTACCGCCTCTCCATGCCTCAGCCGGCGTCCCATCTTTTTCATGTGTCGATCGATGTCGAAGTTCCGGCCGGCGCCGCGCCGGCAACCGTGGACTTTCAGATGCCGCGCTGGCAGCCTGGCCGCTATTCCATCGGTGATTTTGCGGCCAACGTGCAGGAGTTTTCCGCGCGCGCCGGCGCCTCTCCCCTCGCGTTTGCCAAGGCCGACGATCAGACCTGGCGCGTCTCCACCCGCGGAGCGCGCGCGTTCAACGTGACCTACAAGGTATTCGGCAACGATCTTTCCGGCACATTCGCGCAACTCGACGTCACGCACGCCTCCTACACCGGCGGTGAGTTGTTCATGTACGTCCCGAACCACAAACAGGACTCCGTGGAACTTCATGTCGATGCGCCTCCCGGATGGCGCGTGGTCAACGGACGCACCGAAACGCCCGATCAGCGCGACTGGAAATATCCCAACTACGAAATCCTGATCGACAATCCGACCGAGGTCGGACCGAACTGGACCCTCGACACGTTCAGAGTCGACGGAAAGAACTACCGCGTCGTCGTGCATTCCAGAGCCGGCGAAGGCGGGCGGCGCGCCGAACTGGTTCGCAACCTCGAAAAGATCGTTCACGCGGAAGTGGCAATGTGGGGCCCGCCGGAATTCGAGACCTATACGTTCATGATTCACTACGCGGCCGACAACGACTCATGGGACGGCATGGAACATCTCGTCTCCACCCAGATCATTCTTCCCGGCGCGCTGGCCGATTCCGGAGCGCTCGACAACACCCTGGAAACCGCCGCCCACGAATTCTTCCATGTGTGGAACGTGAAGCGGCTGCGACCGGTTGAATTCGGCCCCTGGGACTGGACCCGGCCGGCGCAGACCCGAAGCCTGTGGATCGCCGAAGGCCTGACCAACTACTACGGACATGTGATGCTGCAACGGGCCGGAATCTGGGGCGAGGAGCGGCTGCTGGACGAACTGAGCGTCATCATCTCCAATGTCGAAAACGCGCCGGGAAGCAAACTCATGAGCCCCGTGGACGCGTCGCTGGCCGCGCCCTTCATCGACGCGGCTGTCCATCGGCAGCGGACCAACCTCGACAATACGTCGATCACCTATTACTACCGCGGCGAGATCGTGGGATTGGTCCTGGATCTGCTCATCCGGGGAAAATCCGGCGGCAAGCGGTCGCTCGATGATGTGCTCAAACGCATGTACGACGAGTTTTACGTCAAGAGCCCCAATGCCACCTACTACCTCAAAGGCCGCGGCTACACGGACGAAGATTTCGTCCGCGTCCTGTCCGCGGTCGCCGGCGAGGACATGAAGGGCTTTTACGACCGTCATATTCGCGGCGTGGAACCGCTGCCTTTCAACGAGGCGCTCCGCTACGTCGGGCTTCAACTCGTCAAAACTCCCGGCCGCGGCGGTTTCACCGGAGGCATTGTGCTCGACTCCGAAGACCGGCAGTCGCTTCGCCTGGGACTCATCCACAACAACTCTCCCGCCGAACGCGCCGGACTCCAGCAGGGCGACGTCATTACGTCCATTGGCGGCGTGAGCGTGGGAAGAAGCGCCTGGCGCGCCGCGCTGAACCGCTACCGGCCCGGCGACCGCGCGCCTATCGAAGTTCAGCGATTCCGCCAGACCGTTCAGGTAACCATGGAGATCGGCGAACCGGAGGACTTCGACTACTCGATTGAAAGCCTCCCGAATCCCAGTTCCGACGCGCGAGCGCTCCGCGCCGCCTGGCTCTCCGGACAACGCTAAGCATGCTGGAACAACTGCTCGAAGCCTGGCGGACGAATCACCGCATCAGCCTGTTCCTGATCGATCGCATCAGCGATGAGGGGATGAAGCGCACGCTTTCCAAACGGGGCGGGCGGAACGTCGTACGGCAATTCGCGCACCTGCACAACGTGCGGGTGTGGCATCTGGAAGCGCGGGCCAAGGACCTGGCGAAGGGACTATACAAGTTCGAAACGGACGAGGAGCCGGACAAGTCGAAGCTGAAGGAATGCCTGACTGCTTCCGCCGACAGGATCGAGACGTTCTTCGCGGAATGCGCGGCCGGCGCGCCGAAGCGGCGTCCGTTCAAGAAAGGAATCGTCTCGACGTTGGGCTATTTCATCGCCCATGAGAGCCATCACAGAGGCAGCATTCTGCTCACCCTGAAGGAATGCGGGCACAAGGTGGATCAGGAGACCGCTTACGCGATCTGGGATTGGGACCGGATGTGAGGGAAATGTTCAGAGTCTGTCCTCTCCCGCGCGTAGCGCGGGAGAGGAGGGAGCGAGCGTAGCGAGCGACAGGTGAGGGCAAACAGTCAAGGTCTATCGGAACACTGGATCGCCCAGGATCACCGGCCCCGGCCTCCACAGCAACCGGGCCTTTTCGGCCAACCGCACAAACTCCTCGCGATAACCATCGCGGTCCGAACCGCGGCTGCCGGTCGCGATGCTGTTGACGAGATCCCAGTTCGACGAGCCTTTGAACGGCGAGTCGCGCAGGATCATGCCGAAGGCGGCGACGGCCGCGGCAAACCGGAATTCGCTCGACGCGCCGGAAAACGCCTGTCCGCGATCGACCAGCGGAAACTCAATCAGCTTGCTGTCCTTGCCGTCGGGCTCCTTGTAGCGGATCTTCAGGTTCAGCAGTTCTCTCGACATCGCTGAATCCGGCTTCGGCGCCGGCGCCGGCGTCCGTTCGACCACGGGCTGGAACCGGAGGGGATCTCCGCCGATGGGGTTGATGTCGACGCCCTTCGGCACGACCTCGAACAGCGCCGTCACCGTGTGGCCGGAACCCATGTCGCCGCCGTCCTTGCGGTCGTTATTGAAGTCGGCCGCCGCGAGCAGACGGTTTTCGTAACCGATCAGGCGATAGCCGAGAACCAGGTTGGGATTGAACTCCACCTGGATCTTCACGTCCTTCGCGACGGTGATGAATGTCGAGGCCATCTGATCGACAAGCACCTTGCGCGCTTCACTCGTCGAGTCGATGTAGGCGTAGTTGCCATGACCCTTGTCGGCCAGCTTTTCCATCGTGTTGTCCCGCAGGTTGCCGGTCCCGACGCCCAGCACGCTCAGGAAGATGCCATTACGCGCCTTGTCTTCGATCATGGAAATCAGTTCGTTCTGGCTCGTCACACCGACATTGAAATCGCCGTCGGTCATGAGGACCACGCGGTTCACGCCGCCCTCGATGAAGTTGGCTTTGGCCAGGTCGTACGCCGTCTGAATGCCGGCGCCGCCGTTGGTGGAACCTTCCGCGCGCAAGCCATCGATGACGCGGCGGATGTCATCCTTGTGCGTCCCGTTCGTCGGATTCAGCGCGATCCCCGACATCCCGGAGTAGGTGACCATCGAAACCGTGTCGTTTTCCGTCAGCTTCTCGACCAGCATGTTCATGCCGTTCTTGAGCAGCGGAAGCCGTTCGGTCGAACTCATGGAGCCGGAAACGTCGATCAGGAACACCAGGTTGCTG
>DASUFH010000175.1:0-11450 GCA_036274645.1 Terriglobia bacterium
TTACAAACGCTTTGCGCAACGGAAACATTTTGCTTGCCGCCTGCTTGTCGGAGCGGTCTATGACCGCCCGACGTTCACAAGAATTCACCCCGAAACGCTGGGTGGTCATAGACCGCCCCTACATGCAGGCGGGGGCCTCACAACGATCTCGTGCGCGAAGCCGGGGACACAGCAATCCTAACGTGTATACCAGCTGGGGTCTTCCCATCCGATAGGCGTCTGCGCGCCGACCCAGGGCTTCACGCCCACACGGCGCGCCCACTCCTCGTAAAGCGCGGCCAGGGCCGAGACTTTCTCGGGCATCTGACCGGCCAGATCATGCGCTTCCAGACGGTCGTGTTTCATGTCGTACAGTTCCCAGCCCTGGGGAAAGCGGCTGACGAGTTTCCAGTCACCGTCGCGAATGGCCCGGTTTCCTTCGTGTTCCCAGCCATAAACAACGGAAGGACGGGTTCCGCCCCGCAGCGCCGGGATCAAACTGCGTCCCTCCACCGGATGGATCGCGCGGCCTTTGTATTCGGTCGGGTATGGCGCGCCGGCAAACTCCAGAAGCGTGGGCATCAGGTCGATCACATGTCCGACCTCACGGGTCAGCCGCGGAGCGATCCGCGCCGGCCAGGACACAAACAACGGAGTAGAAATGCCGCCCTCATGGACGAAGCTCTTGTAGCGTCTGAACGGTGTGTTGGAAAGCCCGGCCCACTCCAGTCCATAGGACGCATAAGTGTCTTCCGGACCGGGATTGATCTTCGGATCGTTGCCCAGACGAACCACCTGACCGCTGCGGGTTCGCCGGGGGAAATCGCCCGCGGTTCCTCCTCTGGAGTCGATTTCCTCGGCGCACCCCCCGTTATCCGACAGAAACACGATCAGCGTATTGTCGAGGTCGCCACGCGCCTTGACCGACTCGATGATGGCGCCCACGCCTCGATCCATCTGTTCGATCATGGCCGCGTACACCGCCATGCGTTCGTCAAACCAGTCCCGGTAGGCCGGATTGATTTCGTCCCATGGCAATTCCTGCGGGTCCCGTTGCGGCAAAGGCCAGGCCGGATCGATCAGATCCAGCGCGACCATGCGCTGATAACGCTCCTTCTTGAGAACGTCCCATCCCGCCTTGAAGTGACCGCGGTACTTTGCAATATCGGATTCGCGCGCGTGCAGCGGAAAGTGCGGCGCCGTGTAGGCGACATAAAGGAAATACGGCCGGCCGGCTTCCTGTTCCCGAATGTACTTCGTCGCGTGCTCGGTGACGGCGTCGGTGAAATGATAGTCGCCCTGGGTAGCCGGAAGTTCGCGGCCGTCTTCCATCAATGACGGCGGATTGTAGTAGCTGCGGATCGATTGAATGATGCCGTAGAAATGATCGAAACCCCGTCCCGTCGGTCCATTCGACACGATGTTGGGCGCGCCGGAACGCCATGGAGTGAGATGCCACTTACCGGCCATGTAGGTCGCGTAGCCCGCGGCGCCGAGCCCTTCGGCCAGCGTGATCGCATTGCGGGAAAGGTCGCCGTTATACAGACCGTTGGCGCTTCGCCCCAGCATGTGCCCGATTCCCGCTTCATGCGAATACAGTCCCGTCAGCAGACTGGCCCGGGTGGGCACGCATCGGGAAGCGTTATAGAACTGCGTGAATCGCACACCGCCGGCCGCAAGGCGGTCCAGATTCGGGGTGTTGATCGGCGAACCAAAACTCCCGAGGTCCGCATAACCCAGATCGTCGGCCAGGATCAGGATGATATTCGGCCGGGTTCCCGCCAGATCCGGGCCGGGCGATCCAGTCTGGCTTCCTGTCACCGTCGCGCAGCACGCCACCAGGAGCGCGAGCAAAACGCGGCGGCGAGCGGATTTCCCACCAAGATGATTACCCATGAAACCACCCTCCCTGCTATTCATCGTATTTCGGGCAAACGCCGATTTTCGCGTTCACTATAAGGACCGCAGGGTGGGACGTCAAATCGCAGATGCGTCGGTGTGAAAGGGGATAGCCCCGGAATTCGCGTGAACGGAAACGTTATGCAATCACGGCCCCGGCGACCAGCCGGTGTTGGGACCCACCAGGCCGCTGGCGCCGGCAAGATCCAATCCATTCATCATCCAGATCCCCACGCTTCCTTCGCTGTGCTGCCAGACGATATCGCTCTTGCCGTCCCCATTGAAATCGGCGATCTGCCGGACGCTCCATCCCGTCCCCGGCCCCACGAGCCCTTTCATGCCGTTGCTTGCGGCCCCATTCATCAGCCACATCACCACGGATCCATCGGTGTGTTGCCAGAGGATGTCCGTTTTGCCGTCCCCATTGAAGTCGCCAGTGTGGGACACGCTCCAGCCCGTTCCCGAACCGATCAGCCAGCCGCTGTTCGTCTGATTGACGCCGTCCATCAACCAGATGGCAGCGCTGCCGTCGGTATGCCGCCAGAGTAGATCGCTTTTGCCATCCCCATTGAAATCGGCAACCCGCTGGACGCTCCATCCCGTACCGGGCCCCACCAGCCAGCCCACACCGGCCGGGGTCAGTCCATTCATCAGCCATATCGCGCTGCTGCCGTCGGTGTGCTCCCAGAGGATGTCGCTCTTCCCATCGCCGTTGAAGTCTCCGAGAGTTCGCGCGGTCCAACCCGTCGCGGGGCCAATCACTCCACCGGCGCCCGCGACGCCGGAGCCATTCATCAACCAGATCGCGACGCTGCCGTCGGTGTGCTGCCACAGAAGGTCGCTCATCGTGTCGCCGTCGAAGTCGGCAACGTGCCGGACGGTCCAGCCTGTGCCGGCGCCAGGCAGTCCACCGGCGCCGATCACGCTGAGCCCGTTCATGAGCCAGATCGCGCTGGCGCCGTCGGTGTGCTGCCACAGGAGGTCCGCCTTGCCATCCCTGTTGAAATCGCCGATCTTATGGACGCCCCAGCCGGAGCCGGCTCCGATAAGGCCACCCGCATCACTCGGGGTTTGTCCGTACATCAACCACGCCACCAGGCTGCCGTCGGTGTGCTGCCAGAGAAGGTCGGTGTGGCCGTCGCCATTAAGGTCCAGCGGAACGTCGCCGGTGGCCGCGCCCAGCCAGGAGGGCGGGATTTGCAGCGTGAACACCTCGGTCGCCGAACGAAACGCCAGGCCTCTCTTGCCCCAACGGATAAGACTGGAGATGCCCCCGGACGCGGAAGCCGAAATCGGAAACGACACGCTTCCGATTGTTGCGAGCGTGTTCAGATCGAGACAGACCAGCTTGAGCGTACTGGCGGAAGAGATCAGGACAAACGCCCGGCGCAGCGGTGAGTCCGGAACGATATCGACCAGGGTGTTGGAACTCGGAACAGGAAACGTTCCAATCACCGTCTTGCCGACAGGATCGATAACCTGCCCGATAGTGACATTTCCGCCGGAAGTGTAAATACGGCCGTTTTCGAAGGTGATGTCCGTATTGAATCCGGTGACCAGGTTGGTTTTCACGTTCGACACCGTGACTCCATTCGAATCAATGGCCATCGTCCGGAATCCGAACTCGGTGCTCTCGTTGTTGTATCCATACAGGATGTTGTCCGACTCGGAGAACTCGATCACGTTGCTTCCCGTGTGACCGGCTGTTTCCATGGACCGTTTCACACCGTTTTCGAAAACGGCCACTCCGGCGTGTTCCGGGATACCGCTTCCAAACCTCATCGAAATCGCAACTGTTTCAGGATGGTTCGGAGAAACGGCGATGTCCGCGGCGTACCTCGTTTTTCCAAAAACCGGGTCCGTTCCAAGGCCGAAGGGGACGCCCGCATTCATCGTGGCCGTGTCGAAAGATCGAACCTGCGCCGACCCGTCCAGCGCAACGTATATGAGTCGCGAATCTGAACTGATCGCGAGCTTTCCAGGATCGGAGCCGATCGGAATCGGGTTCCCGAGATTACCCGTCCCGGGGTCGATCACCGTTAACGAGTTGCCCCGGATCGGCGCGGATGATGGGACGGAGGCGAATATCCGATTGCCGGCGCGGTCAAAAATAAGATCCCTGGTGGACAGCGTGATAACGCGATAGACGACAAAGGACGCCGGATTGGATTGACCGCCGCCGGGAGTGGGAGTGAACACGGTCACGCGGATCGATCCCATCTCCGCCAGATCCGCCGTCGAAAGCGCGGTGGTGAGAACACTGCTGCTCTGATAGGTCGTCGGCCGATCGGCTCCGCCCCACCGGATTACCGAGCGCGTCGAAAAGCCGGCGCCGGTTACCGTGAGCGTCATACTCGAAGCGCCCGTCGCGGCATTGTCCGGGCTGATTCCGGTGATCAGCGGCGTGGGGGCCGAACTGAGACCCGTGCCCGCCAGGCTGATCGTCCTCGGGTTGTTGGAGGCGTCGCTCGTAATGGAAACGGATCCCGTCCTGCTTCCCGCCTCCGTCGGCGAGAACGTTACCGTGATGCTGCAAACAGCGCTCACCGCCAGGGTTGCGCCACACGTTGTCGTCCGCGCGAAATCACCGGAAACGATGATTCCGGTGAACACGATCGGCGCAGTTCCCTGATTGGAAACCGTCACGGCCCTGGGCGGGCTGGTTGTTCCGACAACATCCGCGTCAAACGCGAGGGTGATTGCCGACAAGGACACGAGACCGGCGACTCCCCGCCCCGTTATCGCCGCGGCATGAGGACTGCCGGCGCCGTCATCGGTGACCGTAACGGCGCCCGACACCAGCCCAACACTCACCGGACTGAACGACACCTCGACCTGGCAGTCCGCAAGGGGCTCCAGGGCATCGCCACAATGACTGACGATGGAGAACCCGGCGCTCGCCGTGATACTCGAGATGTTCACCGGCTCCGTCCGGTTATTCTTCAATAGAGCGGTTATCGTTGACGTCGTTCCAGTGTGGACATCCCCGAAGCTCACAACCGGCGGTACAAAGCTGAGGTCCACAGCGATCCCGGTTCCGGAAAGTGGCGCCACGTACGGGCTGCCAAAGGCGGATCCCGTGATCGTCAGAGCGCCGGACCGTTCGCCGGGAGCGGTCGGGGTGAACGTCACGGAAATGTTGCAGAATCCATTCACCCCGATCAGGCCGCACGAACCGGACTTTGAAAAATCGCCGGTCGTCTCAATGCTGGTAATGGTCATCGCGACGTTTCCGGTATTCCGTATCGTAATGGTCTTGGCTGTGCCTGGAACCCCGACTGGTTGGCTGCTGAACACAAGGCTGGTGGGTGTTGTCGATAGAAGGGCGCCGCTTCCGAAGCCATTCAAAGCGACCTTGTGCGGGGTACCGACGGCGTTATCCGTAATCGTGATCTCACCGTTTCTCGTACTGACCGCCAGCGGGCTGAAAAGGACATTGAACGCGCAGCTCTCGCCTGCGGCGAGGACACTGCCGCAATCATGGGTTTCACTGAAGTCACCGGTGATCGCAATGTTATTGATCGTCAAGGGCGCGTCGCCGGAATTAGTCAGCGTCACCGTCTGGCCGGCGCTTGTACTCCCGAGAGTGACTGTTCCGAATTGCAGCGACGTCGGCGAAAGCGTCACGAGCGAGGTGACCCCGCGTCCGGAAAGACGGACGAGTTCGTGGACGCCATCGACGTTCAAAACGATTACGCCGTACAGGAACGCCTGTGAAACGGGAGCAAAACGGACACTGATCGTGCAGGCGCCGCCCGGGGCGAGGGGAGAAACACAGTCGTTGGCGCCCGTGAAATCTCCGAAGGTCGAGATCGACGTGAGGTTGATCGGGCTGCCGCCGCCGTTGGTCACGTTTAGCGCAGTGATCGCGCTGATCGTGCCGATCCCCTGGTCAGCAAACGTTATGGAGTCGAGGGACAGCGTCAATGAGCCTGTTCCGACACCGGACAAATCGACGGTGTTTGCGCTCACAGAATTGCTGGCTATCGTCAACTGACCAGCGTGAGGCCCGCCGGCGGAAGGAGAAAACCGCACACTGACAACGCAACTCGCCCCCGGGAGAACACCGCCTGCCACCTGGCACGTATTCGTTTGCAGGAACTCTCCCACAATGGCAATGCCTGTCACATACAGTGGGTCAGTTCCGTTGTTCGTGATGGTCAGATCGTCTGGAGCGCTGGCCGAACCGGCCGGCTGACTTCCAAAAGTGATTTCCGTCGCCGACAGGAGGGTTGTGGTCTGGGCCGCAAGTTCGTAAGCGCCCATGTCCACATTTCCGCCGGACGGGAGTACGCGCGGGAATCCGTCCAGATCCAGGTTCGGGAGGGTCGGCAAGGTCTTGTCTCCAGCGTCGATCCCGGGCGATCCGAACGCCAGCCTGTAGTTGCCCGCTGTTTCGTCGATAAAGACCGGCGCCAGCGAAATGTTTCCGTTAACGCCGGTGACGTCCGCGCAGATTCCTCCGTAGCTCGAGGCGCCGGACGAGAAGATGTTGTTGAATGCGAGAATCGGCGGGTTTGAATCATTGAAGCTATCGCAATAGAACGCTGTCTGGCCCGTCTTGCCGATGACGAGATTGTTCTTTACCTGCATGGCGCCATCGGCGCCATCCGCAAGAATCGCCGAACCCACCTGGGTAACGCTGTTGTCCACGATGGTGTTGTTCGTTACGGAGGCCTGCCCGCCGGTAAACACCCGCCAATAAATTCCACCACCACGAGAACCGGAATTCCCCGCAATGACGTTCTGGGTAATTGCGCCGTCCAGGGCTTCGAAGTTGATGCCGCCGCCGTTGATACCGCTATTGCCGATAATGACATTTCCGCGAATCAGGGGCGCGCCGGAATTGACCGAGATTCCACCGCCAGGGGCCGAGGCGCTCTTGACGGAGTTCTTGGAGATCACATTGTCGAGAATTTCGCTCGATCCCAGATACTTGATCAGGATTCCACCGCCACCGAATCCGCCGCTGCAAAACTGGGAGGAGGCGTTCTCCGTGATGATATTCCCCTGAATCAGCGGAGAGTTGCCCACGATCCCGATGCCGGCGCCGCCGGAACAGGCCGCATTCTTCGTGATTCGGTTATTCCGAATCGTCGGAGATGAGACGGCAATGCGAATTCCGCCGCCCTCCTCAGAAGTCAATGCCTTTCCGTTACGGATCGTGAAGCCGTCCAGAACGGAGCTTCGACCCTCTCCGGTCACGAACCGCACTACCGGGCCGTTTGCCGCCCCGTCGATGATCGTCAGATCCCGGCCGCCTTCGCTCACGACCGTGATCGCCTTGCCGAGAAAATTGATGTTCTCGATGTAAGTCCCGGGAGAAACCAGAACCGTGTCGCCCGCCTGCGCGGCGTTTATTCCCGCCTGAATGGTGGCAAAGTCATCGGGAACGCGGCGAATCGTCTGCGCAAAACCGGCGTCCGAAAGGAGAATGACGACGAGAACGGCCCCAAAACATCTGTACTTCATAGTTCGTTATCGCTGTGAACGTGTGCATGGTTCGAATCCGCATGAGCAACGAGCGCGAGAAGGCGACTTTTTCCCAATCGCGGGGGAATGATCGGGCCAGTGAGGTTTTTAGCGGAAACCGAGCCATGTGTCAACAATCGATGGCGCCGAGAAGGTCCTGCCGCTTCGGCTCAGCGGACTGACTGCGCCGCAGAGACATTTGAGTCCCCGCCTCCTTGTAGGGGCGGTCTATGACCGCCCGACGTTTCGGGAAGGAAACCTCTGATTCAACAGGACGTCCCTCTGAAACCCTGGGCGGTCGTAGACCGCCCCTGGAGTTTGGACATTTGGAAGGCTCTAGACGCTGGCGTATTCCCCGCCTTGGATGAAGGCGGGGTGGCCGCGCCATGAAAAAATTGGTCCCGTTCCTTAATGGGCGCGGACGGGGCGGTTCGATAAACATCCGAATGAGACTTCCGCAAATACGACAGAATCTATAAGGTAGTTCCACGAACCGCCCCGTCTGCGGCCGTTATGGAGGCGGGCATTTTCTTTATGGCCGCAGCCTTCCCCGCCTTTACCAAGGCGGGGAATCCGCGCTTCAATAACGTTACTCACACTTCGTGTACGTCAATCCACTGAGACGAAGCGGCAGATTCGAGACGTAAACCTGAATTTCATTGGCCCAAGCTGTCGGCAAAAGCCCAAACTCCAGGGGCGGTCGTAGACCGCCCCTGCAAGGAGTCGGCGTTATCGAGTCGTTCTGCCGAGTTTGATGGTGATCTCGGTGGACTTCACGGGAATTCCGGTTAGCAGGTCCGCAATTCCCTTGCTGGTGACGAGAAACGGTTCCGCCACATCCAGAGGGCCCGCCGTCGCCCGGACGGTGAAGCCCGGGGGAAGGTCCGGAGTACGGACCCGGTATTCCCCTTCCGCCAGGGGCACGGAGAATTCCCGGCCAGAGACCTTGACCGTCTGCGCAGTCCCTGCGCGCAGGGCGACGAATTGAACTGAGAATTGCGGAATCGCGCCATTGCCGAAATCCACAACGCCGCTGATCGTTCGCATCACAGACGGCGTCAGGGGAACGGGCAGGTCCAGGAATTCGCCCGTCAGGTTCACTTCGATGCCGGAAACATCCTTCCCGGCCACATCAAACGAGACCAATGGCGCATCGCCGGTAGAGGAACTCTTAATGGCGTAATGCCCTGGCGGGACTCCGTCAATGTCGAAGGCGCCGTTGGCTCGCGGGGTGATCGAATAAATGTCGAAGAATTCCTTCGGTCTGTCCGTCATGGCGGCGCTTAACGAAAGCGTGGGGCGGAGGGGAGGGCTCCCACGTCCGGACCGGGACCCTGAAGAAGGAGTCCGTATACGCGCCTGCCGCGGCGGCCAATCCGTCACACGGCCGCTAATTCGAAATCCGGTCGTTCCGGCCGGACACGTTCGCGTCAAAATGACCTGGATCTGCGTATCGTCGGCGTCTGGCTTCAGGACAAGCGGGGCCCGGGTCAGGTCGGTGGCGCCGTAGGTTGCGGATTTCAGACAGTAGCCCAACCGCAGGGGCGTCAGCGTGACGGCGTATTTTTCCGGCGCGATCCGAAACGCAAAAATGCCCTGCGTATTCGTATAGGGCTGCGTGACTCTACGACCGCTGGCCGACGTGAGGATGACCTGGAACTGCTGTAACTCCCCCACCGGAAGCGTGGCGCCGTCATCAAATCCAACCCGCCCCAGCAGGACTTTTTCCGGCGCCGGGCTCGCGGGGGATGGGACAGGCTGGCTTTCGCTGCCGGCCGGCGCAGCCGCCCGGGAAACTGCAGGCGCTGTCAGGGCGGGCGCTGCAACCTGCGAAGCGACGGGAACCGGTGTCGCTCCACCGGGCTCAGGACCGGTAGCGCCCCGGACCGCAACAGGCGGCGCCGGAGAAATCGAGCCGGTCGCGGCGGGTTGGCCTGCGGCTATCCCGAGCATCAGAATCGCAAAAGCTCCGCCCATCACCGCAGCGGCGCGTCGAGTAACGGCTTCGCGGCGGCTCTGTGAACTCACGATCGCCGCAAAACGCCGCTCGATCACCGAGTTCCGCGCCATGGCAAGAGCCCCGGGAACGGCGCGAGGCGTGGCAAACGTTCGGGCCAGAGCCAGCAATTCCTCCGCGTAGGCCGTGTTGTCCACGCCGTCGATTCCGGCCGTCAATGCAACGTCATCCGCCGCCCGTTCGCCTTCCTCGACCAGCCGGCGCACGGCGATCCACCAAAGCGGGTTGAACCAGAAGACCGCGCGCTGAATTTCCGCGAAGACTTGAAACACCCAATCCGCGCGCCGGATGTGCGCGAACTCATGCGCCATGACGATGCGCAGCCGCCCTCCGGTCCATTCCCGCGCCTCCGCGGGCAACAGCAATTTCGGCCGGAGCACTCCCCACGTCACCGGCGCTTCACCGCTCCGAACCAGGATCGTGACCGGACGTTTCAACCCGTAGCGCTGTCGCGTCTCCGCCGCGATTGCTTCAATACCGTCCGGCAGCGCGGGCCCGCCGACGCGCCCGATACGTTTGAGGCGGACCATTCCAAAAAGGATCCGCCACATTCCAAGGACAACGCCCGCAAACCAGATACCCCGAAGAAAGGGCCATAGCTGCGGGATTGCTGTTCCGGCGAAACCCTGCCGCGTTCGCGCCGCAGCGGACGGCGCCGGATCGCCCGCGGGGGCGGACACTGAAGGCGCTTCAATCAACGCTGGCCGGACATCCGTGGGCGCTGGCGCAGTGTCCAACTGGACCTCTCTAAGAAACGCCGGCGACGGAATTTCGGGAAGACGGAATATCAGTCCCAGGCGCGGAGCGGCAGCGGCGAACAGAGGAACGGCGGAAGCCGCGGCGATCGCCGTGGTCAGAATCATGGAACGAAACGCCGCCGACCGGCCGCGCGCGATCCGGCACACGGCCAGCGCCGCGAGAAGGATCAGGGAAGCCTGCAGGCTGGAGATGACCAGGCTCATTTCCGGCTCCTTTTCTTCGCCTTTTCGACGATTTCCGTGATGCGATTCAGTTCTTCAGCGGAGACTCGCTGCCGCCCGAGCAGCGCCGCCACCACCTGCTCCGCCGACCCCTCAAAGAATGTCTCGAGCATGTGCGCCAGCGCCGAATGGCGAAGATCCTGCCGCGGGACGATCGGCTCATAGATATAGCGCAGGTCTTCGGCGACATGCCGGACATATCCTTTCGCTTCCAGCCGGCGCAGTTGCGTGCGTACTGTGGAGTCGCTCGGGGAGTCCGGCAGTTCGTTGAGGACGTCCGTTGCGGTCACGCGCCCCCGCCGGTACAGGATGTCCATGATCAACCGCTCGCGGCGTGTCAAACCCGGATTGAGATGTTTGCCCATAGTTACAAATGTAACGGACAGCGACATAATTAACGATGGCGACCGCAATGTCAACGCCTATCGTTATTGAAGGGGTCGCGAACCAGGAAATACGGAACCGCCCGGGGGGCGGCATTCTTTTTCGAGCGGGTTCAGAGGAGAGGTCTATTTTCTATCGCCTTCTATCTTGTCCGAAACGGATTTCGCAAGGCTTGCGATGCGCCCGATCGCATCGGGGACAGCCGCTATGACCGCCCAACTATTCCACTCCGAAACGTCGGGCGGTCATAGACCGCCCCTACAGGCCCAAATGCTCCTTGGTCAAAAACGCGCTTCGAAGAGGGCGCCCCGTGGCAGGTTCGGACCCGGCGCCGCGGCCGGACGCGTTCCCTGCGTGAGGACGCTGCTGGCGTTGGCGGCGCCTTTCCAGCCGGATGTGCGCGCTCCGTTGACGGCGCCGGCCAGTTGCGACACTCCGCCCACGAGCGAACCGACACTGGCGGAACCGGTCGTATCGATCAGCGTCACGAACGATGGCGGCAGCTTCACCGCGGGAGCGTTCGAAGGCAGCGCCTGATCCAGCGCGAACTGGAAGGCCGGCGTCCCGTTCGGGCCCGCGCCCGGCTGGATCTGCGTAATCTCGCTGTGGATTAACGATCCCCTGGACAGCGCCGTTCGCCCGGACACCCGCAGATCGTCAGCGGCCTTGAACCAGACCGTGTCTCCCACTTTTGCGGCGCGAACGTCCAGCATGTCCAC
>DASUFH010000176.1:0-4513 GCA_036274645.1 Terriglobia bacterium
GCCCCGGCAGCCGGCAGAGGCGCCCCTGGCGCAGCGAGGGGCGGAGCCGGACGCGGCGGCGCGCAGGGCGATTACGCGTCGCTTCCGACGCAGCCATCACTTCAGCCCTGGGCGCAGGAAAAGTCGGCCGCGATGACGAACATCGACGATCCCACCGTGCATTGCCTGCTGCCGGGCGTGCCACGTGTCGTGGGCTTGCCGTTTCCCTTTCAGATCGTGCAGACGCCGAAAGATGTCTTTATCCTGTATGAAGTCTTCCACGCCTTTCGAATCATTCCCGTCGACGGCCGGCCCCCGGTCGGAGAGGCGCTCCCGTCGTTCATGGGAGATTCCGTCGGCCACTGGGAGGGCGACACGCTGGTCGTGGAGGTGAAGAACTTCAACGGCAAGATCTGGGGACCCGGCAACATGAAGGTCACCAGCGACGCTTATAGCGTTGTCGAACGCTACACGCCGAACGGCAACACAATCTCCTATGAAGCCAAAATCGAGGATCCGAAGGTTTTGAACGGCCCGTTCGTTTATCGGGCCACCATGCAGAGGCCTTCGGAGACGGCGATCCGGGAGTACGAGTGCCTGGAAAATAACATCGATCTTCCCCACCTGGGCGGTCGATAGGAGCCGCGGGCCCCAATGGCGGTCAGATCGCTGTCCTTCTACTGTCTTTGCGGCCGGCGGCCTGAAACCGCTTCGACGTGGTACCATGTCCCGCCATGGAAGCGCAAACGGCGCGCGCCGCGCTGAAGACCTATCTTGACAACGAACGCGCGGCTTTTCTGGAGAATCCGGGCTTCATGCCGGTTGAAGAACGGATCTGTCGCAAGGTCGATGAAGTCGTCACCGGTATCCTCCGGACAGCCATTCCCAACGACCGTGACTTTGCGCTGATGGCGATCGGCGGTTACGGACGCGGCGCGCTGCATCCGGAGTCGGATCTGGATCTGCTTCTTTATTTCACCGGCGACATCGACGAACGGATCGTCAAAGCGGCGCTTAACCCGTTATGGGACCTTCCTTTTCGGATCGGCCACCAGGTCCGGCAGGCGTCCGATTTCAAAGCGTTCGATCCGGAGCAGGTGGAATCGTACGCGGCGTTCCTGGATGACCGGTATCTGGCCGGCTCGCCCCAGGTGGCGGCGGCGTTCCGGAACGATCTTTTTGCCGGATTCATCCGCCGGAACCGCGACGCGTTTCTCAAGGGGCTGGTCGAGAGCAAACGCCTCCGCTACAGCCGGTTCGGACACACCGTCTTTCAACTCGAGCCCGACCTGAAAGACGCGCCGGGCGGCGTGCGGGATTTCCACTGGGCCGACTGGGTGCGCAAAGCGCTGGAGGCGCCCGCCGAGAGCGGGTCTTCCGGCATGTCTGCCTTTCATCACTGTCTGCGGAACTTCCTGCATTTCAAGGTCACACGCAACTTCAACGTTCTGTCTTACGAGTTTCAGGAAGACATTGCGCCCAAGCTCGGATACCGCGATTCGGCGCAGGGCGAAGCGGCGGAAAAGATGATGCGCGACTATTTCCTGCGGGCGGCCGATATCGCTCGTCGCGCGTCCATGTGGGAAGAAGAGGTTATCGGACATCCGGAGCGCATCGCCATCCAGTCCGATTTTCGCGATCCGTTCGAGACCATCGAGGCGTTTGCCGAGGCGCACCGCCGCAAGGCGAGCCTGCACGCCGTCACCCTGGCGGCTATCCGGCAGCGAATGAGCGTTGCGGACGGTATCCTGGCCAATAATCCCCGGGCCGGCCGGCTCGTTCTGGAGATGATGAAGGACCGGAAGGGAATCTACAGAACCCTCCTGTCCATGCATCATGTCGGATTGCTGGGAAGAATCTTTCCGGACTTCGAAGACATCCGCTGCCGCGTGATTCGTGACTTCTTTCATCGCTATACGGTCGATGAACATTCGCTGATCGCAATCCGGAACATCGAGGAGCTGCCGGAAAAGCACCGCCTGGGAAGCCTGGTCGGGGAGCTGGAGTATCCGGAGTTGCTGCTCCTTTCACTCCTCTTCCACGACATCGGTAAGGCGCATCGCCATGACGAAGGGAATCACGTCCATCCCGGCGCCGAGGGCGTGCGTGTGATTCTGAAAGATTTGGAACTGCCGGAGGAGCAGACCGCGAAGGTGGTATTCGCCATCAAGAATCACCTGGAAATGTCGAAGATCATCATGCGCCGCGATTTCAGCGACGAAAACGTGATCCGGCAGTTCTCCGAACTGGTTGGCGACGTCGACAATCTGCGGATGCTGACGCTCGTGACGTACGCCGATGTGAAGGCCGTCAACAACGAAGTGCTCACGCCCTGGAAGGAAGATCTGCTCTGGCAGCTGTATGTGGAAACCTACAGCTATCTCACCGTCGGTTTTGCCGAGGACCGGTACGATCAGCAACCGGCCCTCGAAAACGATATCGCCGGGATTCTCGAATCCCTGCCCGGAAAGACCCCCTCACAGGATGTGCGCGATTTTCTGGACGGATTCCCGCGCCAGTACCTTCGCAGCACGCCGAAAACACAGATCGCCGAGCACTTCCTGCTGTCACGGAAACTGGCGACCCTTCCCATGGTGATGCACTTCACCCGCAGGGACGGAGGCGTTTACGAACTGCTCGTGATGACTCCGGACCGCCCGTTCCTGTTTTCCAAGATTACCGGGGTGCTGTCCTATTTCGGCATGAACATCCTGCGCGCTCAGGCGTTTTCGAACCGGCACGGGACCATTTTCGACCTGATTACGTTCCAGGACGTGGAAGGCTATTTCGACAAGAACCCCACCGAAAAGGACCGCTTCTCCAAAATGCTCGGCGAGGCGATTGACGGCAGGATCGAACTGGATTCGCTCCTCAAGGGAAAGATGATGAGCGTCCTGTTCCAGCGCCGGGGCGGCTACGCGCTTCAGCCGGCCATTCACTTCGACCAGGATTTCTCGAAGACCTCCACCATCATGGAGATCGTCGCGCTTGACGCTTTCGGGCTTCTCTATCGTGTCGCTTCGGTCATTTCATCGTACGGCTGCAACATTGAGGTTGCGTTGATTTCCACCGAGGGACAGCGGGCGATCGACGTGTTCTATCTGACACACGGCGGTCAGAAGGTGCCTCCCGACCTCGAACGAAAGATCGCGCACGACCTCGGACAGATGCTGGCGCAGGCGTAGCGTGTGATCCGTTCTGGCGCCCAACTTGCTCTGGACACCCGCCCCGGTTTTGTTTAAAGTTCCGGGGTCTGCCACAATGACGTGCGGGCCGAGGACGACGAAGTCTTGGATCCGATTTATCGGGTTTGAGGCTTTTTTTACGCCTGAATCTTGGTTTTTCCGCATTAATTCTTTGACGGAATCAATAAGGGAGGTTCCACTTCAATGACCCCAAAAGACGTATTTCAAATGATCAAGGAGAAAGACGTTAAGTTCGTCGACCTCCGCTTTACGGACACGCGCGGTAAGGAACAGCACGTCAGTGTGCCGACGAAATCATTTGAGCCCGAAAAATTCGAAACCGGACACTATTTCGATGGCTCTTCGATCGCTGGCTGGAAGGGTATTCAGGCTTCGGACATGCTGCTCATGCCCGATCCGGCATCGACGTTTCTCGATCCGTTTCTGGAGCAGACGACGCTGGCGGTGACCTGCGATGTGCTCGAACCGTCGGACATGAAGGGCTATGAGCGCGATCCGCGCTCCATCGCCAAGCGCGGCGCCGCCTATCTGAAGTCGACGGGGCTGGGCGACACGGCCTACTTCGGACCCGAGCCGGAGTTTTTCGTGTTCGATGCGGTCGAGTGGTCCACGGACATGTCCGGTTCCTACTACAAGATCTTTTCCGAAGAAGCGGCGTGGTCGACGGGCGAGAAATTTCCCGCGGGCAACAAGGGCCATCGTCCGTCAGTGAAGGGCGGCTACTTCCCGGTTCCTCCCGTGGATTCGCTCCAGAACATCCGTTCCGCGATCTGCACCGCTCTGGATCAGATGGGCGTCGTGGTTGAAGTGCATCACCACGAAGTCGCCACCGCCGGGCAGAACGAAATCGGCACGAAGTTCGCTCCGCTGGTCGAACGCGCGGATTGGATCATGCGTCTGAAATACGCGGTCCACAACGTTGCCGCCATGCACGGCAAGACGGCCACGTTCATGCCGAAGCCGATCGTTGGCGACAACGGATCGGGCATGCACGTCCATCAATCGATCTGGAAGGGTGGACAGAATCTGTTTGCCGGCGACGGGTATGCCGGTCTTTCCGAATTCGCCATTTACTACATCGGCGGCATCATCAAGCACGCCAAGGCGCTGAACGGGCTCACCAACCCCGGAACGAACTCCTACAAGCGTCTGGTTCCGGGCTTCGAAGCGCCCATCAACCTGGCGTACTCGGCGCGAAACCGCTCGGCGGCCGTCCGTATTCCGCTGGTCGCCGGCCAGAAGGCGCGCCGCATCGAAGTGCGTTTCCCGGACCCGAGCGCGAACCCGTACCTCGCGTTCACGGCAATGATGATGGCCGGCCTCGACGG
>DASUFH010000177.1:0-8713 GCA_036274645.1 Terriglobia bacterium
GAAGTATTCGTCACCCTGGGCGCCGGTCTCGAGGCATTCACCTGCGTTTCGGCGCGCCCCGGGCAGAGCTTCGGTCATGCTGCCGCTGGTATCGAGAAGGATGCCGAGGCTCATCGGGGCGTCGTCCTGCGAGAACTCGAGGATTTGCTGTTCGGCCTTGTCTTCCCAGACGTGAAAGTTCTCGCGGGAAAGGGACGCGACGTAGCGGTTGTTGCGGTCCACAACGGTGACGGGAACCACAACAACATCCACGTCGATCTTGACGGTGGGACGCGCCTGCGGATCCGGGTTGCGGGTTTGCTGAGCGAATGCTGCGCAGGCCACAACGAGCGCTATCAGGCCGGCCAAGAGGTAATTGCGAACCTGCCACATGCTGCGTCCCGCCCTGATTGCGCCGGAGGGTTGCGACTTTCCGGCGCACATCCTGAAGTGCTAACAAATTAGCGTATATTCACGCCCCGTCCGCTTCGACCATGCCGGGTTGGCGTGAAGCTTGATCGTCGGAACTGAGGCCGCGGGAGTCGTTCCCTTCGGCGCTCATGATGCTACGTCCGTCGAATACCGCTCCCGTCTGAACGACAAGTGTAGGCGTTCGAACGTCGCCATGGACGTGGCCGGTGGAGAATATCTCGATTTGACGCTTGGCTTCAACGTTGCCGAAAACGCGTCCGTGAATTTCGATGGCGCCAACGACGATATCCGCGTGGACGACCGCGTGTTCTCCGACGATCAGAACGTCGGCGCTGGAGATTGAACCATGAAAGGTCCCGTCGAGGCGCAGGGTTCCGGAGAACTGCAGTTCACCGGTTACATGGGTTCCCTGGTCGAGGAATCCGGAAATTTCTTCCTCTGAGGGCTTTCGTCGAAACAGTGTCACAGGCTTCCTCCGATTCCGATTCAGAACTTCGCCCGCATCAGACCTTCATACAGGCGATTCATTTCTTCAAGGGAGAAGAAGTGGATTTCAAACTTCCCCTTTCCACTGTGCTCGTGGACGACGACCCGGGTACCCAGGGTCGTTTCGAGCGCATGTAAGGCCGCCTGCACGTTGGGATCCATAACGGGCTCGTCCCGTTCTTCGGGCTTGGATCTGGTTTGTGGCGCGCCGGCAGCATGCGCGACGAGGAATTCTGCCTGTCGGACGGAATAATGTCCATCAATGATGGTCTTGGCGGCCTCAATCATGGCGTTCGGATCGGTCAGAGCGAGGAGAGCCTTGGCATGACCTGCAGACAGTTTGTTTTCGAGTAACCATTGCCGTACGGGCGGAGGCAACCGCAGCAGGCGGATCATGTTCGCGATGGTGGCGCGGCTTTTGCCGACGCGCTGGGCCACATCCTCCTGGGTGAGGCCATATTCGCTGATCAGATGGTCGTAGGCTTCCGCCTCTTCGATGGGATTGAGGTCTTCGCGTTGCAGGTTCTCGATCAGCGCGATTTCGAAAGCCGTGTCGGGCGCAGCATCGCGGATAACGGCCGGAAGACGAGTGATTCCGGCACGTTGCGCGGCGCGCCACCGTCGCTCCCCGGCGACGATCTGGTACAGATCATTCGCCACGGGCTGAACCACAATGGGTTGGACTAATCCATGCGTCTTGATGGAATCGGCCAATTCATCGAGCGCGGTTTCATCGAAGATCTTGCGCGGCTGATTGGCATTCGGAACGATCCGGTCGACATCGATCTCCCGGAGCCGGTCCCGTTCAGGATCCGGTGTTCCCAGCAGCGCGCTCAGTCCGCGCCCCAACGCCTTCCTTTGCTGTGCCATGAATGATTTCCCTCGCGAGCCGGATATAGGCCTCGGCTCCCTTCGATTTAATGTCGTAAAGCAGGATCGGCTTACCGTGGCTGGGCGCTTCTCCCAGCCGGATGTTTCGCGGAACGATCGTCTCCAGGACGCGCTTGCCGAAATAGCTCTTCAAATCCGCCATGACCTGATTGGAGAGGTTCGTCCGCTCATCGAACATCGTCAGGAGGACGCCTTCGATTTCCAGATTCGGATTTCGCGCCTGCCGCACATGCTGGAGCGTTTCCATCAGTTCTGAAACGCCCTCCAGCGCAAAATATTCGCACTGGATCGGAATCAGGACGCTACCGGCCGCGATCAGCGCGTTCACGGTCAGAATGTCTAAGGATGGCGGGCAGTCGATGAGAATGAAATCGTACCGGTCCGCGACTTCCGCGATCGCCACGCGGAGTCGCTGATCCCGATCGTCATCCTGGGCCAGTTCCATGGTGGCGCCAACCAACTCCCGACTGCCCGGCGCGAGAAACAGACATTCCATTTCCGTGGGCTGAATAACCTGACCCAGGGGCCGGCGTTCAACCAGAACATGGTAGGTGGACGGAAGATCCGAACCTTTGCGAAATCCGAGCCCGGAAGAGCAGTTGCACTGGGGATCGAGGTCGAGAACCAGCGTTTTCATGTCGGCCGCAGCAAGCGAAGCCCCGAGATTGATCGCGGTGGTGGTCTTGCCGACGCCACCTTTTTGATTCGTGATTGCGATAATGCGCGCTGTCATACGTTCCACGTGGAACAATTCTCCACATTCGGGCCGGACCGTTCCACCATCTTCCTTCACCCCATCAAACTTTCTTGCTCCTCCGTGAAGTCCCACACCCAGGCCTCCGTCTCGCCCTCCGGAACCTGAACCCGTCGCGCCGTCCGCGTCGGTTGCTCCCCTCCCGCGGTAATCCAGACCACTCGGGTATCCCTGCCGCACACGCCCCGTAGCGCCTCCAGCAGATTCTCCGTGAGCGCCACACCCTGCATCACGATCCAGTCCACACGGATCGTCCCCTGAATCGCCTCCAGGCGGGCCCGCTCCACCCGTGCAGGCGGCATGTCCGGAATAGTACTCACGGCGTGCCGGAGAAATGCGGCTCGCTTCAGCCGCGGCTCCACCAGAATCAACGATTCCACGGGCGCAGCCAACGACATTGGAATCCCCGGAGACCCGTTTCCCGAGCCCACATCCGCCAGCGTCCCGCGAATATCCAACGCCGTCGCAATCCAGATCGGCTCGATAACCAGTCGCCGGACCCGCATGCGCCCGCTGAGCCCGGTCAGATTCATCTTCCGGTTCCAGCGATCCAACTCCTGCAGATAGCAGAATAGGCCCGCCAACTGGGCCGGCGTCAGTGAAAGATCCAGCCGCCGCAGTTCCTCACGGAGAATTCTCGCGTCCTGGCCGCCCTCGCTATTCGCTTTCACGATCTTCGCGGCTAGCTCACGCCATTCCGCCGCTGATTCCGACGGAGCTCCAGGTGGAAGAGCAGGATCGAAATGGATGCCGGAGTCACTCCCGGAATTCGAGTGGCCTGGGCAACCGAGCGAGGTCGCGTCCGGGTGAGTTTTTCCGCAATCTCTCTGGAAAGTCCCGACATGGCGGAATAGTCCAGATCCTCGGGAATCAGCCGCGACTCTGCCTTCCGAACCTTTTCGATCTCCCGTTCCTGCTGCTTCAAATACCCCGCGTACTTGATTCCGGTCTCAATCGAAAGGATGTCTTCACGCCGGAGTCCCGCATCCGCAACGAAAACCCCTTCCCGAATGAGTTCCGCCAGCCGGATCTCCGGCCGTAGCAACACGGACTTCAGTGCGGGACGCTCGCGAACATCGAGACCTCGCGACGTGAAGAACTCGTGGGAGGCGTTAACTTTCTCTGTGTCCACCCGTTGACGCGTCGACGCAATCCGGGACTGCCTGGCCCGATGCGCCTCCCAGTGCTCGTCCGAAACCAATCCGAGTCTCCGCCCGGTCGGCGTCAAGCGCGCGTCAGCGTTGTCGATTCGCAGATTCAGCCGAAACTCCGCTCGCGATGTGAACATCCGGTAGGGTTCACTGGTCCCTTTCGTCACCAGATCGTCCACGAGAATGCCAATGTACCCATCCTGACGGCCCAGAACCAACGGATCCGCACCTTTTGTTTTCAGCGCCGCATTGACGCCGGCGATCAACCCCTGGGCTGCCGCTTCCTCGTATCCCGTGGTGCCATTGATCTGGCCCGCAAAGAACAGGCGTTCATATTTCTTCGTTTCGAGAGAACTGCGGAGTTCCGTCGGCTGGACAAAGTCGTATTCAATGGCATATCCGGGCCGGATCATGTCGGCCGATTCCAGGCCACGCATCTGCGACAGCATCTCCCGCTGCACGTCGATCGGAAGGCTCGTCGACATTCCGTTGACGTAAACTTCATGCGTATCCACGCCTTCCGGCTCCAGGACAATCTGATGCCGATCCTTGTCGGCGAACTTGACGACCTTGTCTTCAATTGATGGGCAGTACCTCGGGCCGATTCCCTGAATCTGACCGCTGTACAGCGGCGAGCGCGCCATGTTGCGGTTAATGATGTCGTGAATCCGCGTATTCGTATGCGTGATGTAGCAGCAAATTCTGTTCTCGAGCGGCCGGATCGTCCGGAAAGAAAACGGCGTGGGCGTCTCGTCGCCCGGCTGGGGCTCAAAAACACCAAAATCGATCGTGCGGGAATCCAGCCGGGGCGGAGTCCCCGTTTTGAGCCGGCCCCACTCAAAACCCATATCCCGAATACAGTTACCCAGAGACACCGACGCGGGCTCGCCATTCCGGCCCGCCGTGAACTGGCGCTCACCGATATGAATCAGACCGTTCAGGAATGTTCCCGTCGTCACGACGGTCGCGCCAGCGCGAACCCGCCGGCCGTCGAGCAGTTCGATGCCCACCGCCTGGCCGTCTGCGAGAAGGATGCTGACGACTTCGGCCTGTTTTATGAACAAGTTAGGAGTCCGCTCAAGGATCCTCCGCATGATCTGCCGGTATGCGGCCTTGTCTTCCTGAGCGCGAGGAGACCACACCGCCGGCCCGCGGCTGGTGTTCAGCAGCCGGAACTGGATTCCTGCTTCGTCGGCGACCACTCCCATGATTCCGCCCAGCGCGTCGATCTCGCGCACGAGATGGCCCTTGGCCACACCTCCCACCGCAGGATTGCAGGACATCTGGGCGATCAGATCCGCATTCATCGTGTAGAGGGCCGTCGACAGCCCCATTTTTGCAGCGGCTGAGGCCGCCTCGCAGCCGGCGTGGCCCGCGCCAATCACTACGACGTCGTATTGTTCATCGAACATGGGCTTACTTCCCTACGCAAAACTTGCTGAAGACGCGATCCAGGATATCGTCGGTCAACGCCTCGCCGGTCAACACATTCAGATGCGACAATCCGCCATAGAGATCCATTAACGTCATCTCCGGCGGCGTGTTTTGTTTCAAGGCCTGGAGCGCATGATCGAGCGCGGCCCGCGCGCCACGCACGGCTTCGTACTGTCGCGCATTTGTGAGCGCCGCCTCCGGTGGACCTTCGATCCGATTCGCCAGCAGTTCCCCGAATCGCGCCTCGAGCTCCGGCAGGCCCTCGCCGGTCTTCGCCGAGAGCCGGATGGCACAGCTAATTTTTTCTCCATCAAGCTCAATGCGCTCGTCCAGATCGCTCTTATTGACAACGACAACATGCTGAATTTCTCGCACAAGGGCGAGAACGCGCGCGTCTTCTTCGTCGAGTGGCGCGGATCCATCCAGCACCACAAGCGCGACGTCGGCCTCCGTGAGCGCGTCTACGGCGCGCGCCACACCGATTTCCTCAACCTGATCGCTCGTCGAGCGAATGCCGGCAGTGTCGCAGAATCGCAACGGCACGCCCTGGATCGCAACCATCTCGCTGACGACGTCGCGCGTGGTTCCCGGAATGTCGGTCACAATCGCGCGATCCTGGCCGATGATCCGGTTAAAGAGGCTGGATTTCCCCACATTGGGCTTCCCCAGGATCACCAGCCTCAGCCCGCCAGCCAGGATCCGGCCAAAGCCGTATGTCTCCGACAGCGATTCCAGGTCCGCGCCAAGCGCCTCGAGAATCCGCGCGGCGGCCGCAGTATTCAGCGTCTCGAGGTCGTCGTCCACAAAATCCACCGCCGCTTCGAACGTGGCGATCAAATCGATGAGCCGATCCTTGATCGGTCGAATGCGCCTGGAAAGCCCACCCTCCATCTGCTGCAATGCCACCCGCGCCTGATGTCCCGTCTGCGCGTCGATGAAGTCACGAATGGCTTCCGCCTGGAGCAGGTCCATTTTGCCGTTGGCCACGGCACGCCAGGTAAATTCTCCCGGGCCCGCCTGGCGGGCGCCGCTTGCCAGCGCGCTCTCGACGATGCGCTCGAGGATCAGCGGATTGCCGTGAGCGCTGATCTCGACCACATCCTCGCCGGTGTAGGAATGCGGCTGCGGATAGAGGGTCGCCAACACGTCATCCAGCGCATTCCCTTCCGCGTCCGTCCACAGACCGCGCACGCTGGACCGCGGCATCCACGATCGCGCCGTTGGAAGATGTTTCGCCGCAATCCGCGCGGCGAGCGGCCCGGAAATGCGGATGAGGCCGATCGCTCCTCGACCATACGGCGTCGAGATCGCGACGATCGTGTCGTCCATTCCCGTCACCCGGTCCAGAGCGCTCGACATAGGGATCGCCTTCCGGCCTGTTAGGCGCGCGCCTCCCCTTCCGAGGGAGACCAGAACTTCGTGATAAACACCTGTTGACCGATGCCGATCAGGTTACTGGTCAACCAGTACAACATCAGCCCGCTGGGATAGGCCAGGAACATCAAGACCATGAGCAGTGGCATGATCATCATCATGCGCGCCTGCTGAGGATCTACAGATGTCGGAGTCATTCGCTGCATGATCAACATCGACGCCGCCATCAGCAGAGGCATGACAAAGTATGGATCCCGGTGGGAAAGGTCCTGAATCCACAGAATCCAGGGCGCTCTCCGGAGCTGGATCGTCGAAGACAACACGTTGTAGAAAGCAATTAAGAACGGAAACTGTAGTAGAAGGGGAAAACATCCTCCGACCGGGTTCACTCCGTTCTCCTTATAGAGATTCATGATCTCCGCCTGAATCTCGGCCCGGCGGGGGTCTCCAGCCTTGAGTTTCTTGAACTTATCTTGCAACGTGCGCATCTTCGGCTGAATCTTCTGGAGCTTCTGCATCGATAGTTGCTGCCGGATCCGCAGGGGAAACAGCGAGAAGTTGATCGCGCAAGTCAGCAGAACGATGGACCAGCCGAAGTTACCGATGAATCCATGAAGCCACATGAGGGCCCTGGCGAGAGGTTCGGTCAGGAACCAGAAGAAGCCGTAATTGATGACCTCCCCGAGCCCCGGCTCCGCCTTCTCGAGAACGGCGCGGTCTTTGGGACCGGCATAAATGGAGATCTTTCCCTGCGCCGGCGCGCTCACGGAAATCAAACCCGCCATCTTTTCGGTTTCATCCGCAACCCGCTCACGACTGATATTGAACACAGCCGGATCGGAAAGCGACATCATCAGAAGGAAGAACTGGTCCTCCATACCGGCCCGCCGGGTCGTCTTTTCGATCACGGGCCCCTGAACGGCTGCCTTTTCTTTGGCCGGCTGGGGCTGAACGCGTTCGAACTTTGCGGCAGCTTTCTGCTCGCCTGGTTTCGGATCCGGAGTAATGTCGACCACGGCATGCCGCGTGGTTTCGTCACACGAACCGAGACCGATCCAGCAAAGGATTCCCGTGCTGTCGACTTCTTTGTCTCCAAAGCCCCTCCAGCTCAACCGGTGGGGGGTAACCGCGCCCTTCACAGCAAGGTCCGACCCAATACTAAAGGTGTAGGTTTCCGGGTTGAATTCGTATTGCTTCTTTGAGTAGAGGCCATCTCCAGCCCACTCGAAGACGACTTTCTTCCCGTCACGCTGGGCTTTGAACACAGCATTGTTCAGTTGCTTGTCCCGCGCCTCGGACCCGGAAGAGATCGAGAGCGGCCAGCCCAATTCAAGGGCTTTTCTTCCGTCCACCAGTTCCAGGGGACCGCCTTCACCGTCTTTGTATTCTTTCAGCTTGAAGCTTTTGAGAACTCCGCCCACGTTCGAGAGCGTGGCGACATACAGTGGATCGGCGATGACGATATCCCGGGCCTCATCCCCGTGAATATCCAAAATCTCCGTGGACTCAGTCGCCTGTGCAACTTCTGCCTGGACCGGCGGGACGACGGGCTTAGGAGATGGCGTTTCCGCCGGTTGGGTATTCTCGACTTTGGCCGGAGTAACTTCCTTTGGAGGTTCTTTCGGGGGTGTTGGCAGCAAAAACCTGGAACCATAAAGGATCGCAAGCGAAAGGACAAAAAATAGCAGTATTCTGTTTTTTTCCATTTTGGGTAACGAGACGAACTATCAGACTAACGGATCGAAGCCGCCGGAACACAGTGGCTGGCAACGCAGCAATCTCAGCGTCGCCTTGAGCGTCCCACGACATATGCCATGCCGCTCAATCGCCGCCACCGCATACTCCGAACATGTGGGGATGAATCGGCAGGACGCGGGAAGCCAGGGAGAAACGATCCTCTTATAGAGGCGCAATAAACCAATCGCCAACGATTGTGCAATGGCGCTCAATCCGTGCCTCCCAGCAGCGACAGTAATTCCGACCGCAATTCCGCGAAGACCCGGGTACCTGCTGATTTTCGCGGATTCACGACTACATCAACACCGGACGGGAGCAATTCCTTCGCATTTCGCAGGATCTCACGAACCCGCCGCCGGATGCGGTTCCGCTCGTGAGCGCGGCCCAGCTTGCGCGACGTCGTCAACCCGAATCGGCTGCCCGTCCGACCGTTTGCCAGCATGAAAACAACGAACGACCGTGACACCCTCCGGGC
>DASUFH010000178.1:0-11324 GCA_036274645.1 Terriglobia bacterium
ATCGACAACAGCCAATGGACAATGGACAGCGGGGGGGCGCTCGCAGTCGAAATTGACACTTCTCCCGCCGGATGTTCTAATGAATTCCCATTTCGGGCGGTTAGCTCAGCTGGGAGAGCGCGGCGTTCGCAACGCCGAGGCCGAGGGTTCGAACCCCTTACCGTCCATTCTCTTCTCGCCTTGAAATTTCCTTCTTGGAGTTGTGTGATGGGTTCTCGTCAAAGAAATGCGGGCGTTCGGACGTCTGGTTGGGCATTTGCCGCCCTCGCTGCAATTCTCGGAATCGCTCTGGTCGGCTGTGGATCGGCGTCCGATGGTAACGCCAGCCCGTCGCCCCAGCAGGCCTCCTCCCCGTTCAATGGGGAACGGGCGTTCAAGGACCTGTCCACGATGGTGGCCTTCGGCCCCCGGCCTGCTGGAAGCGAGGCGCTGGCCAAAACACGGGCCTACATCGTCGATGAACTGAAGAAGGCGGGCCTGAAGCCCGAACTCGACGAGTTCGAGGCCACCACGCCGCGCGGCAAGCGGAAGATGGTCAACATCCGCGCGACCCGCGCCGGCGCCAGACCCGACATCATTGCGCTGACGGGACACTATGACACCAAGCCCACCGCCTTTGAATTTGTCGGAGCGAATGACGGTGGGTCCAGCGCCGCCTGGGTTCTCGAAATGGCGCGAGCGACGGTGGGCTTGAAACTGGAGAACACCCTCGAGTTCGTATTCTTCGACGGCGAGGAGGCCGTGGTCGAGTGGTCCGATGGAGACAGCGTCTACGGCAGCCGTCATGATGTGGACCGCCGGTTGCGCGCGGGGAAGCTGGGGCAGCTCAAGGCGTTGATTCTCGTCGATATGATTGGCGACAAGGACCTCGATATCCGCCGCGAACCCACCTCAACCGCCTGGCTCACGGATCTGATCTGGAAGCGCGCCCACGCCAGGGGCTTTCGTAAGGAGTTTCTGGATGAACCCCTGCCCATCGAGGATGACCACATCCCCTTTCTCCGGGCCGGCGTCAACGCGGTCGATCTGATCGATTTCAACTATGAACCCTGGCATACCCCCAACGACACGCTGGACAAAACCAGCGGCTCCAGCCTCAAAATTGTTGGCGATGTGATCTATGACGCGCTGCCGGAGATCGACAAGCGCGTCAGCGAAATGAAGAAGTAGCCACTAATCCGATTCTTCGCGACGCTTCTTTCCGAAGATGTACGCCACCCCGATACCGATCGTGTACAGCAGGATCATCGGGATACCGACCATCATCATGTTCGGGATATCGGTCGTCGGGGTGAGAACGGCGGCGAGGATTGAGGCGATCAGCACCGCATAGCGAAAGTTCCTGAGCAGGAATGGACCGGAAACCAGCCCGATCCGGGCCAGGATAAAGATCACCGCGGGTATTTCAAATACCACGCCCATGACGACTTCGAACATCAGGAACAGTTCGAAGTACTCCATGGCGTTCATCGTCTGTTGCAGACCCAGCCTGTTTCCGAAATTGACCAGAAACGCGATGGCCAGGGGAAATGCCACAAAGTAGCCGAATGTGCCGCCGAGTAAAAACAGGACGGCCGAACTGATCACAAACGGAAACGCGTAACGCCGCTCCTTCCTGTAAAGGGCGGGCGAGATAAAAAGCCAGATCTCGCGCATGATAAACGGCGACGCAATGAAAATTGCGGCGACGAGCGCGAGCTGGAACGGCAGGTTGAAATTGTCCGTCGGCTTGAGAATGTGAATGGGGACGTTGATCAGATCGATCGGGGCCCGCATGACGACGAACAGTTCGTCCACGTAATACCAGGACACCACCAGGGCGATCGCGACAACGATCAGGATGTTGAGCAGGCGGGTCCGCAGTTCTTCGAGGTGATCGAAGAACGACATCTGTCCTTGAAGTTCTTCTTCCTGGTCCTGGAGAGGGTCGATTTCGGGTTCGGTGGGAACGGGCATGAACTACTCGATGGGTTTGTTCTGGATCGGCTCAGCCGGTTGGGACTCGGCTGCGCTGACCGTATGCGATGGCGCGGTCGTCGTCGTGGACATGATTTCCGACTTGGTCTCCTGGATGGAATGCTCCGCTTCGCGCATCTGATCATCCCAGTTGGACTTCAAGTCCTCCGTCGCGCGCTTGAATTCTCGCAATCCCTTCCCGAGAGATTTCCCCAGTTCGGGCAATTTTTTGGGGCCGAAGACCAGCAAGGCAATGACAAAAATAATAACTAATTCGGAAAATCCGAGATTTGGCATGTGACGCTACCTCCTGCGGGAACGTCGAAATAATAACATTTTCAGGGACCCCGGCACGGCAGAATCAGCCGGGGCCGGGGTGTTCCAGACGGTAGGTTTGGACCCTATGGCCTTTATGCGTTTCTGCTATACTTCGGTGGTCTGTCTCACGAAAGGGGAGTTTTCATGAAATTGCCGGCGTCGCGGGCTGCGTTTCTATTAATTATTGTGCTTGCGGTTTCCGCAGTAATTGGTGGAGTTTGGGGGAATCCGGCGCAAGCAACAAGCGACGATGCCGAATTCAACGCCCGTCTGCAGACCTTCATGAACATTCTCGATACCGTGGAATCGAGCTACGCCACTGAAGTGGCGACTGAAAAAGCCGTTTATGGCGCCATTGACGGCATGCTCCGGACGCTCGACCCGCACTCCAAGTTCTTCGATCCCGTGGCCTTTAATTCACTGCGTGAAGATCAGCATGGTAAGTACTTCGGGCTCGGAATCACCGTAACCACCCGGTTTGGAAAGGTGACAGTCGTTTCCCCGCCGTTCCCGAAGTCTCCCGCGGAGAAGGCTGGCCTGCGGGTTGGCGACGTGATTTCGCTGGTCGACGGTCAGTCCACCAAGGGCCTCGAACTGAATGATGTCGTTTCCAAGCTGAAGGGACCGCGCGGCACATACGTGGAGATTCAGGTAACCCGGCCGGGTGTTGAAAAGCCGATTGCGATGTCGATCATGCGTGACGAGATTGCAAAGTTCACCATCAACAACTCGTTCATGATCAAGCCCGGAGTGGGCTACATCAAATTGGAGAGCTTTGCCGATACCACCGGTCAGGAATTGCGTGACGCCCTCCGAAAACTCGATGCCCGGAACCTGGACGCCCTGGTCTTCGACCTGAGAGGCAACCCCGGAGGCCTGCTGAATGAGGCCATCGAGGTCTCCGAAACCTTCCTGCAGCCGCGGCAGTTGATCCTGCGCACGAGCGGCCGGACCCGGAATTCAGCGCAGGAATACGCGGCGCGCAAGGCCAATACGGAAAACACCTTTCCGCTCATCGTCCTCATCAACAAGTCCAGCGCCAGCGCTTCGGAGATCGTTTCAGGCGCGATTCAGGATCATGATCGGGGGCTGATCGTTGGTGAAACCAGCTTCGGCAAGGGGTTGGTGCAGTCGGTTTATCCCCTGGGCAAGAAGCAGGACGCGGGGCTGGCGCTGACGACCCAGAAGTGGTACACGCCCAGCGGGCGGCTGATCCAGCGCGACTATTCCCAGATTTCACAGTTCGACTATTACAATCACCGGGACAATCCGGAGGCCCACAAGACCGATGACATCAAGAAGTCCGACAAGGGACGTCTGGTGTATGGCGGCGGCGGTATCACCCCGGATCACGTCGTGGCGGAAGCAAAACTGAACGCGTTTGAAGAAAGCCTGGCGAACAGCTTTGGCGTCTTCACCTACGTTCATGAGAAGTTTCTGGTCACCAATCCGAAGATTGACCCGTCGTTCCAGGTTTCCGAGCAGATGATGGCGGACTTCAAAGAATACCTTCGCTCTCCTGCGCCGGGTCCGAACCTGCATTTCACGGACAAGGACTTTGCCGACAATCAGCAGTACATCGACGTCAAGCTTCGGCAGGAAGTGCTGTACAGCATGAACTACCTGCAGGAGGCTGCGCGAGTGGCGCTGGAGATCGATCCGCAGGTGCAGAAAGCAATCGAGTTCATCCCGGAAGCCAAGGCCCTTCAGGATCAGAAGCCGCGCGGTATCGCGGCGACGGATCAGGACAGCCACTCCTCGACGATCGGGCAGGCTGCGTCGCGGTAGGAGACCGATTCTGCAAGTCATACCGGTCTCGCTTCCGCAGGGAGCGTACAACATTCTTGTCGGCCCGGGTCTCGTGGCCGACCTGGAAACCCACCTCGATCGGGCCGGCCTGTCCGGCCCATTTCTCATGGTGTCGCAGCCGCGCGTGCTCAAAGCGCTCGGGGGCGGTCTGCGCAAGCGATTTCATCTGGCATCCATAGTCGACGGCGAACGGGCCAAGACCCTGACCACGGCTGCGCGTCTTCTGGATGAGATGGCGCGCTTGAGAATGACACGCCAGTCCACCGTGGTGGCGGTGGGCGGTGGTGTGGTGGGTGATATTGCGGGATTTGCCGCCTCGATCTACATGCGGGGGATTGCGGTTGTCCAGGTCCCCACGACGTTGCTGGCGCAGGTGGATTCCAGCATCGGCGGCAAAACGGGTGTCAATCACCGGGTGGCCAAAAACCTGATCGGCGCGTTTCACCAGCCGCGCCTTGTTCTGGCCGATTCCGGCGTGCTTGAGACCCTCCCGAACGGAGAGTATTCGAGCGGGCTGTACGAGGCTCTGAAATACGGCATCATTGGCGACGCGGATCTTTTCGACCGGTTTGTTTCCGAAATCGATCGTATCCGGCAGCGGGATCCGGCTTCCATTGAATGGCTCGTCGGGCGCTGCGCCGCAATCAAGGCCGAGGTGATCCAGTCGGATGAAAAGGAAAGCGGCCGGAGGCGCATCCTCAACTTTGGCCATACCGTCGGCCATGCGCTGGAGGCCGCCGCCAGTTTCCGGCGCATCCGGCACGGTGAAGCGGTCGGATATGGAATGATTGCCGCGTGCCGCATCAGCGCTGCGCTGGGCAAGATGTCGGCGTCCGACGCCGATCGCGCGGAAGCGGCGATCGCCTCGATCGGCCGGCTGCCTTCGCTGGAAGGTGTTGGTCTGCGGCAGACTCTTCAGGCGCTTCAGCACGACAAGAAGGCGCGGGATGGCGCGATTCATTTCGTGCTTCCCCTCGGCATCGGACGGGTTGAGATTACGCCCGATGTGCCCTTTGAACTCGTTCGGCAAACGGCGCATTCCATCATTGATGAGAGCAAACGGAAGCGATGAGCGTGACCCTCCTCCGGATTTGAAGACCGGGACCATCGCGCCCGGGCCTGACGCCCGGGCCGTGGAGCGCATGTTTTCCGGCATCGCGCACCGGTACGACTTCCTCAATCATCTGCTTTCCGCCTCCGTCGATCATCGCTGGCGCCGGCTGGCGGCGGAGCGGGTCGTCAACCTTGCGGGAAAATCCAATCTGAGAGTGCTCGATCTGTGTAGCGGTACGGGAGACCTGGCGATCGAACTGGCCCGGATTCCCGACGCGCAGGTCCTGGCGGCGGACTTCTGTCATCCCATGCTGACGCGGGCGGCGCCCAAGATTGCGGCGGCCGGCTTCTCCGGAGCGATCGGCATTCTGGAAGCGGACGCCCTGGCGTTGCCCTTACCCGACGCCTGCTGTGACGCGGTAACGATTGCTTTCGGTTTGCGAAATCTGGCCGACCGCGCAAGGGGCGTCAGCGAGATGCGGCGCGTGCTGAAACCGGGAGGCGCCCTGGTCGTGCTCGAATTTTCGCGCCCGGTCGCGCCGGTTTTTCGGCAGGTCTTCGAGTTCTATTTCCAGCATGTCCTGCCGCGGCTCGGCGCCTGGATTTCCGGTGATGGCGGGGCATACACGTATCTGCCGGACTCCGTGGCGAAATTTCCGTCTCAGACGGATCTCGCCGCCGCACTCGGGGCGCTGGGTTTTGCGCGGGTCGGCTACCGGAACCTGTTTGGCGGCGTGGCCGCGCTGCATTGGGGACTTAAGCCCAAAGGCGAACGGGCCGCGCTATAATCCGCCACACCATTGGAGGCTCTATGACGAGAGGCCATCGGCCGTACGTTGTCGGGATCGCGCTGGCTATTTTGTTTGCTGTGCCCGTGGTTGCTCAGCTTCAGGAGGACCGCGACCGGGACGCGCTCGACAGGATTCGGCGTGAAGGACTCGAGCGCTCCAGGGTCATGGAGATCTCGAGCTACCTGACCGACGTGTACGGTCCTCGTCTGACCGGGTCTCCGAATATCAAGGCAGCGGCGCAATGGGCCGTAGAGACGCTGCGTGGCTGGGGGGTATCCGGCGTGAAGCTGGAAACCTGGGGGCCATTCGGCCGGGGATGGTCCAATCAACGGTTTTATGCCGCTCTCGTCAAGCCGTTTCCCTATACATTGATCGGACACAGTAAAGCCTGGACGCCGGGGACTGCCGGAACAGTGATTGCCGATGTGGTCTACGCGCCGGTTGCCACCCGGACCGATCTGGAAAAATTTCGCGGGAAACTCCGCGGAAAATTCGTTATGGCGATGGCGCCGCGAGAACTCAAGGCGCTGTTTGATCCTGTCGCCACGCGGTTCACCGACGCCGAACTGGATCGCATGGCGGCGCCGCGCGGCGCGCGCGGTGGCCCTCCTGCGGGCGGTCCGCCGGGAGGACCTCGTGGCGGAGCGCCGTCTCCGCCGCCATTGACTACCGAACAGCGCAATCAGTTCTTTATCGAGGAAGGCGTGCTGGCCGTGATCGACCATGGCAGCGCGTCGGGCGGAAACGCCGTGGTGCAGTCCGGCGGCGACTTTCGTCCCGAGGCCCCTCCGACGCCGGTTCAGATTGTGATCTCCACCGAACAATATGGCCTGATGCTGCGGAACATCGAAAAGAACCTCCCGGTCCGCTTGGAGTTGAATGTCGAGAACAGGTTCTACAGTGACGACCTGAACTCCTTCAATATCGTCGGGGAGATTCCGGGAAGCGCCCGGGCAGACGAAATCGTCATGATCGGCGCGCACTTTGATTCGTGGGCAGCCGGAACCGGCGCCACCGACAATGCGGCCGGTTCCGCAGTAATGATGGAAGCGATGCGGATACTCAAAGCAGCGAACGCGCCCATGGCGCGAACGGTACGGATCGGGCTCTGGACCGGCGAAGAGCAGGGATTGCTGGGATCCCAGGCGTACGTTCGCGAGCATTTTGCCGATCGGAGCGACATGAAGCTCAAGCCCGAACACGAGAAGCTTTCGGTCTATTTCAACGTCGATAACGGGACCGGCCAGATTCGCGGCGTCTATCTTCAGGGCAATGACGGCGCGCGGCCGCTGTTTGAGGAATGGATGAAACCGTTCAAGACTTTTGGCATGACCACGCTCAGTCCATCAAGCACCGGCGGCACGGATCACGTGAACTTCGATCGCATCGGCCTGCCGGGGTTTCAGTTCATTCAGGACCCGATCGAATACGATACGCGGACCCACCACACCAGCATGGATCTGTATGATCGGCTGCAGCCCAAGGACATGATGCAGAATGCGGTCATCGTGGCGTCGTTTGTTTACGACGCCGCCAACCATCCCGAGCGGTTTCCACGCAAGCCGCTTCCGGCGCCGCAACCGGAACGCGCTCCCCGAGGCGGTGGCCGGTGAGCCTCCGGGGTAGGTCGTTCGGGGGAATCTGTCTGCGGTCAGGTGTCGCGGCCGTCGCTCTGGCCGCCTTCATCCTGCCCTGGGCGTGGGCCGCTCAGGGGCCGAAGCCGGCCAGCGTTCCATATGCAAGGATTGACGAAGCGGGCATGCGGGAATGGCTCACGTACCTTTCATCCGATCAGCTGCAGGGACGGCAGGTATTCACTGAAGGCTATGGTCTGGCGACCGCCTATGTGGCGGATCGGCTGAAGGAATGGGGCGTGCGGCCGCTGGGCGACGATGGGACCTACTTCCAGACGGTGCGGCTTCGCGGCTTTCGAGTTACACGCAATTCTTCAGTGACGGTTGAAATCAACGGGCAGTCCCGCACGTACAAACATGGCGATCACGTGACGTTTCCCGTGAATGGGGGCGGCCGGCAGACTCTGAAGTTCGACGGATTCGAGTTCATCGGTACCGGAACGCCCGCCCGCGGCGCTCCCGCGCCGGATGTCAAAGGGAAGCTGGCCGTGTGGATGGCGCCCGCCCCTGCAGGCGGTCCGGGTGGACGCGGCGGTAACCGCGGGCGCGGTGGGGCCGGCGCGGCGATCGGGCAGGGCGCAGCCGCAGTCATCGGTCTGGCGGCGCCGGCGGCGCAAACGGCCGCGCCGCAACCTGCCAATGCCGGAGGCGCCGCAGCCCGGGGCCGCGGGCGCGGCGCGGCCGTCCAGCCCGACTTCACGTCGATCCAGCGCGTCGATGGTCTGGCGACGCCCCAGTTCACCGCCGACAATCAGTTCTTCGAGTTCCTGTTCAGCAGCGCTCCGACATCCTTTCCCGACCTGAAGGCCGCGCTCGACAACGGCGAAGCGCCCGCGCCTTTCGCCGTTTCCGGTGTGAAGATCACCATCGATATCGACAACACGTTTGACGTTGTTTCCCAACAGCTCACGCGCAACGTCGTTGGTCTGATCGAGGGCGCGGATCCAGCGCTCAAGAACACATACGTCATGCTGGGCGCTCATCTGGATCACGTCGGCTACAGTCAGAACGGCGCCGGTCAGGGTGGGGGCAATTGCCGCCAGCGTGGCGCAGCCGCCCTGGCCGCCCTGCGCGAGGCCGGAATCACGCCGCAAAACGCTCCGCGAGGGCGGGGCGGTCCGAACGCCGGCCCCGCCGGCGCTCCCCAGGGACCGGCGCCCGCCGCTGTGCCCTTTGAGCAGAGAGACCTCATCTACAACGGCGCCGATGACGACGGTTCCGGATCCACGGCGGTTCTGGCCATTGCCAAAGCCTTCGCCACGGGGCCAAAACCCAAACGATCCGTTATCTTCATCTGGCATGCGGGCGAGGAATCGGGACTGTATGGGTCTCGCTATAACGCCGATTACCCCGTGGTTCCGCTGGAAAAGGTCCAGGCGGTTCTCAATATCGATATGGTGGGCCGGGACGATTGCAACGATCTCGAGGGCGACTACACCAATACGCTCTTTGTGGTTGGCGCAGACCGGATCAGCACGGATCTGCACAACGTCATCGTGGAGACGAACCGAACCTTTCAGAGTCCGCTAAAGCTGGACTACGAACTCAACGACGCGGCGGATCCGGAAAACATCTATACGCGTAGCGACCACTACAGCTACGCGGTGAAAGGTGTTCCCATCGCATTCTTTACGACCGGCCTGCATCCGGACTATCACCGGCCCAGCGACAGCGTGGAGAAGATCCTGTTTCCCAAGATGGCGCGCATCGCGCAGTTGATCTACGAAGTGGGATATTCCATCGCGGATTCCGAACGCGACGTCGAACGGGACAACAAGGGGCCGCGCACCGGTTTCGGATCCCAGGCGGACGTCCTTCCCAGATAGCCGGAATCAGTCCCCTGTTCGCATGCGCCGGCGCCGCGTGGCCCGGCTGCCGCCGAGGTACGTCAGAATCATCATCAGCAGGTGGGCCGCAAACCAGACGTTGTTGACGCCCATGTTTTCGCTGATATACAGCAGGATCAGCATGCGCGGTAGAACGACGCCAAGCAGGATCTCCGCCCACTGCGGAACGGAGTTGGGCGGAAAAAGGTTTGGAAAGAACAGCAGATAAATCACCAGCACCGTCCGTGGAAACAACAGTGAAAAAAGCAGAAAGTACACATCCATGGTGGGGCCTATGTTACACGGTCCGGCTCTTGATCGGCATTTTTGGGGCCGCGCCAAAAACCGGCGGTTGGCGCAGGTCAGTCGGTGTCGGAGAAGCGCCGCAGGTGTTCCGGGCGAAACGTCCATTCCGGCGTTCGCAGAGTCGGTCCGATGTCGGCTTCATACCAGGGGCTGGAACTTTCACTGGCGGGGTTCTTCAGAACGTGCATGTCCTGCGCCGGCATGAAACTTTGCGCCAGCAGGAACACTCGTTTCCCCGTTCGACTGTTCTTTGCCGTGTCGATGACGATGACGGCGTGACCCGGATAACCGCCGTCCACAAAAACATCCCCTGCGCGAACATCGCGAACGTCCGCCGGTTTCAATTCGTGGCCCAGTGACGCAGTGCCCGCATAGGCGAAGACGATGTTGAGATAAGCGCGAAAAGTCGCATAGGACTCCGAGGGGGCGGCGGACTTTTCCCACGTTACGCGTTTGCCGTTTACCACAGGGCGGAACCCCTGGGCCCATTTCGTGAAGGACGCGGTTTCACCGCTGGTGAATTGAAAGTGAATGAACGATGGCGCGTTCTTCGCATAAAGGTATTCGGCGCGCAGACGCATCACGGCGTCAGCGCATTGCTGGAGATCTCTGTCGCCGGTGTCGATATCGATCACGGCCGCGTGCGCGTCCTGATTCGACTTTAACCGGCCGTCGTACAGGCGCACCTGCGGCCGGCCCTTCTTGAGTGGAAGATTACGCAGCCATGCGGCGAACGAACCGCTGGCCGTGGCTTCACGCTCGAACCCCGCCGGCGGAGACATTCGCGCGCCGGCGCTCTCCCGGGAGTCGTAGGACGAAACCCATGGATAAGGCGGCCGAGGGGTTTGGGCAGGCAATGGGAATGCAAGGGCAATCCAGAGCGCTCCCAGCGAGAATCCCATCGCAACGGTAAGGGGATACAAGTTCAACCGAAAACGTCTGGCCATGCTTTGCGGCATCTTAGCACTGGATGCGCCACACGGGGCCGTTCGTTTCCCCGGCGCGCCACTGGGAGTTCGTTGCGGATCGCACGGAACTTTCTTATGCCTGCCCCAAATTTCCCTGTGCCAGAATAGTCTGCAAGGATTGCCGATGGATTTTACTGGTGAACGGTATGTGCCCACCATGGAGGGGCCGCTTAAATATGAACACGTGCACCGGTATGTTCTCGCCTCGGCGTTTGCCGGTGGCCGGACGGTCCTGGATCTGGCCTGTGGCGAAGGGTATGGAGCAGCCATTCTCGCGTCGACTGGCCAGGTGGTCGTGGGCGTCGACGCCGATGCGGAAATCGTTGCTCATGCGGCCGACACGTACGAGGCCGATAACCTGCATTTTCTCGTCGGCGCGTGTGAGGCTGTTCCGATCGCGGACGCAACGTTTGATCTGGTGACGTCTTTTGAGACGATCGAACACCACGACAGGCACGATGAGATGTTGGGGGAGATCAAAAGGCTTCTGAAGCCCGGCGGCGTCCTCATCATCTCGTCCCCGAGCAAAGTCAGCTATTCCGATGAGTCCGGGTACGTCAATCCATATCACGTCAGGGAACTCTACTACGAGGAGTTCCGCCGTCTCCTGAAGAAGCATTTCCGGAACCTGCGGTTTTTCGGCCAGAAGTTCGGTTCCGGATC
>DASUFH010000179.1:0-6008 GCA_036274645.1 Terriglobia bacterium
TGATCACCGCGCCCAGCCAGTGGAAGAAATTCAGTAGTTCCGGGCCGGCGACGCCGGGAAAGAGATATTTGTTGCCCCCCGAAAATCCCACCACCTCATGGGGAAACACCGGACCCGCAATAATGATCCGATCGTAGTCGAAGACCCGCTTGTTGATCTCGACCGGCACATCCATCGCAAACAGTCCGCTGGACAGTTCGGAGATTTCCACGGCCGGAATCTCACCGATGCGCTCCAGCGCCGCCGGATTGTCCCACTCGTGGTTGAACAAACGGACGCGCGCATAGCGATCTCTCCGCTCTTCTTCCGAGATTTCGAGGCGCCGGCGGATGGCTTCCTCTGTCATTGGAGGATGAGTGCCCAGGGCAATCAGCACATCGAACGCCTCGGTGATCCGTCCGATGTGATCGTGCAGCGTGCGGAATATCGTTCCGATCGGCGCGGTGCGCGTATTGTCCGGAACGATCAGGAGAACCCGTTGCCCCTGGTAGTCCGCCTCCGGGCAGGCGGCGGCAATCAGTGCGGCAACGGCATTGGTCTTAAGCGACTCCCCTTGCGGGGCAACCGCGGATAGCGGCGCCGGACTCGATGAGGATTGCGATTGATCCTTCATGCCCAACTATATTCGCGTTACTGCGTTGGTCTGTCAAACCGTGTCCGCGACTTCGTCCAATGTGTCCATCCAGGCTCCCTGGATCTGCTGTGTAGGGGCGGTCTATGAAGCTGTGAAACCGCCCCTATAAGAAAGGGATCAGAGCAGCGTGCCGCTGAGAGTGATACTGGCGACGGTGAAGTAGATCACCAGACCGGTGACGTCGACCAGTGTGGCCACGAAAGGCGCGGAAGCGCTGGCGGGATCGAATCCGAGTCTGCGCAGCAGGAAGGGCAGCATGGAGCCGGCCAGGGTTCCGAACAGGACGACGCCAAACAGGCTGCAGCCGACCGTCAGGGCCACGACGGCATAGTGCGGGCCATACGGTTGAATGGCCGCCTGCCAGAGCAGGATGCGTGTGACGCCGATGATTCCGAGCACGCCTCCCAGCGCGGCGCCGGCCGCAATTTCGCGGCGGACGACCCGCCACCAGTCCCGCAATCGGATTTCGCCCACGGCCATGGCCCGGATGACCAGTGTGGTGGCCTGCGATCCGGAGTTGCCTCCGCTGCTGATGATCATCGGAATGAACAGCACCAGCAGGACCGCGCGCGCGATTTCGGCTTCAAAATAGCTCATCGCGGTGGCGGTCAGCATCTCTCCCAGGAACAGGACGGAAAGCCAGCCCGCCCGCTTCCGGATCATCTGAAGGAGGCTGGTCTGCAGGTAGGGCGCGCCGAGGGCCTCCATACCGCCGACCTTTTGCAGGTCTTCGCTCGCCTCTTCTTCGGCGACATCGACGATGTCGTCCACGGTAACGATACCGACCATCCGGTTATCGGCGTCCACGACCGGAATGGCGAGCAGATGGTGTTCGGTGAAGAGTTTGACCAGCGCTTCCTGATCGGTGTCTTCATGAACGGAGATGGGATGGGGATTCATGACGTCCCGGACGGTCTTGCTGCGATCGGCGGCAAACAACTGGCGGATCGTCAGCACACCCAGCAGCCGCTGACTGCTGTCGAGAACGTACGCGTAATAGATCGTTTCGAGTTGCGGCGCCTGCCGGCGAAGGTACGCGAATGCCTCGTCGGTTGGCATCTCGGGCCGGAGGCGCGCAAAGCGGGGATTCATCAAGCCGCCGGCTTCGTCTTCGGCGTAGGCGAGCAGCGCGACGACTTCGCGCCGGTTGACATCGTCGAGCATGTCCAGCAGCCGGCGCCGGTCCTCTTCGGGCCACAACTGGATCAGGTCGGCCGCGTCGTCGGGCGCGAGGACACGCAGCCACAGACGTTGCTGGCCTTCCGGCAGGCTTTGCAGCAATTCCGCCTGATGAAAGGAGCTGAGGCTGAAGAAGAAGTCATCGACCTCGGCGCGGGGCAGGGACTCAAACGCCGACACGCGTTCTTCGGGCGTCAGCGTTGGCCATGTGTCGAGTAGTGATGGCGGGGCCGAATTGTCGAAATCTTCCATCCGCGCTCCGGAGCAGCGCCCGATCGGGCGCGCAAACCGACGATTATACGTGCTGCGGCGCCGGTGGCGCGGCGAAACTCGGCTTAGTTCCGGATTTCCTGCGGCAGAACAATCGTGAAGGTGGATCCGACGCCGATGGTGCTGGTCACCGAAATCGAACCACCCTGACTCTCAATCGCGTGACGGGCAATGGCGAGGCCGAGCCCGGTGCCGCCAGCGGACCGGTCGCGCGATTTTTCGACGCGATAGAAGCGCTCAAACACGCGGGGCAGATCTTCGGAGGGAATACCAAAGCCGGTGTCGGAGACCGCAATCGCAAATCCCCTGGCGGTCTCCTGGCACGAAATGCGGATCTCTCCGGCGTTGCGATTGTAGTGAATCGCGTTATCCAGCAGGTTGGCAAACGCGCGGGAGAGGCGCGCCGGATCGGCCAGAATGGAGCGTTCGGGGCAGTCGATCTCGACATGAATCCCCCGTGTCGCCAGCAGGTGCCGCCGGGAATCGATCTGACGCGAGATCAGCGCGCGGATATCGACCGGCTGTTTCTGCATCGGCAGATCCGCTTCGAGCTGCGCCAGCACGAGCATGTCTTCGACGAGCGCGGAGAGTAACGTGGCGTTGCGCTCGATCGCCGCGAGGAATTCCCGCAGCGTTTCGCGGTTTTCCGGCGGCGCGGACAGCAATGTTTCCGCGTAGCCGCGAATCGAGGTGAGCGGCGTCTTGAATTCGTGGGAAACATTCGCGACGAAGTCCTTGCGGATCGCCTCGAGACGCCGGATCTCCGTCAGATCGTGAAACACCACGACCGCCAGTTCCGCTTCGCCCAGGCGCCGGCCCACCGGCGCGGAGCGGGCCGACAGGGTCCGGCCCTGATGCGTCGTCCATTCGGTGGCCGCCACTCCTCCAAACTCGAGCGTTTGTCGCACGGCCGCTTCCAGCGACGGTTGGCGCGTGATTTCGAGTGGAGACTTTCCATCCACTGGCCCCTGGATCTGGAGGGCTTCCCGGAGCCAGCGGTTGGCCAACACCGCGCGCGCGTTGCGGTCAAATACGATGACGCCCGCGCTCATCGTTTCGACGATCGTGTCGATGCGGTTCTTTTCCTCCACGAGTTCGCCGATCTTCGATCGCAGGCTGCGGGACATGGCGGACAGCGCCGATCCGATGCGAACCAGGTCCGCGTCGCCGCGAACTTCCGGAATTTCCCGATCCAGATCGCCAACCGCCAGATGACGCGCCGCCTCGGCCAGCCGGGCGAGCGGGCGGGAGACAAACGCGAGGACGGTATAGCCAAACGCAAGCACCGCCACGAGCGATCCGGTCATGGCGATGGCCAGCTGCCAGCGCAGGCTGTTGATCAGACCGTCGACGCTCTCCAGTGGTTTGGCCAGACGAACGATGAGATCGCCGTCGCGATGGGCCACGTAGATAAACGACATGTGAACCGTCGCGCTGTATCGAATCGCCGCGCCTCGGCCCGTTTCCAGCGCCTGAATCACCTCCGGTCGTTCACGATGATTCTCCACGGCGCGCGTTTCTTCCGGCGTCAGGCTGGAGTCCCCCAGCACGGTTCCATCGGCGGCGATCAGCGTCACTCGAACACCGAGCAATCGCCCCAGTTCATCCGCCAGGCGGATCGGGTCTCCTCGATCCGGATGCGTTCGGATGGTCGCCGCCGCCAGCGCCGCCGCGCCGGCCATCTGCTCTTCGGCCTCCGACTGGACGACGTTTGCCACGCCGTGACTGAGGAAGTAGGACAGCAGGATGGTGACTGCCGCGATCGCCAGGGCATTGAGGGCGATCAGACGGGAATGCAGCCGCAAGACGTTCTCCCGTTTTCAGGCAAGAATTTCATACACCAGGGCGGCAATCAGCGCGGCTGCCGGAATGGTCACGACCCAGGCCCACACGATATTTTTCGTCACACCCCACCGCACTGCGGTCAGCCGCCGGGTCGAGCCGACTCCGATAATGGCGCCGGTGATCGTATGCGTTGTACTGACCGGAATCCCATTCATCGCGAGACCGAACAGGCAGATGGCGGCGGCGCTTTCCGCCGAAAATCCGCCGACGGGCCGCAAGGCGGTGATCCGCTGCCCCATCGTCTTGACGATCCGCCATCCGCCCGTGAGCGTGCCAAGTCCGATCGCCATGTGGGCAAGGATCACGACCCACATTGGAATGTCGAACGTCGTGATGTAGCCCGACGTAAACAGCACGCCCGCGATGATCCCCATCGTCTTTTGCGCGTCGTTGGCGCCGTGTCCCAGGCTATAGGCGGCGGCGGAGGCCAATTGCAGCCGCCGAAACCACCCGTCTACGCGGCGCGGCGTCGAGTCCCGGACAATCCACATGGTGGCCGCCATGAAGATGAATCCGAGGAGCATTCCGACCACCGGAGAGACCACGATGAAGATCAGCGTTTTGGTCCAACCCGAGGGAATGATGACGCCCATGCCGGCTTTCGCGATGGCGCTTCCGGCGTACCCACCGATGAGCGCATGGGAAGAGCTGGTCGGGAGGCCCAGATACCAGGTAATGATGTTCCAGGCAATGGCGCCAATCAGGCCCGCGAAGATCACGGTCTGGTCGACAAGTTTAATGTCGATCATGCCGGTTCCCACGGTTTTGGCCACCCCGACTCCGAAACCGAACGCGGCCGCGAAGTTGAAAAAGGCCGCCCAGCAAACCGCCTTGCCAGGCGAAAGCACCCGGGTCGACACGACGGTCGCGATGGAGTTGGCGGCGTCATGAAACCCGTTGAGATAGTCGAAAACAAGAGCCGTCGCGATGATGGCCACGGCGAACCAGAACGTCGGCGATGTCAAATCCACGCAAAGTCCTCATCCCCTGTCCGGGGCATGTTACAGTCTTACGCCGCGCGCGCGAGCCGCGGGCGGGCGTGATTATAGCCGAGGAGTGATGATGAGCCTGAATTCGTTGCTGCGTGTGTTTTTGCCGAAGGACGACAAGTTCCTGCCGTACATTGAGCAAGCCGGGGACAATCTCCTGAAGGCTGCCGGAGTGTATGCTGGTCTTGCCCGAACGGCTTCGCGCGACGACATGACCCGGGTCCGTGACGAGATCAAGGATCTTGAGCACGTGGGCGATAAACTCACCCATGCCATCTTCGAGGAACTCAACCGCTCGTTCATCACGCCGTTCGACCGCGAGGATGTGTATTCACTGACGAAGAGCATGGACGACGTGCTCGATCTGATGGACCATGTGTCGGACCTGCTTGTTCTTTACCACATCGACCGGATCGATGACGGCATGAGCATGCTGCTTGATGTGACACAACGCGCCGTGGCCGACATCCATAAGAGCGTGCATGGCCTGCGCAAGATGAGCTACGACACGCTTCGGGACCAGGTGGTCAGTGTGCACGCGCTGGAAAACGAAGGTGATCGCCTTTACCGTCACTTCGTTGGAAAGCTGTACCAGGAAGAAACCGATGCGATCCGCCTGATGAAATATAGTTCGATCTACAACGAACTCGAACACACCATCGATCTGTGCGAAGACCTGATGAACGTCATTGAGGGAATTGTCCTCAAGCAGGCCTGATCGGATTCCCCGTCGCGGCTGCCCCATCTTTTCGCGCGCCGACTGCAGTAAAATGACGCGGTGACCCGGGCTGCTTCCATCGACGAATCGATTTCCCACCGTCTGCCGATTGCGTGGATCGTCCGGCTTCGCTACGGGATGATTTTGGGCGAAGTTGCGCTGATGGCGGCGGTGTCGTGGGGATTCGACGTCCCGGCGCCGTGGCTTCTCGTGGCGGCAGTGCTCGCGATCCAGCTCCTCGCCAACGCCTGGATCAGCCACCGTCGTGACGCCCTGGGCGCCCATGGCGAGCACTGGGTCGGGGCCCTTTTCATACTGGACGCGGTCGTCATGACCCTGATCCTGGGACTCACCGGCGGTCCGCTCAATCCTT
>DASUFH010000180.1:0-15492 GCA_036274645.1 Terriglobia bacterium
AACAGGCGCTCCGTCTCTTTCAAGGTGAGGCTGGAAGTCGGCTCGTCCATGACCAGGATCCGCGCGTCCAGCGAGAGCGCCTTGGCGATCTCCACAAGCTGGCGCTCCGCGGTGGACAGTTCGGCGACCAGCGTATCCGGCGCGCGATCCATTCCCAGGCGCGCCAGGGCGCGCTCCGCCTGAATATAGATCGCTTTGCGATCGATCAACGCAAGCGGGCCGCCCCATACGGGCTCCCGGCCGAGAAACACGTTTGCCGCAATATCGAGCGTGTCGATGACTTCCAGTTCCTGATGGATAATCGCGACGCCGCTCTTCACCGCTTCCCCGGGAGAGCGAAAAACCGTGGGCACGCCTTCGATACGAATGGTTCCGGAATCCGGCCGGTGAATTCCGGCAAGGATCTTCATCAGTGTCGATTTCCCTGCGCCGTTTTCGCCAACCAGCCCGACTACCGCGCCCTTGTCCACCGAAAGATGAACGTTGTCGAGCGCTGTCACGCCAGGAAAGCGCTTGGAAATCCCCGTCATTTCAAGCAGGGCCATAGGGCGCACATTGTAGCGCCTGTAGGGGCGGTCTCCCAAGGAACTAGACCAATAATCGCTTTGTTTTCAACAAAGCGATTATTGGTCTAGTTTTTGTCGCGATGCGTCGCGATACCAATCGCGTGGGCGGTCTATGACCGCCCAAAATTTCACAATGGCCGCAATCGACTGAATTGGGGACAGCCTCCGAATTCGGTGAAGGTGGCGTTGATAACTCGGCATCTGTCACCGAATTCGGAGGCTGTCCCCAATTCATTCAGCAGCGGAACACACGAGATTCTCTATAATTCGACGTCGATCATGAATCCCACGCTCTCACGATGGACGGTCGGTGTGATGGGCTCCGCCACGGAATCCCACGACGACGATGCGGACGCTGTTGGCGAACTCCTCACGCGCCTCGAGGTCAATCTCCTGACCGGGGGTGGACAGGGCGTGATGCGCTCCGTCGCGCGATCATTCATCACCCACCGGCGTGGCGCAGGCATTTCGATTGGGATTCTTCCGTGTGCGAGCGAAACCGATCGCTCGGCGCCACGCGCCGGCTATCCCAATGAGTATGTGGAACTGGCCGTCCATACGCACCTTCCCCGCAGCGGAAACGAAGGGACCGACGATCTCTCGCGAAACCACATCAATATCCTCTCGTGCGCCGCGATCATCGCGCTGCCGGGCGGGGCCGGAACCGCTTCCGAACTGGCTCTGGCGGAGCGTTATGGAAAACCGGCGATGGCGTATTCGGCGGATCCCGCCCGGTTGAGTCGTCTTCCCGCATCCGTCGCGCGAAGCAACAAGATTGAACAGATCGAAGGATTTCTGGCCGGCGCGCTCCGGCGGCCATAGGTTGTTTTTCGCGACCCCTCACACGGCCGTTGCAGACCTTCGCCCCGGAGGCATATGCTCGAAGCAATGGCAGCGCTCCTTCTGGCGATGTTGCTGGCTGTTCCGGCCGCGCAGCTTCGAACCACGCCGGGAACCATTTCCGGACGGGTGCTGACGAAGGACGGCGCGCCTGCGGTCGGCGTGCGAATCGGCGCGCTGGCGGTAAACGACATCCCGGGACAGCAGGCGCTGATGAGCATTGCGCAAACCGATCGGGCGGGGAGGTACCACCTCGAAGACGTGCCGCCCGGTCGCTATCGCATCATCGCGGGGGCCCTCGATTCACCCTCGTATTTCCCCGGAGTGTCGGCCGAGAACGAAGCCACCGTGGTGACGTTGGCGGCCGGCGCCAGACTGGAGAAAATCGATTTCCGGCTGACGTTCATTCCGCCGCTCCGAATCAGCGGACGCGTGCTCTTCGACGACGGCCTCCAGCAACCGGTCGGGGCCCGCATCGACATCTCCCTGATCGGCGGCTCACTCAACGGCACGACGTTGATCGGCCCGGACGGATCCTTTGAGTTCAGCAACCTCCGCCCGGGGTCTTACCGGGCGCAACTGGCGCCAATCCGCGTCATCGATGACGGCATGACGCGTGAACAGGTGATTATTGTGGAGGACCGCGATATCACCGACATCGAATTCCATATCCGGCCGACAGTCATGCTCCGGCAAACCATCGCCATCGAGGGTGGACCGCTGCCGGTGTTCCGACTGACACTGACAGACCTTACGGCAAAAAACGCAGCGCCCGTCAACCGCGCGGGAACACCCGATCTTACGGAGTTCCTGTTCACCGGCCGATACCAGGTCCGTGTGGACGGACTGCCCCCGGGATATGTGGTTCAGTCCATGACTTCGGAGGGCGCCGATCTGCTCAAGGGACCGTTTGAGATCCGGAACACCGGGGAGATGGTCGAGATGACGATCGTGCTCGGCGTCGCGCCAAAGGCGCCGTGGTCCACGATTGCCGGACATGTCACCGGCCCGGGAGCCTCCAGCATCAGGCGTCTCAAAGCGACGAGTCCGCTTCTTCAGCGCAGCGTCTCCGCCGAAGTCGGAAACGACGGCGCGTTTCAGTTCTCCAGGCTTCCCGCCGGAACCTACACGATCGAACCGGATCCCGGCACGGAACCACTGCCCACAGCGGTCACCGTCCATCTCGATCGCGATCAGACCGGCGTCGAGATTCTCACGCGGGGCGTCCGCAAAATCTCCGGACGGGCGATCTTTGAAGGGGACAGCGTCATCCCGCTGAACATCAGTTTTGCGCTCGACTGTCCACCAGCGGAACGCCTGGCGGGCGTCTCGGCCAAGACCCGCGTGGATCTCCGGCCCGACGGATCGTTCACGGCGATTCTTCCGGTAGACGGCTGTCACGTCGTCATCGATCCCGATTCGATCTCCCTGGGTTACAAAGTCACCAGCTTCCGCATCGGAACGCGGGAGTTGAACACTCCCGAACAGCCGCTGTTCGTCGTCACAGACAGCGCGGAGGAACTGCACATCACGATGAGCGGTCCGGCGATTCGAGAGGTACCGGTCTCCGGCCGCGTTGAACCTGCCGATCCCGAAATCGACCGGATCCTGTTTATGGAAAAGACCAATCCATCGGCCGTAAGGGCAAGCAATACCGGCCAGACAGCCGTTTCCGCCGACGGCGCATTTACCGCAGGGCTGCCCGCGGGAGCCTATGCGGTCAGCATCGATCCGCGCTCACCGGTTCCGTTTCCAGGTGTCAGCCTGAATATTGCGGAGGGTGATCCGATCGATTTCGTGTTCTCGCACCCCGCGTTTCGCAAGATCATCATCCACGCCACGATCGAAGGGGGAGGCCACCTGGAAAGGATGACCTTTCGGGTCGACGGCAAGTTTGACGGCCCCACGATTATCCGGGGAACCACCGAAACAAAATCGACCGCCACCTTCGAATTCTACGGATCCAGCGAGGAGGCCACGCTGAACGCTGACGGAGTCTTCCAGACCAGGCTGCCCGCTGGCCAATATCGCGTCGGCGCAACCGTTCCGGACGGCGCGCCCCTGCGCGTGAAATCCATCACGAGCGGCGGCGTGGACCTGATGACGACCCCGCTGGATGTCCGGGACAAAGACGTGAAGATTGAAATTGTGTTTGAGACCCTTTCGAAGAATGGTCCGTGACCCGCTGGCCACAATGTTTCGGAATGATCACCCCGTCCTTGGATAGGCGCGGACGGGGCGGTTCGATAAACATCCGATTGAAACTTGCGGCAAATACGAAAGAATCTGCAAGGTAGTTCAACGAACCGCTCCGTCCGCGGCCATTGATGAACCAACTCCAGAGGGCGTGGACGGGAAGGACGTCTTAACGGTCGGACAGCAGCAGTTCCCACACCGCAATGGGACTCTCGTACCGGGCGCGCGCATCCGCGTCCTGCAACCCGGCAAGATTCACGCGCATGTTGGCAATGGCGCCTCGCAGGCATGATCGCAGCATGTCGAGACCGACCTCGAAATCCGAAGCCACGTTCGGATAGATGATCAGGCGCAAAGGCTCGAGCGCGCCGAGCGCTTCCGCGGCGCAGGCGGCGGTGCGGAACGGGCTTTCCGTGGCGGCAACAAGGCCTGCCTGGATGGCCTTATCGCGTTCCGGCGAATCTTTGGGAAGCCGGTAGGCGCTCATGACGCGGCGGTAGGCGTCGACATCGATATCGATCAACTCCAGCAGGGTCGTCCGGCACGCCCCCAGCCGATCGAGCGCTTCGGAATACCGGGCTGAATGCTCCTGATAGGCCTTCTTCCCTTTCGTGATTTCTATGGTCATCTGCCCGAGCGCGGCCCCCAGCGCGCCGGCCAGCGCGGCGGCGCTGCCACCGGCCGGAACGGGCTCCGCTGACGCTACCCGGTCCACGAAGGGCCGGACGATGTCCGCGTTGCCCGGCGCGGCCGCGGCCTCTTCCACTCCCGACATGGCCGCATCGAGTCGCGTCTCCAGAACCATGTCGGATTTGAAATTCTCCAATCGCAGGTAGAACTCGGCCGCTCCCTCCAGAGCCGCCTGAGGAATCAACCCGACGATCTCACTACCGGCCACGCTGACGCCGTACCGCTCCGCCTCGCGACCGACCGTTTCGAAAACGAGTTCGATTGAAGTGCGTTCAAAGTCTGTCAGGCTCATGGACACCTGCGCCTGATTGCGATCGAGCGGCAGAAGGCCGATCGCCTTCACATGGCGGAACCCGCCGCTGGAAAATCGAACCCGTTTCGCGATGCGCTTCGCAATCTCGATGTCGGCCGAATGGAGATTGATGTTGTACGCAATCAGCGGCTTTCGCGCGCCGACCACGGTGGCGCCGGCGGTCGGATGAACGCGTGGCTCGCCAAAATCCGGTTTCCGTTCCGGGTCGTGGACGATGCTGTCACGCAGGCCCTCGAACTGGCCCCGGCGAATATTTTCGATATGAAGCCGCTCGGGGCGCGTGGCCGCCGCTTCGTACAGATAGACGGGAATGTGGAAGCGCCGGGCGATTTCGCGGCCGGTCTGTCGCGCGATCTCGACGCACTCCTCGATGGAAACGCCTCGCAGCGGTATGAACGGAATGACGTCGGCCGCGCCAATGCGGGGATGCCCGCCCTGATGCCGCGTGAGATCGATGCGCGCAGCCGCCGTTTCCACACCGCGAATGACGGCCTCGCCGATGGATTCCGGAGCGCCCGCAATGGTGATGACCGCACGATTGTGATCGGGATCCATCTGCCGGTCCAGCAGGTAGACATCGCGCCCGGCCGTCATGGCGGCAACGATCACGTCGATCACCTCGGGCCGGCGGCCTTCGCTGAAGTTCGGAACGCATTCGACGATTCGCTTCATAGATTGGCAATTCCCCTTATGGCTGAACGGGGCGTGCTTCCATTACGCAGGGGCCCACACCGGTTCTCCCCGCTTGAACGTCGCCACACAAAAATTCATCGCAACGAAATACGGAATCTCGCGATAGTCCGTCACATCGAATACGGCAATATCGGCCTGCTTACCGGGTTCGATCGAGCCGACGCGCTCTTCCCGGGCAATGGCGCACGCCCCGTTGATTGTGGCCGCAACGATCGCCTCCGCCGGCGTCATGCGCATTTGCGCGCAGGCCAGCGACATCACGAATTGCATATTCACCGTCGGGGCGGTTCCCGGATTGAAGTCGGTGGCCAGAGCCACGGCCGCGCCGCTCTCAATGAGACGCCGGGCCGGAGCGTACCGCTGGCCGCCCAGCATGAAAAGCGTGGCTGGAAGCAGCGTGGCGATGACGTTCGATTCAGCCAGAGAGCGGACGCCTTCCTCGGTGATCGCCCCGAGATGGTCCGCCGATGTCGCGCCCATTTCCACCGCGAGAGCCGCGCCTCCGGACGGCGCAAACTCTTCCGCATGCGCCTTGATCCTCAAGCCGAGCATTTGGGCCCGGGTGAAGATCCGGCGCGCCTCTTCAACCGTAAACGCGCCCGGCTCGACAAACACATCGCAAAATTCCGCCAGCCGGCGGGCGGCAATCGTCTCGAGATCGCCGATCACGGCGTCGACGAACGCCTGCCGGTCGCCCGCAAACTCCGGAGGCAGCGCGTGCGCGCCCAGGTACGTTGGCGCAATTTCCAGCTTCCGTTCCGCGCGCATGGCTTCCAGCATGCGGATCTCGGATTCCAGATTCAGCCCATATCCGCTCTTGGCTTCGATCGTTGTCGTGCCGTATTCGAAGAAGCGCGGCGCAAACCGCACATCGAGCGCCGCAGCCTCGCGGATGGACTTCACGCTGGAATGGATGCCGCCACCGCGGGCCAGGATCTCCATGTACGGGGTTCCCTCGATGCGCCACTCGAATTCATCCGCGCGTGAACCGGCAAACACGGCGTGCGTGTGCGAATCGACGAAACCCGGCAGGACGACCTTGCCGGACGCGTCGAATTCCGGCGCTTTCCTGTCCGGCAGAGCGTCGGTTGGCCCCACCCAGTCGATCCGGCCTTTGCGCACGGCGACCGCCCCATCCCGAATGATCCCGAGCTCCCGCAATTCCGCCCCGCGCCGCGCGCGCGACGGGCCGCGAACAGTGACCAGTTCACCGGCATGGACGATATTGAGATCCATTTCACTCAGCCGATCTTGATTCCCGATCGCGAGGCAAATTCGCGAGCTTCGTCGTAACCCGCATCCACGTGCCGCGCCACGCCAATCCCCGGGTCGTTGGTGAGAACGCGATTCAGCCGCTCGGTCATTTCATCGGTTCCGTCCGCGACGATGACCTGACCCGCGTGAAGGGAGTAGCCGATGCCAACGCCTCCACCATGATGAAACGAAACCCAGCTGGCGCCGGACGCCGTGTTCAACAGCGCGTTGAGTATCGGCCAGTCGGCGATGGCGTCGCTGCCGTCTTTCATCGCTTCAGTTTCACGATACGGAGACGCCACCGATCCGCAGTCCAGATGGTCCCGGCCGATCACCATGGGCGCGGTCACCTTCCCGCTCTTCACCAGATGATTGATACGCTCACCAAACTGCGCGCGCTCGCCATAGCCCAACCAGCAGATGCGCGCCGGCAATCCCTGAAAATGCACGCGCTCCCGGGCCAGGTGGATCCAGCGATTGAGGACGTCATCGGCGGGAAACAGTTCCAGCACCAGGTCATCGGTCACGGCAATGTCCTCGGGCTTTCCCGAAAGCGCCACCCAGCGGAAAGGTCCGCGGCCTTCGGCGAACATCGGACGAATGTAGGCCGGAATAAAGCCGGGAAAGTCGTATGCGTTCGTGACGCCGCCCTCGGCCGCCATCGTGCGGATGTTGTTACCGTAATCGAACGTGACGGCGCCCCGCTTCTGCATGTCGAGCATCGCCTGAACATGAATGGCGATGGATTCGATGGCGCGCCGGACGTACGTGTCGGGATCGGCCTGGCGAAGCGCGGAGGCTTCCTCGAGTGAGCAGCCGCGTGGGACGTATCCATGCAAAGGATCGTGCGCGCTGGTCTGGTCCGTCAGCACGTCCGGTATCCAGCCGCGCCGCGCCATTTCGGGCAACACGTCCGCGCAGTTGCCGACGAGCCCCACGGAGAGCGCGCGGCGTTCATCCCTGGCCCTGGTCACGAGTCGCCATGCGTCGTCGAGGTCTGCCGTCATGGTGTCGAGATATCCGGTCGCGATGCGCCGCTGGACCCGCGCCGGATCAACTTCCACCGCGAGGCAGGCCGCGCCGTTCATCGTGGCGGCCAGTGGCTGGGCGCCACCCATTCCCCCAAGGCCTCCGGTAAGGAGAATCTTTCCCGCCAGCGACGAACCGAAGTGTTTGCGCCCGGCGGCGGCAAAGGTTTCATAGGTGCCCTGGACAATCCCTTGCGTTCCGATGTAGATCCAGGATCCAGCCGTCATCTGTCCGTACATCGTGAGCTGCATTGCTTCCAGGCGCCTGAACTCGTCACGGGTGGCCCAGTGCGGAACCAGATTGGCGTTGGCGATCAGAACCCGCGGAGCGTGCCTGAAGGTACGAAAAACGCCCACCGGCTTGCCCGACTGAACGATCAAGGTCTCGTCGTTTTCAAGATTCCGGAGCGCCCGAACGATCGCGTGAAAAGCTTCCCAGCTGCGCGCGGCGCGGCCCGAACCGCCATAGACGATCAGCCGCCGGGGATCCTCGGCCACGTCCTCATCGAGGTTGTTCATCAGCATCCGCAGAGCGGCTTCCTGATGCCAGCCTTTCGCGGAGATCGCCGTTCCACGCGGCGCGCGTATGGGTGTGTATTCCATGATCAACTCGCCAGGTTCACGAACGCGTCGTTTTTCATGATCTCCATCATGCGCTCCATATCCGTCGCCAGCACACGATCTTCCGCAACGTGCGGGATCCTCTCGCGAATCCGTTGATAGGCCGCTTCCACCGCAACCCCGGCTTTCAGTGGACGGAGATAGTCGATGCCCTGAGCCCCGCAGAGAAACTCGATGGCCAGCACGCGCTCCAGATTGGCGACCACCTGCTTCAGTTTCAGGGCTGCGCCCATCGCCATGGGGACGTGATCCTCCCGGTTGCCGGACGTGGGAATCGAATCGACGGAAGCCGGGTGCGAGAGGACCTTGTTCTCGCTGGCGAGAGCGGCCGCCGCAACCTGCGCAATCATGAAACCGGAGTTGAGACCGGGATGATCGGCCAGAAACGGCGGCAGGTCTCCATATTCGGGATTCAGCAACCGTTCGATCCGACGCTCGGAGATGTTCGCAAGAACGGTCAGCGAAATCGCGAGAAAGTCGAGAGCCAGGCCGAGCGGCTGACCGTGGAAGTTTCCGGCCGACAGGATCGCGTTTTCATCGAAGACCAGCGGATTGTCTGTCGCGCTGTTGATCTCGATGGCCGCCACACCGCGCGCGTATTCCAGGCACTCGCGCGCCGGCCCGTGGACCTGGGGCATGCATCGCAGGCTGTAGGCGTCCTGAATGCGCCCGCAGTTCATATGCGACTGGCGGATCTCGCTCTCGCCGAGAAAACGGGAAAGACGTTCGGCAACCTCAATCTGTCCGGGGTGGGGCCGGGCCTGATGCACGCGGGCATCGAACGCTACCGGCGATCCCTTGAGCGCTTCCAGCGACATGGCTCCGGCCAGATCGGCCAGATCGACCAGCCGCTTCGCGCGACGCCAGCTCAGCACACCGGTCGCGAGAGTTGCCTGCGTGCCGTTCAGCAACGCGAGACCTTCTTTGGCCTGGAGATCCAGCGGAGGCGCGCCGATGGCGTCCAGCGCCACGCGGCCACCGACTCTGGCGCCGCCCTGAACGACTTCGCCTTCGCCGATCAACACGAGCGCGAGGTGCGCCAGAGGCGCCAGGTCGCCGCTCGCCCCAACACTGCCGCGGCACGGGATCACCGGATAAACATCATGATTGAGCAAATCGCAAAGACGTTCGGCAACGATCGGTCTTGCGCCGGACAAACCTTTGGCGAGGACGTTCGCGCGCAGGAGCATGAGCGCGCGCGTCTCTTCTTCGGTAAATGGGTCGCCAAGCCCCGCCGCGTGGCTGCGCACGAGATTGTGCTGAAGTGGAGTGATCTGATCGCTGCCGATATGGACGTCGGCGAGTTTGCCGAAACCGGTGGATACCCCGTAAACCGCGCGCCCTTCACGGACGATGGCTTCGATGACCTGACGCGATCGCGACATCCGCTCCGCCGCTTCCGGCGCGAGAACGACTCGCCGCCTGGCCGCCGCCACCTGGTGGACGTCATCGATCGTCAGCGTCTGACCGTCAATCTGGAGCGGATCCATGGATTAATCATATTCGCCGGCGCCCGGTATCGACCAGTCCGCATGTAGGGGCGGTCATAGAAGCTGTGAATGAATTGGGGACAGCCTCCGAATTCGGTGTTATCAACGCCACCCTCACTGAATTCGGAGGCTGTCCCCAATTCATTCACGAAACATTCTGGGCGGTCATAGACCGCCCCCACAAAAAAAGCGGATGCAAAGCGGGTGCAAAAAGGCTGATCCACAGAAGCTGTGGATAAGCCTGTGGAAAACCTGCGCCAGAGCCCCCTGAGGCCTCTCAAATATGGGGTTTATAGCACTTTGCACCGATTTCGGTCGGCGCCGGCCGCTGTTGAAAACTTGACGCTTTTGGGGCCTTTCCGGGTGGCGCTCAACCCCCTGTCCTGACGGCATTCGGGGCAAGACCTCCGGGTGAGTCCAGAATGCATGGGCTTTCTGAACTAAGACCGGCGCAATACGAGATCTGGCGGGCCTTTCAGAGGAGGGGGCTGCGGAAAGCCTTGTCCTGTCTGGGATCGCGGCGAGCGCTTGTTCGAAACGCGCATGAAACGTGAATTTCAGGCGAAGGGTTCACTGTGAGTTCAATTCCGGGGCGTCGGGGCTTCCGCTCGGATTCCAGTCCGGCAGCGCGCGGATCAAGCGATCCACAAGCTGGTCCAGACCATCGCCGTTCCGCGCGGAAACGAGGACGTCGCCTTCGGTGGCGGCCCGGCGGACGTCAGTCTCCGCCAGAAGATCCGCTTTCGAATAGACCGTCAGGACAGGGTTGGCGCCGGCGCCAATCTCCTTAAGAACGCCGAGCACGACCTCGCGCTTCCGGTCGCGGTCATCATCGGACGAATCGATCACATGGAGAATGAGATCCGCCTGGACGACTTCCTCGAGGGTCGCGCGGAAAGCGGACACCAGTTGGTGCGGCAGTTTCCGGATGAAGCCGACCGTGTCGGAAATCAGGATGGACCGGCGCCCCCCGAGGCGAATCTTGCGAATGAGCGGATCCAGAGTCGAAAACATGCGGCTCGACACCAGGGTGGTTTCGCCCGACAACGCCTGAAACAGGGTCGACTTGCCGGCGTTCGTATAGCCCACCAGCGAGACGAGCGGCAGACGGTCGCGCCGTCTCCGGTCGCGGTGCAATTGCCGGTGTTTGCGGATTGCTTCGATCTCCCGGCCCAGGACCGCGATGCGATGCCGGATCTGCCGCCGGTCCATTTCCAGCTTCGTTTCACCCGGACCGCGCGTGCCGATCCCGCCACCCAACCGCGACAGATAGCTGCGGCCGCCGGCCAGCCGCGACAGCCGGTAATTCCATTGGGCCAGCTCGACCTGCAGCTTCCCTTCTTTGGTCTGGGCGCGGCGCGCAAAAATGTCGAGGATGAGGCCCGTGCGGTCGACGACCTTGGTCTCGAGCGCTTCTTCGAGGTTGCGGGCCTGGCTGGGGCTGAGTTCATCGTCGAAAATGACGACATCGATGGATTCGGCCAGAACCGTCTGGCGGAGTTGATCCACCTTGCCCTTGCCGATATATGTGGCCGGATCGGGGTGGTCCCGGCGCTGGACGAACTCGTCAACCACCCGCGCTCCCGCCGTAATCGCCAGTTCGCGAAGTTCCGCAAGCGTGTCGTCAGAATCGTTGACCGTAACCAGGAGGGCGGCTTCCATAACCGCTATGGTAGCGGGATCGAGGAGGATGGCGCGACAGCGCCGCGCCATCCTCCCGCCGGATCAGTGCGTTGAGCCTGCAGCGACCGGGCTCGATGGCGAACCGGCCATTGACCGGGCCATCGTCACTGTTGAGATGGCATGTTTAAAAATCAGCTGGTCCTGATTGTTGGATTCCAACACGACCGAATACTTGTCGAAAGCCTTGATTCTCCCGATCAGTTTCACTCCGCTGATCAGAAATACCGTAACCAGCATTTTGTCCCGGCGAACGGTGTTCAGATAAACGTCCTGGATATTCTGAGCGGCCGCTTTGTTTTCTTGTTTTGTTTCCGCTTTGTTCTCCATAGAGGCTCCTAACGCGAAAGGGCAAGTTGCACGAATCGATGGGCTCTCTCTTTTATACTGTCGTTATCTCCTGGCCCATCGAACCAAGTAACGCCCGGCTGATTCCTAAACCAGGTCATTTGTCGTTTTGCATATCGCCGAGTGTTGCGCTGAATTATACGGATGGTTTCGTCCCAGGGGATAGAATCTTCGAGATTGGCCACAATTTCCCGATAACCGATGGCTCCGAACGCCCGGGCCTCTGGAGACGTTCCGGCGTCAATCAGCCCACGGACCTCCTCAACGAAACCCGCCGCAAACATCCGAACGACACGCTCGTCGATGCGCCTCCACGTCTCGTCCCGATCCGGATTCAGCCCGATCGTATGAACACGGAATCCCTTCAGCGGTTGCCGCGGCTCACGACGAAAATGCTCGGAAAGAGATTGTCCGGTTGCCAGACGCACTTCGAGCGCGCGCATGATTTTCGGCTTGTCGCGCGGCGCGATACGGCCGGCGGCTTCCGGATCGAACCGCTTGAGCAGGCGGTGCAGATACTCCCGGCCCCTTTTTTCGACGATCGACTCCATCCGGCGACGCCAGAGTTCGGATCGCTGAGGACCGTCAAACAGACCCTCGATGACCGCCTTCAAATAGAAACCCGTGCCACCCACGAGGATTGGCAGGCGAGACCGGCTGCGAATCTCCTCCAGAACGGGACGCGCTTCGCGCTGATAGTCGCCGGCGGTGTAGACGTCGTCAGGATCGCGGATATCGATCATATGGTGAGGAACGCGCCGACGCTCCTCGGCAGTGGGCTTGGCCGAACCGATATCGAGTCCACGGAAGATCTGAACCGAATCGTAGTTCACGATCTCGCCACCGAAGTGTTCGGCGATCGAGAGAGCGAGATCCGATTTGCCGCTGGCCGTCGGACCAACAATGGCGATGAGTGGAAAGTCGGAAACGGTCACCTGTTTTTTCGTGCTGATCTAATCGGAAACGGTCACCTGTTTTTTCGTGCTGATCTAAACGGGAGCATTTGCAGGGGCGGTCTATGACGTCTATGACCGCCCGCGTTTCGGAACGGACCTCTTGATTTCACCAGGATTCACGCCGAAACGTGGGCGGTCATAAACCGCCCCTGCATGCAGACGGGGACCCAAGAACGCGGTAGCGGTTGCAGGGACGCCCGGCAGTGTCCGCCAAATCCGCGCCCGTCTTCAGCGATACGCCTGAGCGATATCGATTCCCTGGTAGTACTTCTTCAGAATCTGATCGAAGGTTGCCCCGTCAAGCGCCATGCCGAACGCGCCGACCTGGCACATGCCCACACCGTGCCCCCAGCCGGTTCCGAAGAAGCTGATGCCCAGCAACTCGCCGTTCGCATTCCGTTCTTCATCGAAATAGAAGAGGCTGTCGCGCAGCCCCAGCAGGCTGCGCAGGCGGAGCGCGCGAACAATCTGGGCGCCGCGAGTTCCTGAAATTTCCGTTCGAATCGGCCGTTCCGATGGTCCGCGTTCGATGACCCGCATGCCTTTGACCGCGCCGATATTCAGCGGCTGAAACGCGGTGTCGATCTCCTGGCGCGTCTTGTGGGTCTGCCACTGCGCCAGGCGCGAGTACCGGTCCGCCGTCGGATTCACATAGTTCCGTCGATAAACAGCGAATTGAATGACGTCGCCGGCCGCGCGAAAATCGAACAACTCGCCACCGATCCAGGTACCGTCTTTCATCGCGACGCGATCGTCGCCGACCCGCGCAAAAATCGGCGCCTGCGGGCCGAGGCGAAAAGTCCGGGGCTGATTGCCCACCAGCATGTTCATTGTCTGGCCATCCCACGACGTCAACACGCCCTGTTGCCATTCAAAGGCGCTTTTCTTGTCGATGACGCGGTTCAGAACGGTCTTCGTCGGCAGGTCCATGGTCATCGAGAGGATGCCCTGCTCGGCGAGGAACTCGAGGTCCGAACGAACTTTCACGGTGGGATAAAACGTCGACCGGATGAACCGCGCCAGATCCTCGCGGTTGGCCGCGCGGGGTTCGGCCGTTACCTTGATGCCGAGGAAACGGCCGAGATCGGTGTAGTTGGCGACGCCGGCGACGCGCAGGACGGCATCGTCATAGTCGGCAATCACCTGGCCGGCGGCAAACGCATGCGGCTCCGGATGCTTGTATTCACAGAGCGTGGAGACCAGATACGGTGTCTTGTCCTGAAAGATATTCTCTGCGTTCTCGGTCCGGCCGCCGCAGGTGGAACTGTAAAGCGCGTTAATCGGCCGCCCCCCGTAGATCGCGATGGCGCCACGGGTTTCCCTGACGGCCTGGCTGGAAAGCGGATGTTCGGTCGACGCGCCATTGTACACCTGGCAGGCGTCGGTATTGCAGATGTCGAAGCCGTCGCCGTTGTACTGTCCGAGATTCCGCACAATGTAGGTGCGCGCGGCAACAGACTGCGCCTTGAGCGCTTCCAGTTGTCCGAACGTGATCGGGCTGAGTTCGTTGGGAACAACGCCCAGCAGATAGTCTTCCAGCGGCAACTCATTGACGACCGTAAAGGAGTTCTTGCTGTTGCCGAATATTTCGATCACGCCCCGATACGTTTTCCCACCCACGTCCAGCCGGGCCGAGCCTGGCTCCATGCGGATTTTCGTCGACGTCGGCAGGACGAGGACGCGCCCGTCATCGAGTTCAACGATCGCTCGAGATTCGAGACTGCTCTTCGAGACGGGTCCGGTGGTTCCCGCCCCGATCGTCAGCGCCGTGGACACTTTCACGCTGCGCGCGCGCTGCTTTTCCACCGTGAAGGGCTGATCGGAGCGAACTGTCACGGTGGCGGCGTCCTGGTTCAGGCCAATCCGGACGGTGGGCTCGGCGCCCAGCCCCGCGTAGGTCTGAAGGCCGGCGGCGTCCAACCGGTTTTTCACGGATGGCCAGGACGCGAGAGCGACGGCGCACACCAGCGTTGCATAAGCCGCCAGCGTCGTCTTTTTCATGGCAACGAGTAGTTGTACAGGAAGGTGAACTGCAAAGTCAGGTGATCGCCATCGAAGTTCGACGGCAGTTGCTGAAACGGATTCGATGCGGTAATCGATCCCATCGCTGCGCGGTCGAGCGGATCCGCGCCGGAACCGAGCCGCAGGCTGAGTTCCCGGACCTCACCGGTCTTGATGATCGTGAAAGTCAGCACGACCCGTCCGCGCTGTCCGTTGTAGCGGACGCTCTGGGGGATGAGCGAATACCAGTTGACCCGCACGCGATTGACAACCTGGTTCAAATATGGGCCGAAATCGTAGCCGCGCGTGTCGGAAAGAATCTGCGGCTCTTCGGCGCTGAAGTTTGGCAGTTCGAGTCCCTGATCGGTTCCAGTTCGACCGAGGCTCGACGTCGACCGCGGCCGGTTGTTTGCCGCGTTCTGAATGGCGTTGTCCACCGCGCCGCTGACGCGTCCTCCACCCAGACTGGGCAGGCGCAGCGCGCTGGAATTGGAGTTTGCAATCTGCGCCGGAAGCGCGCCGTGCGGGGCGCCGGCATTGGCGGCCAGGGCCGATAACCCGTCATTGCCTGGTCCGGCATTTCTCGGGTTGGACGGCGGCGCGGCCGGCGCCGCAGGCGGCGGCGAAGGCGGCGCGGGCGGCGCGGCGGGCTGTGGCAGCGACGGCTGCGGCGACAGGCTGCCCGGACGGGCCGGCTCCGGCGTGGACCCGCGTGAAGCCCGCGGCGTCGCATCCGGACGCGCTCCATCGGCTATCACATCATCCGGCCGGATCACCGACGGGGGTGGCGGTGGCGGGAGCGGCGTTAACCTTGGC
>DASUFH010000181.1:0-15520 GCA_036274645.1 Terriglobia bacterium
GGGCGTGATCCTGTACAGCCGGGCCGTCGCAGGCGGGTTCGAATCGGTCAGCACGTACAGGTTGCCGTCCGGTCCGAAGCGCACATCGCGGATGCGCGCGCGCACCTCCGGTTCGAGCAGCAGCGGTTCTTCTCCGATCACCTTGTTGGTTTTCCAATCCATGTGCAGCCGGTCGAGCAACTGCGCGCCGAGACCGCCCACGAAGATGCTGTCTTTCCATCCCGGGAACTGGTTGCCCTGATAGAACGCCATGCCTGACGGCGCGATTACCGGATTCCAGTAATAGCGCGGCTGTTCCAGACCTTCCTTTTCGACGATGCCCGTCGTAATGGGCTGGCCGTTGTAGTCGATGCCGTGGCTGATTACCGGCCAGCCATAGTTCTTGCCGGGCTCGATCCTGTTCAACTCATCGCCGCCCTGGGGGCCGTGTTCCGTTTCCCAGAGTTCTCCGTTGGCCGGGTTGATCGCCAGACCTTCGGGGCTGCGATGACCCATCGAATAGACCTCGGGAGCGTAACCGGCCTTCCCGATGAACGGATTCCCCGCAATCGGTTTACCTTCGGGAGTCAGGTGGAGCACCTTGCCGATCGTGGTGTCATTTTGCTGCCCGTAATCGGTTGGAGGCGTCGGCGCGCGATCGCCAATAATCACGAACAGGTTCCCGTCCCGGTCGACCGCGATACGGCCGCCCTGGTTGGCGCCGAAGCGCTGGTTGCTCAGGGCGGGCCTGGAGCCGAAGATGACCTTCGCGCCGCTGATCCCCTTGAGATCGACGTTGAGCGTGGCGCTGGCGAGCACGATGTGACTGTCCGTATCGTTCGTGTTCTCGCTGTAGGTGAAAAAAATGCGCCGGTTCTGCGCAAAATTCTTGTCCAGCGCCAGATCGAGCAGACCCACCTGCCCCTGGTAGTGGACCATCGGCACGCCCTGTAGCGGTTCGGACACGGCGCCGTCGGCGCTCACGACGCGCATGTTGCCCGGCTTCTCCGTGACGAGCATCTTGCCGCCTGGGAGGAAGGCGATGCTCCACGGCGCCACCAGCTTGTCGGTGACCGTCGTTACCGTGTAAGCCACCCCGCTCGGTTCATAGGGAGCGCGCGTCTGGTTTTCCCACAATGAATGACCGTCGGCCTTGGTCGACGGCCGAGGGTCAATCGGCTGTCCCTTTTCGAGGCGGTACTGCGGAGCGCCGCGCCCCGCGCCTCTGCCTCTGGCGGCGCCAATGCCCGGGCCCCCCGGCGCCTGGCCGCCACGGGGCGGCCCCTGAGCCAGCATCAGGGCGGGAACGGTAGCGCACGCTACTAAGAGGGCTGTGAATCCCCATCGTCTCATGTAAGGTCCTCCGTGCTTTCGTCAGTTGCAGGCTCAATTATGCTCGAGAAACAGTCCGGGACGACGGATGTGTGGATGCGGGCGCAAGCACAAAGCGGCAATTACCGCCGTGCGGTCGTTATGGACAACGAGCCAATGACGATGACTTGAAGATCAATCCGGCGAGACCCGTCCCCCGGTCAGCCCGTGGCCGCGCGACGGAGCGCCAGATCCAGTTCAAGCCGGATATTGTCGTCGAGGCTGAGGATTCCCGGAAGCCGCGGTATGGTCAGATTGAAGGTCTTGAATGGGAAACTCGTCTTCGCCTTTCCGGTCACGCGGTCGCCGTCGAAGGTCAGTTCGAGGGTCCATGAGAGTTCCGCGGTGACGCCGTGGGCGGTCATGTCTCCGATGAGTTTGAACGTGGATGAGCCCTTCGTGGGAAGCGGCATCGAGAGGCCTTCGATACGGCGGGGAACAAAGTCCGCAGTCGGAAATCGGTTTGTTTGAATCGTCCGATCCCGCAGAAAGGTGTCCCGCTGTTCCTGATCACTTTTGAGTGTTCGCAAGTCCACCGAAATGCGCGAGCCGCTGCCGATCGCGCCATCGGCCGACAGGGTCAGGCCGCCGAAGACATCGGAGGTCACGCCAACGGCGTCGTTTGGCAGATCGAACCCGAGCAACTGCTCCCGGACATGGTAGGACGCCCTGGTTTCCGGCGCGATGTCGAACCGGACGGCTGCTCCAGCCTGCGCGCGTTGCGCCGTGGCGTTGTGAATCCCAGGCGCCAGCAGGCAGATAATCAGACAAATGGCAACGCGGATTTGGGGAGACATAGGGGCCAGTATACCCGACAGCATGCGCCAGCTTGTAGGGGCGGTCATAGACCGCCCGGCATTTCAGGGTGAATTCCTGTTAAATCAAAGATCTCCACTCCGAAGCGTCGGGCGGTCATAGACCGCCCCTACAGCAGATACAGCAGATAGGGAACTCGAATGCCTCGCGCAGCACAATGGGCGCGGTTGTTAGCGGGAGGACGCTTCCGGGTATTTGAACGAACACGGGACGTCGAGGCAGCGCCAGCGGTCCCCTTCTTCCGGTGTCGGTCCGAAGAGGATCGTTGTCTTATCCGGAAACGTGACTTCGTGACCGCTGAAGACGCGGACCGTGGGATCCTTTGCGGGCCATCCCGAGATCTTAAGCCGCATGCCCGACTGGAACTTCTTCTTGAGATCGACACCCCGTGTCGAGAAGGTATTGGGTGGAAAGCCCTCGAAAACCCATCGTCCCTTCCGCTCTTCCGGACTCGACACCTCCACAATCAGCAGGACGTGGGGATTAATGATCCGGATTTCCGCCACCACGCCGGTTACAGCCTCCGGTTTCGAGGCGTCATAGTACTGCGTAAACGGATGGTGCGCCCCTGCGGGAAGGACGGCCGCCAGCATTAGAACAACGAACCCGAGTTTCATTGGTTCCTCCAAATCGCGCGCGCCTTCAAGCGAGATCCTGAAGGGCGATCATCTCAAATTAAGTGGTTGTTTTGGCCGGCCTTCAGCTGTCTCCTCGATGGCCATAAACCGATGTTTGCCCCTTCCGGCATTGAACGCCATGGGGCGCCGGCGAAGGTCAGCGGCGCGCAAAAAGAATGTAAAAGATTCGTCAGGCCAGCGCTTGCAGAGCCACTTCAAGACGGTCGATGGCCGGCGAAAAGGTTCATCGCGAATCGCGGGGCGCGCGGCGGACCCAGATGTTCCACTCGTCGGGCGAGATTTCGGCGGCATACCACTCGATGCCGTCCATTTTGGCCCATACGTCGTACAGCGGTTGAGGCTCCCACCTGTGCCGGATGCAGATCACACCCCCCGGCGCCAGGGTCTTCACGGCCATTGCGACGGGGACCATCGGATCCTGATCCAGGGACTGATCCATCGGAAGAAGATTAACCTCCTTCACGGTGTCTGGATGAGTATCCATGACCCAGGCCGGGGGCTCTTTGGGGGATCGAGCCAGAATGCCCTCGGAGATACCTTCCTCAATGGCGGCGCCTGTCAGCGCCGAAACCGTCGCGAGCAGTTCCGCAATCGGGGTGTGCGTCATCGTCGCAATGCGGCCAAGGGAAATACGCGGAGACATCAGCCGGCGCATGAAAGGATTGTGCAATCGCTGAAATTCGCCCGGGTTCAGCGAGACGATGTAGCCCAGAACACGCGGGTCCATTTCCAGCGCTTTGTTCAAACGGGTATTGGCGTTGATCGTGAAATTCATTGCCTCGAATATCGCATGATTCATGGTTACCTGATGCGGGCGCAATACGAAAGAGGGGGCGGCGAAAAAGGGCGAATGCGGATGTTGGCAAGAAAATTCTATGCGGGTCTCGTAAACCTGGGCAGGGCGATAGAGAAGATGGCGCCGCGAGGCGATCGGGAACGGAATTCAATGGATCCGCCATGCGCCTCGACTACCCTCCTGGCAATGTGCAGGCCCAGACCTGTGCCCGACTTTTCCCCGGCTGGATCCAGCGTGGTGAATGGAGCAAACAGTCGTTTCCCTTCTTCGGAGGGAACGCCGGGGCCCTCATCCATCACATCGAGTACATATCTGTCGCCATGTTCATGAACGGCCGCTTCGACTTCGCCTCCATGGGGTGAAAACTTGATCGCGTTGATCAGCAGGTTGTTCAAGGCCTGTTTGATCCTTTTCGGATCGACGTTGACCATTGCGGGGCCTGGAATTCCGGACCTGACGATACGTACGCCTGCCTCGTCGCCAAAGAACCGCGCCACCGAAAGTCGATCTTCGACGAGGGCGATCAGGTCGATGGGTTCGGCGTGTATTTCGAGCTTTCCCGCCTCTATGCGAGATACGTCCAGGTATCCGTCGACCAGGTCCAGCATGGATTTGAGTGTGTTGTCCAGACGCTCCACGAGACTTCGTTGAAATTCGCTGAACCCTTCGTTTCTTTGCCCAAGAAGTCGCGCGATGAGCGTGGCAACGTTGATGTCGTTTCTCAGGTCGTGGGCGGCCATGCCCAGGAACCGACTTTTTTCCTCGCTCAGTTGTTCGATTGCCACGTTTCGCTTGCGGAGTTGCGCGTGAAGGGCGCTCAATTCGCTTACCAGACGGACGAGTTCTTCATTCGGTGTAACTTTATGGGACCGGTGAACTCGATGTGTCGTGAGTTCAGCCGAAAGGCCGGCTGTTTCAGGAGAACCGATACGTGGAGGCCGGGTTGCGTTCAGCAGGGACCTCGCAACTCGCACGGCATGAAATCCGTTGGCCGCCCAGGCGTCTGCGCCCAGCGTTGCGTGAAGCGAAGGGTCCACCAGGATTGGATATCCGCCCACCATCAGCGGTATTGAGCCCGCTGTCGGTATTTCGCGAATTCGTTGGATCGCCTGAGCTGTTGGTATCAGGTTGGCGGGAGTGGTTACGGAGATCGCAATCAAGTCTGGTCGCTCCTTCTCGATTGCGGAGCAGATGGATTCCAGAGGCAAGTTGGGCCCGAGGTAGGTCGTGTCCCAACCGTCCAGTTCAAGAAAATCCTTCACCATGTGAAGTCCGAGCGCGTGCAGTTCGGTCTGGACACCCACGAGCAGGACGCGTCCCCGTCGGGGGCGTTGTTTCAGCATGGGATGAAGACTGTTCATGAGCGCTTCAGTAACGGCAGTGGCGTAGTGCTCGTCGGCCACATCGATCTTATTTTCAAGCCACAATCTGCCGATTTCGGTCATCGTCGACTCGAGTACGTGACCGTAGAGATATTGGACGCTTTTCCCATCAACGGCCTTTTCGAGAATCAGGCGTCTGGCTTCCGCTCCTTCGTGATTCAGGAGCAGATTCATGTAGGTTTGAAGGACCTCGGATGTGGGCCTGGGCTGGCCGGGGGCTCGCTGCCGCCAACCGCCAGACTGGGCAGCCAGGATGGAAACGTCGCCCTCAAGACTTATCGGAACTGATCGGTGAATCTGACCTGCAAGCGCCTGGACAAGGCGGTCCAGATCCTTATCCTTCATGCCACGGGCAGCATGGTAAGTTCGAACCCAGCGAAAGAGACTAAGCAGCAGAGGCCTGGAGTTCAGAAGCGCGGCGGCATGGGCGTCCGCAAGAAAATCACCAATGATTCCCCGATCGAACGCCATTTCCTTGAGATCTCTTTCAAGTTGATCCAAGGAAAGGAGGTCCGGATCCACCTGATTGACCATAAATCAAGCCCTCAAGTCTCCTTTCTTGATGGTAGCAGTGTTCGAGATGGCGGTACGGGGCAAAGGCGAAGGAACGCCAACCTGAGCCGTCTCATCCGACACTGCGCCTCCCGTTCCGGACCCGGAGGGGGGAGGCGCCGGCCGGGCTTTGAGGCTACTCAAGTTACCGGAGGGTCCGCAACTTCTCAAATCGCTTTTCCACGACGTCGAAGGTTTCGTCTTTCTTCGGGAAAGCGAAGCGTACCAGACCGCGACCGAGGCCGGGATCAGACGCGTAAAAGCTGGAGCCCGGCACGGTTGCGACGCCGACTTCGTCGATCAGCCAATACGCGAAGGCCACATCGTCGTCCCCGCGGCCCAGATTCCTGAAGTCCGCCATCACGTAGTAGGCGCCTTCGGGAACCGCATATTTGAAGCCGTGCCTGTCGAGGATGCCGAGCATGCGGGAACGGCGGGAAGCGTAAAAGGTTTGCAGCCACTCGTAGTACGAATCGGGTAAACCGATAACGGCCGCCATCGCCTCCTGCAGCGGCGTGGGAGCGCATACGGTGGTGAAGTCATGCACCTTGCGCAGCGCGTCGGTCAGTTCCGGGCTCGCAATGCAATAACCCACGCGCCATCCGGTGACGGCGAAGGTCTTTCCCAGGCCGCAGATGGTGATTGTGCGATCCTGCATGCCCGGAAACGTGGCGATCGGGATGTGGCGAAGGCCATCGAACACGAGGTGTTCGTAGATTTCATCCGTGATGGCGACCACGTCATGCTTCACGCAAAGGTCCCGGATCAGCGAGAGTTCCCGTTCGGTGAAAACCCGGCCGGACGGATTGTGCGGCGAATTAAACAGCACGGCCTTCGGCTTCTGTTCAAACGCGCGCGCCAGTTCTTCGGGGTCAAGCCGATAGTGAGGGGGACGCAGTGGAACCCAGACCGGAATCCCTCCGGCGAACGCGATGCCCGCATGGTAGTTTTCATGGGCCGGCTCCAGAACCACGACTTTTTCGCCGGGATTGACGATGCCCATCAGCGCGGCAATGACAGCCTCGGTCACTCCGCAGGTCACCGTGACATGCCTGTCGGGGTCGATGACCTGGCCGTAGAAGCGCCGGCTCTTTTCCGCAATCGCCGTCCGGAGGCTGGGCTGCCCCCAGGTCATTCCATATTGATTCCGTCCGGTTCGCATGGCCTTCTCGGCCGCGGCGAGAACTTCCTGCGGCGGATCGAAGTCCGGGAACCCCTGCGCCAGAAGAATCGCTCCCTTCTCAAACGCGTACCGTGTGACGGAGCGGATAACGGATTCCTGAAGATTATGAAGTCTGTCTGCGGTGTAACTTTTCACGGTGGTCACTATACGCCGGTTCCGGCTTGGCTACTCGAAATCCACGGAAGCCACTTCGGCGACAAAAGGCTGGTTAAACGCCATCACTTTCTGGTGTTTCGGATGTTTCTGATAACTGCGCAAAACATCAACGGAAGCAAATCGCATGATCAGGATCAGATCCCAGCTGCGGGCATCGCGCAGGATATCGCGACCAATTTCCATGTGGTCGATGCCCTCGATGCTGGCCCTCAGGTCCAGCATTCTCCGGCAGAACTCTGCGATATGGTCATCGCTCACGCTTTTCTGGTATTTGATCAAGACGTAGTGCTGCAGCATTGAAGATCCTTTTTGAAAGTTGCCTAACGAACTGTGGCGCCTGCGGGGATGATGGAAGCGGCGGCATTGAGTTTTTCGGCCGCAAAGCCCGCAGCCATTTTGTAGCGCAGCATGAATTGGTCACGCTCCGCCCTGGAAATGACATCATCGATGTTGTCGAATACCCCGCCACAACGATCGTCGAGCAGATTCAGCAGGCCGAAAGGGCCGGCGCCCCGATTGCGCAAAACGAGTTGCGATATCTCCGGGCACAGCTTCGTGTCGTAAGCCTGCAGCGCTTTGGAGTTGACCCCATGTTCGAGCATGGCTGCGCCGAGCACTCGCGCATCCATGATGGCCTGACTGGCGCCATTGGAGCCGGTGGGGTACATCACGTGCGCGGCGTCGCCCAGCAGCGCGACATTGCCCTCAACCCAGGTCGGAACGGGGTCACGATCGATCATGGGGTATTCAAATACCTCGCGGGCGCCGCGCAACATGGCCGGGATGTCGATCCAGTCGTAATCCCAGCGCTCGAAATGATGCAGGAAATCTTCATGCCGGACCTGTTTGTTCCAGTCGCCATCAGGCCAGCCACCGGTATTGTCCACGGTGATTTCGGCGATCCAGTTGATGTCGGCCAGTCCGGTGAGGGGATCGGGAGCTGAAATGGGATAAAACACCACGCGGTGGCGGTGCGTGCCCAGACCCACAAAAGAAGCGCCGCTCCGGATCGGCTTACCCCTGGTGACGCCGCGCCACATGATCGCGCCTCCCCACTGAATGGGGGGTTGGTCGGGGTACATCTGCCGGCGCGCCGCCGAATGCAGGCCATCGGCCGCAATCAGCAGTGATCCATCAACCTCGGAACAGACGCCGCTGCGGCTCTTCAGCAGCGCGGTGACTCCCTTGCCGTCCGGGTGATTGCGATACCCTGTTACTTTCAGGCCCGTACGAATGGAGTCCGCGCCCAGGCGCTCCCGCGCGGCGCGGTAGAGCAACATCTGCAGGCCACCCCGGTGCACGGAATATTGGGGCCACTTATAGCCGGCCTTCAGACCCCGCAACTCGGAATAGACTTCATTGCCATTCAGGCCGACCAGAACCCATTCCCGGGTCTGCAATCCAATCGTGTCGAGCGATTCCGGACCAAAGCCCAACTCATACAGTTCACGCACGGCGTTAGGTTGAAGGTTGATGCCCACGCCGAGGGGTTTGATCTCCGGAACGGATTCAAATACGACACACGGCACACCGATCTGGTGCAAAGTGAGCGCCACGCTCAAGCCGCCAATGCCTGCGCCGGCGACCAGTACTGTTGAATTCCTCATCAAGACTTCCGCAAAAAAGCACTGCATTGTACCGGTCGTCGCGGTTCGGGGGCAACCCGGTTTACCGAGCGCCTTCGCAGACAGGAGCGTCTCCGTGCCCTCGTCTGCTGTAGGGGCTCCCAGGAAACTACAGTGAATGACTCCCTTTGCCGGGGGGCAATCCCCTGCGTGAAGGGGAGAGCCGCGAAGCGGCAGGGGGCATAACACGTCAGTTTTTCTTGCGATGAGACCCGATCACATCTGGTACAGCTGCTATGACCGGCCCTACATCGACTGTTTATGCGCGTGGCTCCGACCGGTTCACGCATTACTTCCCGCAGTATTTTTTGCATATTGAGGCAAATTCCATTGGGCGGAAGGAAATCGAACCCGGCGCGGCCGAGGGCATTATGGGGCGCGCATTTTTGCGGCAGCGCCATGACTATCGCGCTGGCGGCGATTCTGTTTGGGGTAATGTCGTCCGCGGCTGGCGCGCAAGACAGCGCGTTCAGGGGTCAGTGGATAGGCCGAGAGGCGCCGGTCGCCGCCAGTTCCGGATTTTCGAACATCGGTTGCGCCGGATTTAACGGTTAGCCCGGAGGCTGGAATAACCCGGTTCTTCCCGGGAATTCATCACAGCAAGCAGAATTGGACCGCAAAAGCGCCAACTCCCCTCGGGACTCTTCATGGAATTCGGCCGGGCTACAGGCAAAAACCGGAAATACTCGACGCAGCGCCACTAGAGCGACTTGCCGAATCTAGCCGCGCGGTCCGGCCCCGGCCGGGCCGCCACGACCAGCGCCACCGGCGCCGCGCGCGCCGTCCCCGCCGCGTCCGCGACCGCCGCCGGCGCCGAAGCTCGGATATGGCTGGGGATTGACGATCAGCCGATCGAGGAACAGATCGATGGAATGCGCCATCACTTCGACGGCGTCGGGCGCGCTGTTGTCGAACGCGTGGGCGGCGCCCTGGATAAGCGTCATCGATGTGGGCACGCCGGCGTCATGGAGCTTGTTGAAGAAATCGATGCTCGACGACATCGGTATCGTCGTGTCGCCCGTGCCGTGGATGAAGATGGTCGGCGCGAAGTTCTTCCCGATGTATGTCGTTGGCGAGGCCGCCTGCATTGCCTTTTCGCGTTCTTCGGCGGACAGGCTGCCCGGAAACAGGCTGCTTGCATTCCGGGCGCTCGCCAGCGGATAGACGCCAATGCCGGCCTGCACGTTCGAACTCACCCCGGAATTGCCGCCGTTACCTTCGAACTCGGAGACGCCGTTCGTGCCCGCAGCCAGCAGGGAGAGCATGCCCCCCGCCGAGTAGCCGGCCACCGCGATTTTTTCGGGATCGACGCCGATCCTGGTGGCGTTTGCGCGGACCCAGCGGATGGCGGCCTTCGTGTCGTGGATCTGTGCCGGCCACAAGGCCTGTCCCTGCAGACGATAGTTCGCGGCGACGTTCGTATATCCCAGACGACCCAGCGCGCGCGCATCGTTGACGATGTACCCCGCGTTCTTGCTGCCGCTGGAAAACCCGCCGCCGAAAAGATGAATAATCGCCATCCGTTTCGGCGTCACGCCCGCGGGCGGATGATAGACATCGAGCAGAAGATCGATGTCGCCCCCCTTGCCGAAAACGATGTTGGATTCGACACGCAGGTCGCCGGTGTTCTGCGCCTGCCCACTGGCCGTCGGGGCGACAAGACCTGCCAGCGCAGGCCCTGCGGCCAGCGCGCCCGCCGCTTTCACAAAACCACGTCTGTCGATCTGCTTCATCTCTTTTCCTCCCGTGTGGGGTGATTCCGGCCAACGATCATACGCCAGGAGGCGAGACAACGGCGCCGATTGCGTCGGTTGTCTCGCAGCAAAGAGTCTCCAAAACCGCAAGTTCGAAGCATTGGTCCGCGCGGGATGCGGAAGCAAAAAGGGGGGAGTCGTGGATTCGGCCCCGGCGGTATTGCGCTATACTGCGCCCGTCCTCCAACTACATCGGGAGAAATGCAAATGCGGATTCGATTTTTGGGCGTTGTCCTTTTATCCATGCTGGCCGTGTCGTCCTTCGCGGAGCCTCAGGTCAAAAAAGCGAACTGCGACCGCGCGTGCCTTCAGGGCTACATGGATCGATATCTCAAAGCGATGCTGGACCGGAACGTCAGCGACGATCTATTCGCGCGGAACGTGCGCTTCACCGAGAACGGCATCCAGCTTCCTCTCGGCAACGAGGGGCTCTGGTACGGCATGTCGGGCCTGGGAGGGTATCGCTTCTACGTTCCCGATATCGAAACGCAGCAGATCGCCATGATCGGCAGCGTGAAAGAGAACATGGGGAACCATGGCGTCAATGACGACCAGGGGAACAATGTTGCCGTGGCCATCCGTTTGAAGATCGCGGATGGAAAAATCTCCGAAGTCGAACAACTCGCGATTCGCCCCACGGTGCAACTCGGTGGCCGCGGCGGCGGCGGGGCGCGTGGCGGCGGGGCTCCGGCCGGCGGCGGACGGGGCGCTGCTCCCGGAGGAGCTCCGGCAGGCGCTGCCGCTGGTGGACGGGGCGCCGCTCCCGGAGGAGCCGGCGCGGGCGGCCGGGGAGGCGGAGCTGCCGCTGGCGGTGACAATCCCAGCACAGGCGATCGCGTCGCCGCAATGAAAGAGCCGAACCCGATCTTCCTCCAGGCCATCCCGGAAAACGAACGCGCATCGCGTGAAGAACTTGTTACCCAGGCCAACTACTACTTCACCGCGCTCGCGCGGCATGATGGCAATGGCTATTACCCATTCACCGAGGGGTGCGTTCGCTTCGAGAACGGTATGACCGCAACCAGCGATTGCCTTGCGCAGTTCACGGGCCACTCGCTGGACAACATTGTGGACCGCATCCGCGACCGGCGATTCGTCGCCGTCGATCGCGAGCGCGGCATCGTCTTTTCATTCGCTTTCTTCGATCACTATCGAATCAACTGGACCTGGCAGCTGGCCGAGTTGTTCAAGATCGAGAAGGGTAAGATCCGACGGATCGAGGCGGTGTTCCATCAGGCGCCTTTCGGTATTCCGTCCGGCTGGAGCACATACGAACAGTCGATCTCGGAGGAGATTCAAAGCATCCGCTGAGTTTCACAACGGGAACCTCTGGGGGTCCGGATTCCCTCCTGCAAAGGAAAGAGGCTTTGCATGACGGAAGCATGTTGACGCGGCCCATTCGCTTCAGTGACGTTGCTTAACTTCGTGTTCGTCAATCCGACGAGATGCAAACGTGAAATTGAGTTCCAGTTGCTACTGTCCTGGCTGACCTCGGCCTCGGGCCGGGGCTGCGCCACGCGCCGGGCCAGCGCCGCGGGCCGGCGCGGCGCCACGACCGCCCCGTCCTCCGCCGCCTCCGCCGGCGCCGTCAGGCAGGGCGTAAGCAACCATCTGCGCCGTTGACCCGTTGGCCGCATTTGCGCCGACCGCCACCAGGATGAACTGGCGTCCCTGATGGACGTAGGTCATCGGGACTCCGGTCTGCATTCCCGGCATGGGGATCTGCGCAATCATCTCGCCCGTCTGCTTGTCGTAGGCATTGAGCATTGGATTTGTGCCATCGCCGGCGAAGAGCAGGGTCTTCGTGACCAGCAGTCCGACCTGTCGCGGGCTGCCCGTTTTGGGAATGTTCAGACCCTGCAGCGCCTGATGATTCCTGACGTTGGCCGGCGTGTCTCCATTGGCGATCTGCCAGGCGATTTCGCCTTTGTTCATGTTGTAGGCGGTGATGCGCCCATAAGGCGGCTTGAGCAGGCGCAGCCCCTGGACGGTCGGAAATGTCGCGCCGCCCCCACTGGTATAGGTGGGTGGGGGAAGGGAAGCGTTCGCGGCGGTAGCCGTGGTCGTATTCGGCCGCAGCGCATTGACGTAGGGGGCTGGCGCTGAACTCACATACACAAACCCCGTTTCCGGGTCTGCCCGGCCGCCCCACCAATTGGCGCCGCCAAGCATCAATACGGTCCCGCGCGTTCCATCGGGCGCGTTCGCCAGCGATCCCGGCATGAAAATTTCGCCATAACGCAGGTTCGATGCTTTCAACGCGGCGATCGCTTCCTGCCGTAACGCGGGCGTGAAGTCGATCAGATCGCTTTCCTTCAGGCCGTTCAGGTCAAATGCCGGTGGCCTGGAAGGAATCGGTTGCGTCTGCGACGTCCATTCTCCGGGAACATCGGTTTGTTTGACCGGCGTTTCCGGCATCGGCCATACCGGTTGCCCGTTGGTCCGGTCGAACACGTAGGTGAGGGACTGTTTTCCCATCTGCACAACGGACTTGATGGGCCGTCCTTCGACCGTGATGTTGAGGAGGATCGGCGCCGGCGGCATATCGTAGTCCCAGATGTCGTGATGCACCAGTTGCCTGTGCCAGACGCGTTTACCGGTTTTGATATCGATACAAACGAGCGAATTCGAGAATAGATTGTCGCCGGGCCGGTGACCGCCATAGAAGTCATTGGTCGGGGCCTCGATATTCAGGTACGCGTACCCCAGTTCATCGTCCGCTGAGAATGGTCCCCAGACTCCGGTGTTTCCTGTGTAGTCCGCCGATCCGTCGAGCCACGTGTCGTATCCGAATTCGCCCTTTCGCGGGATCGTGTGGAACGCCCAGAGCTTTCGCCCGGTGCGGGCGTCGAAACCCAGCACGTCGCCTTTGACGTTCTTGTAAGACGGCGTGCTCGGCGTCAACGCCGGTCCGACCATGATCACGCCGTTGGAAACGACCGGAGGCGAGCTGTTGCCGATCCTTCCGATCAGGTCGCCGGTGAAATCGAGATCCAGCGCTTCAAACAAATCGACAAAGCCGTTCGTTCCGAAACTCGAAACGGGAACGCCGGTCTTCAGATCGAGCGCGACCAGACGAAATCCCGGCGTGATCGTGATGATGCGCTCCTCTTCTCCGTCTTTCCAGTACGCAACGCCACGCGCGTACGTGCGGGCGGCCCGGGTTTCCCGTTCGTCCTGCGGCGGTCTCCATATCCAGAGGGTCTCGCCGGAGCCTGCATCCGCGGCAACAATCGTGCGGCGCGGACTGAGCGGGAAGTAGAGGACGCCGTTGACCATGAGCGCGGTCACTTCCGTCCCGGTGTTGCCGAAGTTGTCGAACTTCCAGCTCCACGCCACCTGGAGGTTCTTGACGTTGTCCCTGTTGATGAGATCCGCGGCGGAGTAACCCGTGCTGTCGTTCCCCGCGGCATACGACGGCCATTGCCCCGGCGCCGTTCCTTTCTGCGCGGTCAGCGGCAGGACGAACGACAGCGCGACAGCGACAAACACACACACAAACACATTTCGAGCGGATTGCGACATGGTTTTCCTCATTGCTCCAGAAACGTTCGGTCAAGGCTTGCCGGACGTTATACAAGATTTTGAAATGATGTCAAATGGCGCGGAGCGAATAAGGTAGTGTCCTGAGGCCGGGTGGGGAACATACGAATGGCGCGGCACTCGTTGAAAAGGCCTGGATTGGTCCTGCGGGTTCCAATAAGTGTTGCGGTGTCCATCACCAATGGAAAGAATGTGGCGTGTATCTCGGGTGTCTGAAATCCTGATCGTTTTTTAGGGAGGTCGCATGGGGCCGAAGGTTGGTTCATTCTTCTGGCTGGAACTGGCAACGTCGGATCAGAACGCCGCAAAAGACTTCTACTCAAAGTTGTTCGACTGGACCGTCGAGGACAGGCCGATGGGGCCGATGACTTATACGATGTGCCGCCTTAACGGCAAAGACGCGGCTGGCATATACAGCCTCATGCCGGAACAGGTGGCGGCGCATGTCCCGCCTCACTGGATGCTCTACGTCGGGGTGGATAACGCGGACGCGTCGGCTGAACGGGCCGTCCAACTGGGCGCAAAGACAATCGTGCCGCCATCGGACATCCCCAACGTCGGGAAGTTTGCCGTCCTTCAGGATCCGACCGGCGCGATATTCAGCATGTTCCAACCGGGTGAGCATCACGGTATTGAAGTGTTCGGCGAGAATAACGCCCTGTGCTGGGCCGATCTCAACACGAACGATCCCGTTAAGGCCGCAGACTTCTACGCCGGGCTTTTCGGATGGAGGTTCGAGACCGGAAAGGATGGCTATCGGCACATCGTCAACGGCGCGTCCCCCGAAGACATGATCGGAGGAATTCCCCCTCAGATGCACGCGCCCCCGGGAACCCCGTCCCATTGGGCGGTCTACTTCCGCGCCGACGACTGCAAGGCCAGCGCAGAAAAAGCCGCATCTCTGGGCGCGCGCGCATTGATGCCGGCCACGCTCATGGAGAACGTCGGCACGATGGCGGTTCTGGCCGATCCTCAGGGGGCCGTGTTCTCCCTGTTTCAATCGGCGAGGGGCTGACTATTGAACCGGTTGCCCGGCCATCCCGCCGGGCGCCAGGCTTATCGCGGCAGCGCATAGGCGAACAGCGAACTGCCGGCATTGATGGCGACGTACTGTTTCCCGTTCACGCCGTAGCTGATCGCCGCCGCGTTGATCTGTCCTCCAACGTTGGCTTTCCACAGGAGCGCGCCGGTCCGAGCGTCGAGCGCGATGAAATACCCGTCGCGGCCGCCGCTGAACACCACGTCGCCGGCGGTGACCATCGTGCCGCCCCAGGTGATGTCGCCGAGCTTGAATTCCCATTTCGTGTCGAGCGTCTGCGGATCGTAGGCGCGGACCACGCCGTACGCTTCACCGCTGTCCGGGTCGTTGTAGAACGGCACGAGATTAGTCGCGCCCATCGTGGTCTGCCGTGTGTTGGGACCGGGAATGGCGCGTGGAAACTGTCCTTCGACAGCGAACGTTCCGGAGTTTTCCCACGTCGCGACGTAGAAGAGGCCGGTCCGCGGACTGAACGACGGGGGCGCCCAGTTCGTTCCGCCATGGACGTGCGGATAGACGGCCGTGCCGTCTTTCGTCGGGAACTTCACGCGATTGGGTCGCCCCTTGATGTCGAAGCCGTCCAGCCAGTTGGTCTTCACATACGGTTTGCCCTTGAGGAACTCACCGGTCGTGCGATCGAGCACATACATGACTCCGTTGCGGTTTGCCCACAACATGACCTTGCG
>DASUFH010000182.1:0-5552 GCA_036274645.1 Terriglobia bacterium
CTCACTGTTTCTGGGCCGCCGGAGGAACCGGATTGGCTTTGTTGTACTCGGCGATGAAATCCCGCGTGACGTCGACGCGCGGATCATGCCATATCAGCGCTCCGGACTGAAGTCCGGAGCCCAGGTCCACCAGCAGGACGATACCGCGCTTCGCGGAGTATTCGGCCGCGAAGCGGCCGATTTTCGACGCAATCGGGTCGAAAGCCGCGTTCTGTTCCTGCTGCATGGTCCGCTGAAAGTCTTCCGCCTTCCGCTGGTACTCGCGGCTCAGCTGATTCAGAGTTTCGGTCATCTCCGCAAGCCGGGTGGCGGAGAGAATCTGCCGTTGCGTGCGCAGCGTATTGTTGAGGGCGTCGATCTTCTCCGCCTGCGACTGCAATTCTTTGGCGCGCGGCTCCATCTTCCGGCGCACTCCCGCTATCGCTTCCCGGAACTCGTCAACCTGCTCCTGAAAAGCGACGGAATTGATCATGGCGATCTTTCCCTTGGGAACGGACGCTGTCTTGGCTTCAGGCGCCGTTTGCGCCAGGGCAACGGTGGCGCCCAGTGAAATGGCCAGCGCGATGGCGCCGATGCGGATAATCCTCATGGATGCGCCTCAGGGCCTGCCCGACGGCGAGTCGCCGGGCTTTGGCGCGGTTCCCGTTCGGGCGCCGGCAGCCGGATTTGCCTTGTTATATGCGGCCACGAAATCATCCGTGATATCGGTTCCCGGATTCCAGAACGCAAACAATCCCGAATCAGCGGCGGGAACCAGATTGAACACAGCCACAATGCCGTGTTCCCGGGCGTAAGCGCTCATGAAGTTCTTCAGCTTCTCCTGGATGGGCCGCGTCGCCGTATCCAGAGCCCGGGTGACCTCGTCGTGAAGATCCGTTTCCTCGCGGGTTCCACGCCGCTGCAGGTCCTCGTATTGAGTCTGCAGCTGGCGCGTCGCATCCAGGGTCAGATCGGTCGAACTGGAAAGCTTGTCTCCGATCGCCTTGGCCTCCTCCGCCAGCTTCTGGATCACGTCGAAGCGGCTTTTGTACTGGCTTTCGATCTGATCGTACTTTTCCTTGAGTTCGGCGATCTTCTCCGGGAACACGTCCGTATTGACGACGGCGACCTTACCGTCAGGTAACGGCGCCACCGCCTGCTCGGGCGCCTGGCCGGCGAGCGCCGCCGGCGCCGCGAAAGCGGCTACGGTCAATGCGGCCACCAGGACCGGGCGAGTAAAACTGATCATCGTTGATTTCCTGCCTCTCTATGCAGACGCCCGCGCCACGCCGCGCGCCGCAGTCTGCGTCGCCGAGTATACCAGCGCCAGGACGAAAACACTTATCGCCGAAGGGGGGCTTGGCCGCCATGATATTCCAAAATGGCCGCTCAGGGATATCCCGGACCACATCCCAGACCAGATCCAACCCGGAACCCGATATCCGCATGCTACATTATCCGGATGTTCACGAAGGTTGAGCCGAAGCCGTCTTTCCCTGAATTGGAATCCGTGGTTCTGGAACGCTGGAAGCGGGAGCAGACCTTTGAACGCTCCATGGAGAGAACCAGGAACGGGACCGAGTTTGTCTTCTACGATGGTCCCCCCTTTCCCACCGGAAGCCCGCACTACGGAACAATCTTCGTCAGCATTCTGAAAGATGTCATTCCCCGATACAAAACCATGCGCGGGTTTTACGTTCCGCGCGCCTGGGGCTGGGATTGTCATGGCCTGCCGGTGGAAACTCAGGCGGAAAAGAACCTGGGAATCAAGGACAAGCGGGAGATCGAGCAGCGCATCGGCGTGAAGGCCTTCAACGAGGAATGCCGAAAGATCGTTTCCACGTTCAACGCCGCCTGGAAGGTTTACATCGACCGGATCGGCCGCTGGGTGGATTTCGATCATCCGTATCAGACGCTGGATGCCCCGTTCATGGAGTCGACGATCTGGGCGTTTGCCGAAATCTACAAGAAGAACCTGATCTACAAGGACTTTCGGGTCAGCCCCTACTGCTACCGCTGCCAGACGGCCCTGTCGGTTTCCGACACCCGCATGGACGACGCCACGCGGATGCGGCAGGACCGCGCGATTACCGTCAAATTTCGCCTGGCGGGAAGCGCGGATACCTTTTTTCTGGCCTGGACGACGACCCCCTGGACGCTGCCATCCAACCTCGCCCTGGCCGTAGGCCCCGACGTGGACTACGTCTTTGGACGTAAGGGCGGAGAGACCACCATCTTTGCGAAGAGCGCCCTAGCCCGCTACAAAAAGGAACTGGACGGTGTCGAGATCGTCCGCGAAATCAAGGGACGCGACCTTGCCGCCGAAGACCTGCGCTACGAACCGCTTTTCCCCTATTTCCAGAACAAGGCGCCGAATCTGTTCCGCGTGCTTGCGGCGGACTTTGTCGGAACCGAAGATGGCACGGGTATCGTGCATCTGGCGCCGGCTTTTGGCGAGGACGACTATTGGGCCTGCCGCCGTGTCGAAATCGCGCCGGTATGCCCGGTGGACGAACAGGGCGCTTTTACGGCGGAAGTCACTGATTTTGCTGGCCGCAACGTACATGACGCCAACGCCGACGTCATCCGGTTGTTGAAAGCCAATGGAAAAGTGCTCCGTGACGAAACGATCGAACACAACTACCCCCATTGCTGGCGCTGCCGGACCGCCCTGATCTACAAGGCGCTTGACGCCTGGTATCTGAACGTCGAGAAGCTCAAGGACCACCTGATCGCCTGCAACCAGGAAATTACCTGGTACCCGGACACGATCAAGGAGGGCCGCTTCGGCAAATGGCTCGAGAACGCCCGCGACTGGAACATTTCGCGCAACCGCTACTGGGCAACCCCCATTCCGGTATGGGAGTGCGCCGCGTGCGGGCGCCGTGACGTCGCCGGATCGATCCAGGAGATCGAAACGCGTGGAAACCGCCGGGTGACGGACCTCCACAAGGAATACCTGGACGCGATTGTGTTCACCTGCGCGTGTGGCGGAACCATGAAACGTACGCCCGAAGTGCTGGACGGATGGTTCGAGTCCGGATCCATGCCCTATGGCCAGTTTCATTATCCGTTCGAGCGCGCGGAGCATTTCCGGTCGCACTTCCCTGCGGACTTCATCGTGGAATACACCGGTCAGATCCGCGGCTGGTTCTACGTGCTCCATGTCCTTTCCACGGCGCTCTTTGAACGGCCCGCATTCCGGAATTGCCTGGTTCACGGCACGCTGCTCGCGGCGGACGGCAAGAAGATGTCGAAGTCGCTCAAGAACTACACCGACCCGCTCGAACTGATGGACCGGTACGGCGCCGATTCCCTGCGCATGTACCTGTTGTCGTCGGCTGCGGTGCAGACGGACGACCTCAGCTTCCGCGATGAGGGTGTCGAGGCGATTGTGCGGACCATACTGCTGCCCCTGTGGAACGCGCTGTCGTTCCTGACATCCTATGCCGCGATCGACAGGGTCGAGCCCGGCGACCTCCAGTTGCCGGTGAGCGATGCGCTGGACGGTCTCGACCGCTTCATCCTGTCGGAAACAGAAATTCTGACCGGCCGTGTCACCGAGCGAATGGATCGCTACGCCGTGAATGAGGCGGCTCAACTCTTCCCGGCGTTCCTCGACACGCTGAACAACTGGTATATCCGGCGGAGCCGCGCGCGTGTCTGGAGCGCGGATCCCCGTGAGCCGGGCAAGATGGCGTTCTACGCGACGCTCTATCGCGTGCTGTCGCGGGTCGCCCGGCTGCTTGCGCCGTTCTGTCCGTTCCTGGCTGAAAGCGTGTGGGAGCGGCTCCAGCACGCATCCAGTGTCCATCTGGAAGACTGGCCCGACCTGGAACCCGCCTTCATCGACGACAACCTCTCCGCCGAGATCGCCGTCGCCCGGACCGTCATCACGCTTGGACTGGCCATTCGCGCCCGTGAAAAGATCCGCGTGCGGCAACCACTGCCGCGGGCGCGCGTCGCGTTGTCGACGGCGGTGGACCTCCAGCGCCACGCCGAAGCGATCATGCAGGAACTCAACGTGAAGACGATCGAGTTCGTCGCCGACGCGTCGGAAATCGCCGATCGAGTCGCGAAGGCGCAGGCGAAGAAGCTCGGACCCAAATACGGGGGCGCCGTTCAGGGGATCATCCGCGATCTCAAGGAGGGCCGCTTCACGGTCAACGCCGATGGCGTTCAGGTCGGTTCATATACCCTTCTCCCCGACGAAGTCGACATCTCGTTCACCGGCAAACAGGGACTGTCCGTCGAGTCCGCCGGCGGCGTTGTCGTGGCGCTCTCCACGGCCATCACGCCGGAACTCGAACTGGAAGGCGACGCGCGGGATCTCGTGCGAGCCATTCAGGACCTGCGCAAGGACGCCGGGTTCGAATTCTCCGACCGCATCGTGCTCGGGCTCGACGGCGCCGCCGACATCGTCGCCGCGCACGGGGACTACCTGAGCAATGAAACGCTCGCCACTTCCGTCGTTCGGGATGCGCCCGGCGCGGAGGCCGTCAAGACAGTCGACATTGGAACTCGGACCGTCCGCATCTCCGTGTCGCGAACCCGTTAGCTATAGCTAGCGAGCGGACAGGGTCTCGATAAACTCCAGGTAGCGCTCCGCCACTCGACGGGGCGAATATTCGGCTTCGAACCGGCTGCGGACCTCGTGTGTCAGGCGCGCGCGTACCGGTGGCTTGCGGATCAGCACGCTGGCCGCTTCCACGTACGCCGAACGATTCGATGCGAGCAAATCGTCGATCCCGACCAGACTGCTTTCCGCGCCGGTACGCGGATCCGTCGCCTCTTTATGCATGAGGACCGGCTTGCCTGCGCCCAGGGCGTCCATGACGAACTCGCTGTCCATGTGCGGGAACGGCGCGAGATAGAAATCGATCGAGGGCATCAGTGAAGCGGCGTTGACCACCGGCCCCAGAAAGCGAACCCGCGCCAGGACGCCTTCTGCGTGCAGCGCCTGCCGCAGCGTTCGCACATTGCCGCTGCCGGCGAACAGATGCGTGTGTTCCGGAAAGCGCATGAGGATTTCGGTCAGCGCCGAGACGAACTCCGGACTGCCGGCCTGATCGAGGTCTCCAAACGTCGCGGATACGGACGAAGCGGTATCCACCCCGATCGCCTGCCGCGTAACGGCCGGCTCGTCGGCCAGCCGGGTCGCGATATCGCAGGCCATCGGAACCCACGGCGCGGAAACTTCCCGGTAGCGTGTGGCCGCCAGCGCTCGCGCCTGGCGGTGCGCGCGTCCAGCAAAGAAGTCCACCGGCATTTCCTCGCCATGGTTGATATGGAACTGCCAGGGCGCCGGCCTGAACGCCGCGACGCGCGCCGTGATCTGCTCAAAAAATGAAGAGTGATAAAAAACGATGTCGGGTTGAAAGGCTCGAACGGCCTGGGCGACGCTTCGCGCCCGCTCGAGAAAGTCTCCACCCGATTGAGGACGCCACGTTTCCGCGGCGAAATCCACGGCTTCTGAAGGCGTCTCGCCGGCCAGACTGAACGGCCAGGAGACGGCCCAGTCGGTGCTGAAAACAGCGGGGATAGCTCCGATCGAACGGAACCCCTCACACAGG
>DASUFH010000183.1:0-4351 GCA_036274645.1 Terriglobia bacterium
GCTCGGACTCTCCAATCGGGTGGAGAGTCCGGCCACGGTGTTGATCGTCGGACTGATGTTCGGCTACGCCGCGCAGGCGTTTGTGACCGTCCTGGTTGCCGGAACCGACCCGGACAAGCTGCAGCGCTGGGTGGCGTGGGGATTCGGATCGTTCTCCGGAATCACCTGGAGCAAGATGACGATTTTCGCGCCGCTGATCCTGATCGGCCTCGGCGTCTCCGCCGCCACAACCAAGCAGCTCAACGCGCTTCTGCTGGGCGAAAACTATGCGGGCTCGATGGGATTGAACGTCCGCCGCATGCGCCTGGTGACGATGGCCGTCGCGTCCATTCTCGGGGGCGCCGTGACGGCGTTTTGCGGTCCGATTGCGTTTCTCGGGATTGCCATTCCTCACATCTGCCGCGGACTCATCGGCACATCGGACCATCGCTCGCTCGTGCCGGCCACCATCCTGATGGGAGGGATCGTGGCGCTGGCTGCGCAGATGGTGTCACTCGTTCCAGCGCTGGCCGGCGAAACCGGAGTGTTTCCCCTGAACGCGGTCACGTCGCTGATTGGCGCGCCCGTCGTCGTGTTCATCCTCATGCGCAGCCGCAAGGGAGTCTTCACGGGATGAGTGGAGCCATTCAAGCCGTCAACCTCGCCGTCGGCTACAGCGCGCGGCGATCGCGGCGCGTCGTCCTGGACGGTTTGAACCTTTCCGTACGGCCCGGAGAACTCGTCGGACTGTTGGGCCCCAATGGCGCGGGTAAATCCACGCTGCTCCGGACGCTATCGCGCGTGCAGCCGGCTCTGGCCGGGCAGATTCAGATCGACGGGGTGGACCTGCGGCGGCTGACACAGCTTGAACTCGCCCGCCGGCTGGGCATCGTCCTGACCGAACGGCCGATGATCGGAGCGTTGACCGCGCGCCGGCTGGCGGAGTTTGGGCGCTATCCCTACTGGGACTGGTCGGGACGGATGAGCGCGCACGACCACGACGTCGTGGACTGGGCGATCGAGGCGGTAGGCGCGGGACATCTCGCAGGGCGGGACAGCATGAGTCTCTCCGACGGCGAGCGGCAGCGCTTCATGATCGCGCGCGCGCTCGCGCAGGAGCCGTCAATCCTGCTGCTCGACGAGCCCACGGCCTTCCTCGATGTGCCGTCGCGCGTGGAGTTGATCGGCCTGCTCCGCAGGCTGGCGCGGGAGGAGCAACTCGCCATTGTGGTGTCCACCCACGATCTGGAACTGGCGCTGCGCATGACCGATACGATCTGGCTCGTGACCCCGGACGGCAAACTGACGTCCGGAACTCCGGAAGACCTGATTCTTGCCGGCGACGTGGCCGAGGCCTTCCAGGCGCAGAGCATCCGCTTTCATCCGGAAGAGCGCGCGTTTCGACTGGTTACGGAATCGCGCGGCTGCGCCGTCGTTCACGGCGAAGGACTGCATGCGCTGCTGGCGGCGGCGGTGCTGGAACGCGAGGGATACGAGGTCGTCACCGACGGACCCGACGCCTTGCGGATCACGATTGCGGCGGGCACGACGCGCTGGGAAGGCGCCGTCGGTGGATCGCATCATCGCGGAGATGACTTCGCCACGCTGGCGGACCTCGCGCGGTCGCTGGCGGGACCGCGATAGATTTCGGCCGGATTTTTTGGCAGGCGGCTGCCGCTCGGTACGCTTCGCGTTCCCCGGTTGTCTATTTTCCATTGCCTGTTATCGATTGTTACTTGTCCTTCTTTCATTGTTTACTGGCCGGCTGGCCAACGAAAAATGCAACAGGTACAAGTAACAATCGATAACAGGCAATGGAAAATGAACAACCGGGATGACCGGCAGACACGCCCGACAATCCCCCATTGCGCTCGCCCACTTCACGTGCTAGTCTCCCACCCGCTTCCGAAAAGGGAACCCGGTGCAAGTCCGGGACTGTCCCGCAGCGGTGAGCAGGAACGAAAGCCGTAAAGAAACCACTGGCTCCAACCGGGAGCTGGGAAGGAACGGCCGTAGGAAACGTCAGCAGCCTGCAAGTCCGAAAACCTGTCGGTGGCCGGCAAAGACCTTGCCGAATTTTCATTCGAGCCTTCGGACGAAAGGGCTGGCATGGACAGATCCGATCAGGGTCCCCATCCTTCAACGCTTTCCATCGAGGCTCCATTCAAGGAGCTGAACTATGCCTGTGTCCAGGAATATTGCCCTGGTTCTGACCCGTTCCCTCGCTATCGCCGCGCTCGCACTCACGCTATCCACCGTCAACGCCATGGCCGACAGTCTCTCGGGACACGTCCTCGATCCACAGGGACGCGCCGTCCCGCGCGCCAGCATCCGGCTGATCGACCGCTCCGGCAGCACCCTCCGCGCGGGGATCAGTTCCGCGGAAGGCGCCTACGCGTTCCAGGGGTTGCCGCCCGGCGAGTACCTTGTCGAAGCGACGGCGGCCAGTGACGCGCTGACGATGTCCCAGCGCATTCTGATATTCGGCAATCAGACGGAGGACCTCCGGCTGGTGATTTCCGGACGGTCCACCACAATTCTGGTGACGGCCTCCGACGCGCCCCAGTCGGTCGAAGAGATCGGGAAAGCCATCGATGTGGTGGATTCCGGGCAGATTGCCCTGCGGGACAATTTTTCGATTCCCGAAGCGCTCCGTGATCTTCCCGGCGTCCGGGTCAAGACCCTGGAAGGCCCCGGCAGCACAACGACCATCAAGAGCCGCGGCTTACGCACTGAAGACACCGCCGTTCTGATCGACGGCATCCGGTTCCGCGACGCGGCCAGCCCGAAAGGCGACGCGTCGGCGTTTCTCGAAGACATGGTGACGGCAGATACGGACCGTATCGAATTCCTCCGTGGCTCCGGATCGTCACTCTACGGTTCGCACGCTCTCGGCGGTGTCGTCAACATCACATCGAAATCCGGAGGCGGCTCGCCGCACGGCCAGATCCTCAGTGAAGGTGGTGGACTGGGTCTTTTCCGGAACCTGTTTTCCATTGGCGGCGGAGTGGCTGAAGACCGTCTCACCTACAGCGACACATTTTCGCAGCTCAATACGTTCAGAGGCGTCCGAAAGGACACCCCCTACAAGAACACGAGCAACCAGGGAACGGCGCGGTACGACATCGCGCCGGGCATGTCCGTTACGGGCCGACTCTGGTACGTCCATCACCATGTGACCAGCACGGAGAGCCCCACGTTCACCTCGGCCGTTCTCGCCAACTCTCCGTCCACCGGAGAAGTCCGCGCGATCGCGCTCCCGATCGACCAACTGGAACTGTTTGAGCGGGGCCAGACGTTCAACGCCGGAAGCGCCACCTTCATTCCCAACCAGATCGATCCGGACGGCCGTCGCGTTGGCTACTTTCTGAGCGGCGGCGTAACGTTCGATCATCGCGTCACGGCCGGCACCACGTACCGGATCGTCGTGCAAAGCGTCACGACCAAGCGGGACTATGTCGACGGCCCGCTCGGTCCCGGATCCTTTGAACCCTTGACGGAAACCGAGAGCCAGATCAATGGCTACACCACCCTCGTTAAGGCGGAAGCGGAACAACGCGCCGGACCGTACAACCGCGTCACCTTCGGGTATGAGTTCGAGCGTGAACGATACGACAGCTTCAGCGGCGCGGATTACAGCGCGACGGCGCCCGACTCCGTGGAGTTGAAGCAGCGCAGCCACGCCTTCTACGCGCAGGATCGCGTGAGTCTGGCGGACGGCCGGTTGCAGGTGACGGCCGCCGGACGGATCCAGACATTCCGCCTGAACGAGCCGACGATTGGCGATCCGTTCCATCCATACGCGAACGTGTCCGCCCTGACACCACCAACGGCGTATACCGGCGACGGGTCCATCGCCTACTTCTTTGTCCAGTCGGGCACGAAGATTCGGGCCCACGTGGGCAACAGTTTTCGAGCGCCGTCGGCGTACGAACGGTACGGCAACTACTACTTTTCCGGCTTCTATGGGTACAACGGCGATCCTACTCTCAGCCCCGAGCGCGCGGTGGCCGTCGATGGGGGCATTGACCAGAACCTCTACGGCTCGAAAGTCCAGGTCAGCGCCACCTGGTTCTACACGAACCTGCAGCAGATCATCCGCTACCTGAACGTCCTGCCAGCCGGCGATCCCTTCGGGCGCTTTGACGGATACGCCAACGGCGGGGGCGGTATCGCCCGCGGAGCGGAGTTCAGCGCGCGCTTTGCTCCGGCGGCCCGGACACGTGTGGAGACCTCCTATACGTTCACCAACTCCGAATCCAAGTCGCCAACAATCACCGGAACGAACTACACCGACGTGCTCGGAGTGTCCCGTCATAAATTCAGCGCCGCCGTGACCCAAACGGTCGGACGCCTGACGGTCGCCTACGAC
>DASUFH010000184.1:0-6273 GCA_036274645.1 Terriglobia bacterium
GAAGTTATCGGTCTCGCAAATCCGTTCCATTTCTTCGATGATGCGGTTCAGGACCGATTCGATTTCGCTGTAGGTTTCCACGCCGAAAAACGAGCGCTGATGCTCCAGACGGTCCTTATGACGCAGAAACTCCTCCCGAAAGAATTCAGAGATTTGTTTACGTCTGGTGTCGGGAGCTTCCATATCGGCGGGACTATAACCCTTTACGATTTCAGCCTGCAAGTTTCTTTCGAAGCAGTTCGTTGACGATCTGCGGGTTGGCGCGGCCGCCGGTGGCCTTCATGGCCTGACCCACAAAAAAACCGAGAAGGCCCGTCTTCCCGGCCCTGTATTGCGCCACCGGTTGCGGATTGCCGGCGAGAACTTCATCGATGATTTTTTCGATTTCGGCGTCATTGGAAATCTGCAGCAGGCCGCGCGCTTCGACGATGGCCGCGGGGGACTGGCCGGTTCTGATCATTTCCTCCATGACGGTTTTGGCGATCTTGCCGGAAATTGTCCCCTTCTCGACCAGGAGAATCATGTCGGACAGCGCCTGCGGCGTCACGCGGGAAGCCGAGAGGTCTTTCAGATCGACGCCATCTTCCTTGAAGGAGCGAAGCAAGTCGCCCATGATCCAGTTGGCGGCCGCTTTCGGCTGGCCGCTGAGTTGCGCGGCGCGTTCGAAGAACTCCGCCAGGGCGCGAGTCGTGGTGAGGACTCCGGCGTCGTATTCCGAGAGCGCGTATTGCTCCATGAACCGCAGGCGGCGGGATGCCGGCAGTTCCGGCATCGCCTTTTCAACGTTCTGGAGCCATTCGGCGTCCAGCTTCAGCAGAGGAAGATCGGGCTCGGGAAAGTAGCGGTAATCGTGCGCTTCTTCCTTGCTGCGCATCGAAACGGTGCGCTCCTCCACGCTGTTCCACAGGCGCGTTTCCTGAACCACGCGGCCGCCGCTTTCGATCACGTCGATCTGCCGGGCGATCTCAAAGTCGATGGCCTTGCGCACGAAGCGGAACGAATTGATGTTCTTCAATTCGGTGCGCGTGCCGAATTTTTCCGAACCCACCGGGCGGACCGAAACGTTGGCGTCGCAGCGCAGGCTGCCTTCCTCCATGTTCCCGTCGCACACATCGAGGTATTCGAGAATCTCCTTCAACCTGGAGAGGTAGTCGTAGGCTTCTTCCGAGGACCGGATATCGGGCGCCGTCACAATCTCCACCAGGGGCACGCCGCTGCGGTTGAAGTCGAGATAGGTGTTTCGATTCGAGTCCGGAAATCCTTCATGGAGCGATTTCCCGGCATCCTCTTCCATATGGATGCGCTGAACGCCGATCCGCTTGGTTTCGCCCGCGACCGTGACATCGATAAAGCCGTGTTCGGCGATGGGGCGGTCATACTGGGAAATCTGGTAGCCCTTCGGCAGATCCGGATAGAAATAGTTCTTCCGCGACCACTGCGATTCCAGATTGATCCGGCATTTCAGGCCGATTGCCGCACGGGTGGCCGCCGCCACCGCCGCCCTGTTCAGAACGGGCAGCGCGCCCGGCAGGCCGAGGCACACCGGGCAGGTATTCATGTTGGGCGGTTCACCAAACCTGGTCGAGCACGAGCAGAAGAGTTTTGATTGCGTCAGCAGCTGGGCGTGGCATTCAAGTCCGATGACGGCTTCATATCGTTCGTTCATGTGCCTAATGACTGTAGCACACGGTAGAATGATTCGCTGGAGGGGGCGGTTCCGCGAATTTCCAGGCATTCTCCATAAAGTCAAATCATGATCAAAACCATTGAGTGGACCAGCGAAGGCGTGCGGATGATCGATCAGCGAAAGCTGCCGACCATCGAAGAATATCCGGTTTTTTCGACGTATCAGGATGTCGCGGAAGCCATCCGCGACATGGTGGTGCGGGGGGCGCCCGCCATTGGCGTGGCTGCCGCCATGGGCGTGGCGCGTGGCGTGCTGGATTCCCGGGCCCGCGACATCGCCGCCCTGCGCGCGGACTTCGCGGAAATCACGACCACGCTGGCCTCCACCCGTCCAACCGCGGTCAACCTGTTTTGGGCGATCGAGCGGATGCGGCGCGTCTTCGACCAGGCTGTCGCATCCGGCGCGGATCGCGGGGCCATTGAGAAGATCCTGATCGACGAAGCGCACGCCATCTACAACGAAGATGTCGAAAGCAACCGGCGCATGGGCCGTTTCGGCGCTGAACTGCTTCCGACCTCCGGTTCGGTCCTGACGCACTGCAACGCCGGCGCCCTGGCCACGGCCGGGTACGGCACGGCGCTGGGCGTGATCCGGGCGGCCATTGAAGGCGGCAAACGCCTGAGGGTTCTGGCCGACGAGACCCGGCCGTTTCTGCAGGGAGCGCGGCTGACGGCCTGGGAACTCTGGAAAGACGGCATCGACGTCACCGTCATTGCGGACAATATGGCCGGGTCGTTCATGCGTCAGGGACTGATCGACGCCGTCATTGTCGGCGCGGACCGCATTGCCGCCAATGGAGACGTCGCCAACAAGATCGGCACATATTCGGTCGCGGTTCTCGCCCGGCACCACGACATCCCGTTCTACGTGGCGGCGCCGATCTCCACGCTCGATCTCAAGATTCCCGACGGCTCGCACATTCCCATCGAACAACGCGATCCCTCGGAGGTGACTCACGCGGGCGGCGCGCGCGTGGCGCCGGAAGGCGTGCGCGTCTTCAATCCGGCGTTCGACGTGACGCCGCATGCGCTCGTGACCGCGATCGTCACGGACCGGGGTGTAGCCCGGCCTCCGTATACGACCAGACTCCGGGAACTGGGTTCCGACTGAATGCTGACGCTGGGCATCGAAACATCCTGCGACGAGACAGCCGCCGCCATTGTTGCAGACGGCCACACGATCCTTTCCAATGTCATTCATTCGCAGGTCAAGACACACACGCCGTTCGGCGGGGTCGTGCCGGAGCTGGCGTCCCGGGAGCACCTGCAGAAGATCCGGCCGATTGTCGATCAGGCGTTTGCCTCAGCCGGCAAGACGATGGCCGACATCGATGGCATTGCCGCGACTTCGGGGCCCGGACTGATCGGCTCGCTGCTGGTGGGGCTGACCTATGCCAAAGCGCTCGCTTACGCCTCCGGCAAGCCGCTGGCCGCGGTGAACCACATCGAAGGACATATCTATTCGGTGTCGTTCGAATACCCGCAGGCGGAATTTCCCGCTCTTGCTCTCGTCGTTTCCGGCGGACATACCAACCTCTTCTGGGTTGAATCGCTGACCGGGGACTTCGGTCATTTGAAATACAGTCTCGTGGGCAGGACCCGCGACGATGCCGCCGGTGAAGCCTACGACAAAGTCGCCAAACTGCTGGGCCTGCAATACCCGGGCGGGCCCGTGATCGATCGGCTCGCGCGTCTGGGCGATCCGGAAACGGTGCGCTTCTCCCTGGTCAAGATCAGCGACGGCTCCCTCGACTTCAGCTTCAGCGGCATCAAGACCGCCGTCCTGCGGATGGTCAAGACTGAACACCTCGCGCCGAAAGATGAAGAGGCGTCGCGCGAGGACAAGGACCGGCTGAACCTTCTCGCCGGATTTCAGGAAAATGTTGCCCGCATGCTCTGGGCCACCACGGCCAAAGCCATCGAACGGCTCAAGCCCCGCTCGGTGATGTTGTCCGGTGGTGTGGCTGCCAACAGCCGGTTGAAGAGTCTGCTGCAGGAGAAGACCGCCGAAGCCGGCGTTCGCTTTTATGCGCCCAGGCCGATCCTGACCACCGATAACGCCGCCATGATTGCCGCCGTGGGTTACGCCAAACTCCGTCGCGGCGAGACCGCCGATTACACGGCCGAGGCCGACCCCAACATGCGTCTCGCTGAACCCATGTCCCGTTCGTGGACCTGAATCTTTCCCGCCGGATGAACCTTCCGGCGCTCGCCAGTGTCCTTTAAGCATCAGGGAAACCAGTAGTTAGGGTCGGCTCCGTGTATGAATTGTTCCCGGAAGACCTGGAATCTTCTTGCCGGGATGGAACTTATGGCATGGGCGGTTGTCTAAGTCAGTTCGTAACGTCCTGAGTTTTTTCTGTACGGGAATGCTAACCATTCCGGACTTTGGAGAGTCTTAGCGACGGACGATTCAGCGTTCCTGAAAACTCAGCGCGTCAATGGATGACCAAAAATGCTCAAGTGGGGTCGCATTGAGTACTACAACAATTAACGCAGCGTCGAAATGCCTCCGAACAGACTGCAATAACCGGCCGAGACGCCGGGGCCTCTGCTGCGCCTGCTATCAGGCCGTCAGACGGCTCGTGATGCAGGATCTGATCATCTGGTCTCAACTCGAGCAGGACAGCAAGGCCTTGCGGTTCCGATCTTCAGCGGAACGTTGTGGGGTCGCGGTCTCGCAGGACGGGAGTCTCGATGAGTTCGAGTTCGGCAGGCACGCGGCGGCGAGTTCGAAAGACAACTTCATTGCCTGGATGGTCGAGCAAGTGGAGACATTCCATCTGCGCTTCAACTGGAGCGTTGAAGAGGTGGAGACCATTGTCGGGATGCTGCTCATTGCCCGGGACATGGCGATCGATGATGTCGGCGCCACACTGGCCGAAGTCACGAAGCTGGATGGTTCCGGTCCAGAGACCCACCGCTGAAACTTTATAGATGCCGGCGCATGGTCCCCGTCTGCCTGCTGTAGGGGCGTCATAGACCGCCCCTACATCCGGTAACGTATCACTCACAGCCCCACCGCATTATCGCTTCGATCCACTGCCATGAACGTCGCGCTCAGTTGATCAGCACGTATGGGATCGCTGCGGGAGTTTACGGAATCTCCTGGCGCGGAATCGCAAAAGAGTATTAATGATGTCGCTACGTCGTTATAGTGGGCTAAACCCTGCTTTTTTAAGCGTAGGAGCGGTTTTTGACTCGTTGGCGTTCAAAACGCCGGACGGGACGCGCTTGACGCCTGACAGCGCATGTAATAAAGAAACTAGCTTTCCAGGAGGTTGCATGCTCACGAAAGGGATACGGACTTCACTCGCGCTCCTTTTGATCGGGATGACGTCACTGGCGCCAATGGCGGCTGCCCAGCGGGTTGCCGGGCCGGATAACGGCACTGGCGGCGGAGCGATCAGCGGACAAATCATCGTTCCGGTTCCGGGCTTCTGGGACTACATCGAAGTGATTCTGGAGTATGAGACCGGCGTTCCGGTGTACACCCACACCGATACCACCGGGAACTTTGCGTTCAGTAACCTTCTGCCCGGACGATACTACGTGGTCGTCGATCTGGTTGGTTTCGAGAAGGTACGCGAGCGCTATGACGTAATACCGGGCGATAACTTGTCTCCGGCCAGGATCTATCTGGTTCCGGATGGCGAAAAAGCTGCGGAAAGCGATCTGCGTCAGAAGTATTCGAGGAAAGCGGTCGACGAATACGAAAAGGGACAGGGAGAGGTGCGTAAAGGCGATATGGCGAAAGCGGCCCAACGACTGAGTTCCGCCGTCAAGGAATCCCCCACGTTTTTCGAAGCGCAGCTCCTGCTGGGCACGGTGTATTACAAGTTGAAGAAGATGGCCGACGCCGAAACCGCTTACCGCAAGGCCCTCGAATTGGATCCCCTGTCAACCCGCGCCATGATGAATCTGGGACAGCTCTACATTGAAAACGCGGATGCGAGCATGGCCCGTAGCGCGGCGTCCGGCCCAAACGCGAACGCCGCTCAAGACGCAGCGGCCACCCAAAAGGTTTTCGACGCGGCCCACGATCTTCTCGCGCAGGCGGCCAGGCTCGAACCGGGATCCGCCACGGCCGCTTTCCTGCTGGGCGTGGCTTCCTACAAGTCCAATCGCAACGACGAAGCGGAAAACAGTCTGAAACGCGCCCTGCTGCTCGACCAACGCATGGGGCAGGCGCAGGTCATGCTGGCCAACGTCTATATCCGGAAGCAGAACTGGACCGGCGCCCTGGATACACTGGACGCCTACCTCAAAGCTCACGGCAGCGCGCCGGATGCCAAGCCGATCCAGCAGACTCGCGACAAAATCGCGGAACTCGTGAAGGGCGGCGCCAAGTAGGAGCGCGTGACGGATGTTTACCGCAGGGCGCTGGGGGGGCAGACCTCCCCAACTAGCCTTTTAGCAGCAGCCGGAGCGGGAATATTGGGTCAGCGGGACAGCCGGCCAGGTCCATTGGACATTTGACATCACAACATTGGACATTCGACAGCCGAGGGAATGCTTCCCGGCGCTGTTTCCCAAACGCTCAGGTTAACCCGTCGCGTGGCCGCCTTCCCCCTCGGCTGTCCAATG
>DASUFH010000185.1:0-2838 GCA_036274645.1 Terriglobia bacterium
GCCGCCGGCTACACCGCCGAACTGGATCATCACCGGCACCGGGCCGGGTGTTTTCGCGGGAACCGTAAAGCTGGCGCGAATATTGACGTTCAGTTCGGGATATCCGCTGTTATCCGCCGTTCCCTGAAGGACCCTCGTGATCGTAGGCACATCGCCCATGACGCCTTCAGTCGTGCTGGTGACCGTCCAGGTCACTTTGGGCACGTTCGGCGGAATCCGGCCATAGACCTCGCGCTCAAAGTCCTCGAGGATTTCGGCGCGGCGGCGAGTCCATTGTTCCGGGGTGGTGACTTTGGATCCATTCTTGAATGTGAGCACGTCCGGCAGCGTCGGCATGATTTCGTTGGCCGACTCCAGTTCGAAGCCTTTTCCCGTCTGATTGCTTCCGCTCTTTCCGGGCCGAAGCGCCGTGATTTTCAGCTGATCCATCATGTTCTGATGGTCATCGTAGCCACCGGCCGCCTGCCCACGGCCGCCACGTCCACCGGGTCCACCCTGTCCGGCCGCGACCATCGAGGCCGCCCCAAGCGCCAAACAGAACATTCCGAGCCGCAGCCGCTTTGTCGGTCCATCGGATCTGGTCATTGATTGATTCCTCCTCGGCACGCCCCTCGTCCACATTGAGCCGCTGAGCCTGCGTTCAGGCCGGCCGGTCAAGTCGTCACGCATTCGGGGTTACGCGAACGGAAAAGTACACAAGACGGTCCGGAGCGGTCAAGTGTGCATTGGAATACGGGGGAATCCTTCGCCGCTCCCGTATCTCAGTTAACGAGTCAGCGGAATGAATGTGACTTCGATTTCCTGCCCGCTACGAGTGACATGTAAGAGGTTGGACGCAAGATCCATGCCGTCACTGGTCGCCGTTGCCGTGTAGTTATCGGATGTCGCCGGAGCGCCGGGCGCCCGGGCGGCCGCGGCGCGTTGCCGTTCGAGTAACTCGAGAGTCTCCGCCGGGCCGAGACCGTTGGCGCCAACCGCCGCGATTGCGTTCTGAAAGTTGACGCGTTCCGGGTGCGGCGCCAGGGCCATCACGGCATAGTCCCCTTCCAGCAGAGGGAGTCTGAAAACGTTGTCCGACAGTCTGGTCAGCTCCGACGCTATGGACATCGGATTAAACGAATTTCCGGACCCACCGATGGAAGGCATTCGCGCCTGGCTTTCCGGAGAATTCAATCCAAAGGCAAGGCTGCCCGCCTGAAACAGAAACAACGTGGCCCCGTTGTTTCTGCTGTCCTCCATGGCAGGGGACAGCGACGCGTTGCCGGAGTTCGAGCCCGGCCGCGCGGGACCGGCGCCTCTTCCGCCTCTTCCGCGGCCAGGCGTGGAAGGCGGCGTCTGGCGGGGAAGCGCCGCGACGAGCACATAAAAGACGGGCATTGCCGCATCGCCCGCAATCGTGGCGCGGACGTGAACCTCCCGCACTGCCGGCGCGACGATTTCGATTTCTTCGGCTGGCGCCCCGGCGACATTAATCAGGGGCAATGCGATTGGCCTTGATGTGTTGGCGCCGCGGCCGCCCCGGGGACCGGAAGGATCGAACAGCGGCGTCGGAGTGGTCCGCACGCTATAGGCGCCCGGCGCGACGGCAGGAAATTCCGCGGATCCATCCGGACGGACCACAGCGGTGAGTGGAACACTGGCGTCGCCAAGCCGTTCCAGTGTGACCTCCCTGATGTCCGCCGCGGTGGGACGAAGTATGAGGCGGAGAGAAGACGCCGTTCCGTTTCGGGCCGGCTGCTGCAGGAGTCTGCGTACATTGTCCAGTTGGGCGGGATTCGCAGACCGCTGCGCCTGTGCATTCAGGAGATCCATCGCCGTCTGGCCGGAGGCGTCGCGAATATCCGTTCGGGCTCCCGCGTCGCGCAGGAAGGCCAGCAGGTTGACGTTCGGAAGCCGCATCGCCGTGTGTAGCGCGGTTTGACCGTTGTTGTCCGCAGCATTCACGTCCGCGCCGGCCGCAATCAATAGCCGCAGCGCCGGAACAGCCGCATCGCTGGCCGACGGCATGTTCTGAATGACGTGCGCCATCACGGCGGTCTGCCCGGCGTGAGAACGCCGGTTCGGATCGGCTCCTCCTTCGAGCAGAGACTGGGTTGCAGCGGCCGCCGCAGAATTCCGGTGTGCAGCAGCCGCATACATCAAAGCTGTCCATCCGCTCGAATCCTCGGTATTGGGATCCACTTTCGAAGCCAGAAGGGCGCGTAGCGCTCGTAGATCGCCAATGGCGCCTGCCATCATCAGGGGGGTGACCCCGGGCTTCATCATGACGTGGTCGAGTTCGAAATCGCCGTATGAAAACGGCCGGCTCGGATCGCCATAAAGCCAGACGTAGGCTCCCACCAACCGGTCTGCTTCATGCTCGAGGTCCGGCAGCCAGGCGGGGGAAGCAGAGGACGCGGTGACGCTCCATTCCTGCCCGCCGATGCCCAGAGTGACCCGATTGCCGGATGTCGTGCGGTTGGCCCCGGCGGGCGCTGGCGCGTCCCCACAGATGTCCCAGAACCCGTTTGCCCGATAACGCTCGATCAGCGCCCGCGCGCCTTCCGCCGCAACTGTGGTCTTGATCGCTCCGATGGACCGGACATTGCGAACCCCGTTCCAGAGCACGGCGCCATCCGCTGCGACCCGGATGGAGTACTCCGGGGGATTAATGGCTTCGCTCGACAGGTTGGGAGTGTGGCTGATTTGTACGAAATCACCGGCTGAAAGAGAGACCGTTGGCGCTGTCCGGCCGCTCGCGCACTGCCGGTCCGTGCGGGGCACGCGAAGGGCTCCTGAAGCAGTCGGTTGAAGTCGATTGCGCAGCGCATTTGGCGCTCCTCTGGCAGGGACGGAAAA
>DASUFH010000186.1:0-2042 GCA_036274645.1 Terriglobia bacterium
TACCGTCTTGGGGATTGTTCCCGCGCCCGCTACGCGGATTCCCGCCGCCATTACGGTTACCACCACGACCGCCACCACCACCACCCCGCTGGGCCGCCATGGCAACCATCGACAGAGAGAATACGAACACAACAATCCATACGATGCTGGATCGTAGTTTCATCGAACGGTCCTCCTGAGGGATTTAAAGAAGCCGCGGACAGAACGTCCGGGGGCCACGAGAGGGATTGTACTCGAAATGACTGGCAATCGGAAATGAATAAAACGAGAGGAGATAGGAATGACGGCGCGGCGCCAGGAGAAGCGGCTCGCCCAAAACAGACAGTTCCCGCTGGCGCAACGGCCAGCGGGAACCGCCGTAAGCGAGGGATTAGAGCCCGGCCTGACGGCGCATGGCATCCGCTTTATCGGTCATTTCCCAGCTGAATTCGGGTTCATTCCGGCCAAAATGCCCGTAATTGGTCGTCTTCCGATAGATCGGCCGGCGGAGCTTCAGGGACTCGATGATTCCGCGCGGCGTCAACTGGAAGTTGGCGCGAATGATCTCGGAAATCTTGTCTTCAGGCGCCTTGCCCGTGCCGAACGTATCCACGCGGACTGAAACCGGGTCGGCAACGCCGATCGCGTACGCCAGCTGGATTTCAGCGACATCCGCGAGACCCGCAGCCACGACGTTCTTGGCGATGTACCGGGCCATGTAGCAGGCTGAGCGGTCCACCTTCGTCGGATCCTTGCCGGAGAACGCGCCACCGCCATGACGGCCCATGCCGCCGTAGCTGTCGACGATGATCTTGCGTCCGGTCAGACCGCAGTCCCCCTGAGGACCGCCGACCACGAAACGGCCGGTCGGGTTGACGTGATACTTGGTTTTGGAGTCCAGCAGCTCTTCCGGCAGAACCGGCTTGATCACGTGCTCGAGGACTTCAGAGCGAATCTGAGCCTGAGTGGCTTCCGGAGCGTGCTGCGTTGAAATGACCACCGTGTCGATGCGGATGGGCTTCATTCCATCGTACTCGACGCTGACCTGCGATTTGGCGTCCGGACGCAGGAAGTTCGGAACGCCGGCGCGCCGCGCGTCCGCCAGCTTCTTGGTGAGTTTGTGCGCCAGGAGAATCGGCAGCGGCATCAATTCGGGAGATTCGTTGGTCGCATAACCGAACATCAGACCCTGGTCACCGGCGCCGCCGGTGTCCACGCCCATGGCAATATCGGGAGACTGGGTGTCCACCGATGACAACACGGCGCACGTTTTGTAGTCGAACCCGTAGCTGGCGTCGGTGTAACCGATGGACTGCACAACTTCGCGAACAATCTTCTGGTAGTCGATATGGGTCGTTGTGGTGATTTCACCCGCAACCACGGCCATACCGGTCGTCACCATCGTTTCACACGCCACGCGGCCCATCGGATCCTGGGACATGACGTAATCCAAAACACCATCGGATATCTGATCGGCAACCTTGTCGGGGTGCCCCTCGGTTACTGATTCAGACGTAAACAAATGCCGGCCCTTAATCACTGACGCCTCCATTGAAATGGGAATAACGACCCCAAAACGACCGCAGATTTTACACCAACTCAGGCGCGCGGATGGGTATTTTTGTAAATTTCTTTGAGCCGCGCGCGAATGACATGCGTGTAGATCTCCGTTGTGCTGATATCGGCATGACCCAGCATCGTTTGCACCGCGCGAAGATCCGCGCCCCGTTCGAGCAGATGCGTGGCGAAAGAGTGCCGCAGGGAGTGGGGAGAGATCTTTTTGAGGATTCCCGCCTTCAGCAGGTATCGCTTCAACAGGCGCCAGAAACCAATCCGGGTGAGCGGATCGCCGCTGCTCTTGAGAAACAGCAACTCCGAAGCCCGGCCGGCGCGGCCGGCGCGCAGGTAGGCGCGGACCGCGTCGCGGGCGCTGCCGCCAAGAGGCACGACTCGCTCCTTGCTCCCTTTGCCCACACATCGCACGAAACCGCCGTCCAGGTGGACCCCATTGACGCGGAGGCCGACCAGTTCGGAAACGCGCAGGCCGGTCGCGTAAAGCACCT
>DASUFH010000187.1:0-10646 GCA_036274645.1 Terriglobia bacterium
GGCCCCAATTGCCGGCTGTGTAGTGACGCCCGTTGGGAGGTTGTGCAAAAGCAAATGCCCGCGCCGGACGGGTCGAATCGGGAATAAAATGCTGCTGCCTGAACCTTTGTTTAACTGTTCGACTCTCGATTGCTAAGGTGAATTTAATGCACATCTCACGCGTTTCCGCATACCGATTCCTCGCGCTTGCCATCGCGCTTGCCGCGGCGTCTCTTACGTCCATTGCCGCTGCTGCGGGCCAGGTAGCCCCCGCCGCCGCGACGGACACCGCCAACACGGCGCTCATCCCGCACGCAGCCTGGAATTGTCAAATGGCCGACGGGATTCCCTTTCCCGATGCCGGCAAACTCGTTTTCGAAATCGACATGAAGATCGACCAGGCCTACGACGTCGGCATGACGCCTTATGGCAAACGCGATGTGTACGTCATCCAGGGCGGAACGGTCAAGGGCGCCAAGATTGACGCCACCGTCATGTCCGGCAGCCTGGACTACCAGCTGACGCTCGCCAATGGCGTCGTCGAGATCGAGCAGATCCTCGTCTGGAGGACTAGCGACAACCGGTACATTTATATGCGCCAGGCCGGTGTCGGCGCCAGCGCCAGGGATGTCCGCGTCGTTATGGATATGGAAGCCCCCAATGGCAGCGCCACCGAATGGGTCAACACCGGCAAATACGTCGCCAGACGAGTGCTCAACGCCGCCGCCAAGACCCTCAAGATGAGCGTCTATGATGTGGGCGGCGTCACCCTTGACGCCGCCAAGTCCGTGAAGATCGCCAAGCCCGCCGGCGTGCCCACGCAGCCGTGGGACTATCGCATCGCGGCGGCAACGGAACGTCAGGGCGAGATCCTCGCGACGGAAAATGTAACGCTTGGCGGCGGCCAGTCCGTCGGCGCAAGCAAACGCGGGAACCGCAATGTCCTGCCGATCACCGGAGGCACGCTGACCGGGGGCCTCATTCCCGGCAAGGTGCTTCCCGGCGGAGCGGACTATCAGAATCTCTCCCAGGCGCCCACCATCGACGCGCATTATCTCTGGCAGACTACTGAGGGCGACATCATCATCGTCCGCAATGCCGGCGGTGGGGGCGGAGGCAGAGGCGGAGCGCGTGGACCCGGCGGCCCTGCTGCCCCGGGTGGGCCTGGCGCAGCGCGTGGACCTGGCGGCCCTGCTGCCCCGGGTGGGCCCGGCGCAGCGCGCGGACCTGGCGGCCCTGCTGCCCCGGGTGGGCGTGGCGCAGCGCGCGGACCCGGCGGCCCTGCTGCTCCGGGCGGGCCTGGCGCAGCGCGCGGAGGCGGGGGCGGCGGCGGCGGCGGCCTCGTCCCTTATTTCGAAGTGCGCATCGACAGCAAATACGCATGGCTCAACAGCGGCAAATACCTCAGTTCCCCCCCGGGCATGGGCGCGGGAGGCGTCAGCCTCACGTTCTACAAGAGCGTCGAGTAAGCAAAGCGGCGCCTCATTACGGCCGCGGCCCGTAGTGAGGCGCCACCGCGCCAACTTCAAGCGCGCCGAGATCCGGCGACACGCCTGAAAAGCCGTCCGCTGGCCGCGTAACCCAAAGAATTAGGACGGACGGCGGTCATAAACCGCCGCTACGGGGGAATGGGAGAAGTTTCGATTGCGCCGCCACGCGCGCGGCAATCAACAGTCCTCCGGCGGTCATCATCCAGTCGCGGCGGTTCAACGCGCTTTTCCAATTTCCCTTCCGCATAATCCGGCATTACGCCTTCGCGGGCGCTCGCGTCGGACCGGGACCTTTCGTGGCGGAGTCCCAGTGTTCGACAATTTTCCCGTTCACGATCCGGAACATATCGAACCAGGTCGTGGTGTAGGTCTCATCCTTGATCGCAGGATCGACGTACTCGCGCGAGAACGACAACGTCACATAATCGCCGTCGGCCTGAATCGCGACGAGTCCGTCGAGCTTGTCTGGAATCGGCTGCTCGCCGCCTAGCGCCGAGAAATACGCCTTGAAGCCCGCCATGCCGGTATCCGCGTTCGGATTGTGTTGAATGTAATCTTCCGTCATGAACTGCGCTGCCTGATCCAGCCGGCGTCCACGAAGGATGATCCGAAAGAAGTCGTACGCCAGTTTCTTGTTGGCCGCAAGCTTCGGGTCGCTCGCCTTCAGCAAGTCCGCCTGATCTCCGGCATAGCCGACCACAGGGAGCGCCGTCATCTTTCGAGGCGGCGGTGTTGGGGCGGAAGGGGCGGCAGCCTTCTCGTCGGCTGGGGGTGCTGGCGACGGGGACTGACATCCAATCAGAAACAGTGTGCCCGTCAACGTGATGGCGATTAAGAACCGAGTCATATCTCTCTCCTTTGTTGGCGAATTCATTCCGGGTTTAAATATCAACCGTCCCTTACTTGACCGGCCGCAGGGCGACGAGTGCAATGCCGTATGCCTTTCATTGATTAGCTCCCAGTTTCGACGCCCGCCCTACGAACTGTTTTCCGGCTCGCAGCCCAGAGACGACGGCAGCAAGAGGTCATAATGTGCCTTGTGCGCCGCTGACCAATGATCCAGACTCAATGGGCGCGAGTATACTCTCGGATGGCCTTTGAAACGCTTATCAACGCACTACAAGAAGCAGTGGCAGAACGGCAAAGTACTGTTCACAAACGGACGTCCAGCGGCCGCCCTTGGGCTCATCTGTGTATAATTCATCGGCTTCAGCGGGCAAACTGAACGGGATTCATTAGCGCGGGAGACATCAATGAAATCGCACTCGACCTTCACCGGCCGGCGGATTGGGAGACACGTTCTTGCCTCTCTGTCCGTGATCGTGGCCCTTACGGCGTCCGTATCCGCACAATCGGCGCTCGGGACAACCGGTAAGCCTCTTGCGGGCGGCACGGCGGCGGGCGCCGGAACAGGATCTCCGGCGCCGAACGCAACTGCCGGCAACTGGAAAACATATAAACACCCCGTGGGGCTCAGCCTGAGATATCCGGGCGATTGGACCCTGCAGGAGGCCCCGGGAATCATTCAGTTGATTTCTCCGGAGGTCCAAAAAAGCGCGCAGGGACACCCGGCCGCGCTGTACATCCTCTCCGCCGAGCAGGCGGGCAGAATTTCCAGCCTCGAGGATCCACGGCTGATCAGTGCGCTCGAGTCCTCGATGACGCAGATGTTCCCTTTTCTGCAACGCGTCGGCGGCATGGAGCGGATCAAGGCCGGGAACGTATCCGGAATCATGCTGACAGGCGAGGGAACCAACCCACAGGGAATGAAGGTGCGCGGCCAGCTCTCTGCCACGATACTCAAGGGCTTTTCCCTGTCGGTCTTCGCAATCGGTTCCGAGGATGTCATTACGGCCCGCCAGCAGACCGTGCGCGAAATCTTTTCCAGCTTCGACGCGGGGGCCGGAGAGAGGGATCCGCAACTGGTCGGTGTGTGGCAAAGTGGGTTGCGCGATGACGTCGTGTCGGATAGGTCGAGCCGCTACACCCTCGGAGCGGACGGAACCCTGACAAAGGTTACCCGCTTGCGAACCATCGGAGACGCCCCCGGCGTTTCGCTCGATACCGACGATCAGACTGAGACAATGCGCGGCACGTGGTCCGCCGGCGACGGCAGGCTTTTCGTGCTTTGGGAGAACGGCTCCACCGACGAAGTGGCGTATGAAGTCCGGACCGACAGCGCAGGCAGCCGCGTGGCAATGCTCCTTGGCGCGCAGGGGACAGCAGGTTTCACCAGGGTTGGCCCTGAATAATCTGACCGATGTCTGGTCGGTGTGAGGCGCAGCCTCGTTAGATGTGGGGCGTCATCATGTGCTCGACGCCGCGCTCACCCAGCTTCGCGATGCAGTACCAGCAGAAGCCGCCCACACCGGTCATGCCCGCGGCGGTCGCAGCCAATCCCGTGATCCGGCTCAGAAATGTCAGTGATCCGATCATGAATCCCCACAGGGCCAGGCCAAGCAGACTGGCCGCCACCACCGTCCCGATCGGAAGGACCAGCATGTTCGTGTAGGGCTGGTCGAAAAGGATCGATCCGGACCACCGATAGTTGACGACCGCCAGAGCCAGCGCGCCCATCGCAATCTGAAAGAACACGAGCGGGCCATTCGATTCGTACAGGCGAATCGCGGTCATCACCAGGGCGGCCACGGGCGCCGCAATCCAGTTCGTTTTCGCCCTGGCCAGCCAGGAGCCCTCGGACTTGTCGTGGGTGTACGCGCCCTTGATCTCCATCCAGTAGGTGCTCGCCAGGCTTGTCGGAGAGATCTCCCGGACCACGTCGATCCAGTGTTGCTGATGTTCTCTGGCGCTCTCCAGGAACTCACGGTCTGCCGCATGCTCGACCACGGCTCCGATCGCCAGGGAAATTGCAAAACCCGTAATGTAGCTGATGATTCGGCTATGAAGTCTTTTCTTCTTGGTTTCTTGGTTCTCGCTCACGCGCGCCTCCAGGCAGAGAAGGACAGGGAGAATAGGCGGTTCCATGGGGAGAGTTCAATGAGGAAATTGGGGGGACAGCCTCCGGAGGCTGTCCCCATTCCCCTGCGACATCTGAGAGAATCCTTCCGGCATGAAAACGATCTCGGTTGAAACCACGATTCACGGACGAGCCCTTGTGCAGGACCCCTCGGAACCCTCGACCCCGTTGCGTCTGCTGGTGGGGTTCCATGGCTACGCTCAGAGCGCGGAAGACATGCTGTCGGAGCTCGCGCGGATTCCGGGCCATGAGCGCTGGACGCTCCTTTCGGTACAGGGCCTGCACCGCTTCTACTCGCGGCGCTATGAGACCGTTGTGGCGAGTTGGATGACGCGTCAGGATCGCGACCTCGCAATCGCCGACAATATGCGATACGTCGATCGCGTCATGGAATCGGTCGTGGGCGCAGACGACGACCCGACGGTCGTATTCGTGGGCTTTTCTCAAGGCGCAGCCATGGCTTATCGGGCTGGCGTGCTCGGCCGTTATTGCGCACGGCAGGTGGTGTCGATCGGGGGCGATGTCCCACCGGATATCCGGAGTGTTCCTTCCTCGCGTTATCCCGCAATCCTTCTCGCTCGTGGCGAGGACGACGCGCTGTACACAGCGGAAAAGGCGAAAGAGGATGAATCGTTTCTCCGCTCCCTGGGCGTCACGCTCGACATCATCCCCTACCGCGGAGGTCACGAATGGACCGACGAACTCCGCGCCCGAATCGGCGAAACCCTGACGTCTTTTTGATTGGATCAGGTCCTTGCATCCCCGCCCCCCAGGGCGGTCATGCACCGCCCCTGCAAGCAGGCGGGGACTCAAGCCGGCGGGTGAGAGCCAGTCGGATGGCCGCGGCGATGTCGAGCGCGCGGCCATCGCGGATACGTTCGGAGTATGCGCGCTCGAAATCGGGTGGAAGCCGGAGCCTCCAGTTGTCCGGATGGACGATGCCGGCGCGATTGAACGGAGTTGTTTCGCCAAACAGATCGCCGACGAAAACGTACACGTGGCGGGCGCCCGAGACGAAGAGATCCGCCAGCATCGCTGTGAGGAGCGCCGAGGGCGACGACGCCATGTACTCCGTGGCCTGAGACCGCTCGAGGGGATCGGCGATCAGCCGATCGGCCAGATACGCGGCGCGGCGCGGCATGCTGCCATCGGCCACCCAGCGGTCGGCGAGGGCGAACACCGGCGGAGTATCGTGTGTTCCGAGCATGACCCAGTCGTTCGGTTCGACCCGATCGGTCCGGTACACGTCATGGGGATCGTCCACGTTGACCTTCTGCGTCACGCGGAAGCGTCCGAGTCCGTGCCGCCGCAGTGTCCGCTCGAGGGGATAGGGACACGTGCTCAGCACCTCGGCGGCGATACCCTGCCCGTCGGCGCCGTCTTGCCGGCTCAGTTCCATCAGCGCGTCGAAGAGGGCGGCAAAGCGGGTCTCCTGATCGTCATCGATCGACACGACCCAGTTGTCCGCATAACGATTTGCCGCGCGCGGGTTCAGATCGGAGAGTCGCGGAATGGCCCACGCCTGGAGGTCGGGATCCGGAAGGTCTGGCGACTCGCGCGCGCGCGCGCCACGCCGCACCGCAGCGGCCGGATCGGGATCGAGAGCCGGGTATATCCAGGGGCAAACCAGTCCGTGGGGATGATCGATCCGCAGACCGTCATATTCGGCCAGAAGTTTGCGCGCGCGCATGGCGAACAACCGGCGCGCAGGACTCTCCGGGTCGGGCCACTGGGACGGGTCGAGCAGCGGATACCCCCACGGCTGGCCATCGGGATTGGTACGGCTCGGCGGCGCGCCCAGCAACCACCGCTCCGCAAAGGCGCCGGGACGCTGCAGATGATCGCGATGCGAAATGCCAACCTGCATGTCGCCCCACACGCCGAGACCGCGCGCCCGGGCGCGCCGGCGAAACTCGTCGTGCTGGGTGTGCGCCAGGTACTGCGTCAACTCGGAGAACTCCATCTCCACGCCCAGCGAGGAACGGAGCGCGTGACGCCGGCGCGCGCCGGCCGGACCGGGCTCGAACCAGTCGCCGAGGGCGCCCCTGAGATGGCGCGAGTCGCCTCCCACGCGCGAGACCAGCGCCTCAAAACACGCATTCAGTTCCAGCCAGTCCGCGGCCTGGCGACGGAAAACGTTCAGGCCGGCAACGAAGGGATCCTCCGGCCTGACATGCCGCAACTCCACGAATCTTCGATAGGCGTATTCGAGGGCGCGCTCGACGCCACGCGCCGCGCGGACCGGCGATACCGAATGATCTTCGCCCGGATGGCGTCCAGGGAGAATCCCCGGATCAGCGCCTTCGAGAAGCGCTCCGAATTCCGGAGTCCCCAACTCCTCGAGGCCCAGTATCCACGGATTTCGCGCAAACAGCGTGCCGTCGTAAGGCGACAGGTTGACGAGCGACACAATTCCGGACGGTCCAAGTTGCAGCGCGTTGAACCCGAGTTCCGCGGCGAAGTCCAGCACCCGATCGCCCGCCGGCGAAAGCGGCGCGCCAAATCCCGTATCCCAGTCGCCCGCTGACGGAAACATGCTGGCGTGAATGCCGAGCACAAATCGGTCGACACCCAGACGGGCCAGGCCATGCTGAATCTCAGTACCGGTCATCCAGAACTTCCCATCCTCGCTTCCATCCAGGCCGTCTAGTCTCCACCCCACGCCGTCGTCTGCCAGTTGTCTTTCTGCGAGCCGGTCACGATCCACGGAGGCAGTTCCATTCTCAGATGCTCCGCCAGAGCCATGACGTAGGGCTCATACAGGCGCCGCAGCCGCGCCAGACGTTGACCGTCCTTGTCGTCGGGTTCCAGACCTGACGCGCGCAACGCATCGTGCAGACGAACGAGATCGGCGTCGCTCAGCCGGGCCTCGCTTTCCAGGTTCGGCTTCGTGTTGAAGACCTGCGACAGGTCGACCACGGTGTGACGCGCCATGGCAAACGTCAATCTCGCCTGCGTAAAGGATCGCCCCCGGAAACCAGCCATCACGAGCGCGCTCGTGTCGAGTATCGTCGTCAGCGCGCCGAGCCACGACTGGTTGTCGTGCTGCGATCGAAAATATGCGAGCACCGGATACGAGAGGTGACTTTCGAGCAACTCCGCCGACCAGTGCTCCCAGTCACGCAACAACGCGTCCAACTGCTCCAGCGTGTGGTCCTGGGCGTGACGGCGAAGCAGTTCCGCGGCATTGGGCGGCGATCCCGCCCGCGCGTCAAGCATCGAGATGAACACTTCACGCCGCGAGAACGCCTGATAGATCACGGGAAGATAGCCGATCACAATCGCCAGGAACCCGAACCCGAGCCCGGCCTCGAGCACCATGAGCGCGCGCGCCAGCCAGGTCGAGGGCGCCGCATCGCCCAACCCTAACGTGAAAAACGTCGTGCCGCTCGCATACAGATCGATGCCCACGCCCGCAGGCTCCCCTTCGATCCTCAGATGCGAGCCCGCGCCATAATGAATCAATCCGAATCCGACGACGAGGGCCAGCGCCCACAGCGTCAGCAAACCCAGCAAGGACAGGGGCCCGAAAAAGCCCAGCCAGGCGTCCCGACGCCGGCGGTCATGAATGCGCCCCACGGCGCCGCGAAAAGGCCACCAGCTGACCCGGTAATAGACACGGGTCAACCGAAAGCGCCGGCGAACCCGGCGCGGCAGAATGATCGTTTCGAAGGCTTCCCAGAGAACGGTCAGGACCAGGACGCAGCCGAGAATGAGAATAAGCACATCCGATCATGCCCCAGAACGGAATCAGGGACAGGGAAATTCGGGAAATTCGGGGACAGACCGCTATTAATCCGCCGGGGCGATCTTGAACTACTGAAATATTTTTCGGGCGAATTATTAGGGGTCTGTCCCCGGAATTTCCCCGGGCGGGATGGTACGATATTTCGATGTTGAATCCAGCGCCCCAGCGCGTCCCGGCCTGGCGCCGGGAGACACGGGCCGCCCTGCTGTCCGAGCGTCAGAAGCTTTCACCGGAACATCATCACCGCGCCAGCAAAGCCATTGAAGGACTGTTGAAGGATCTCCTGAAGACGATTCCGGCGCGGATCGTCAGCGCGTATTGGCCGTTCAGCGCGGAAGTGGACCTGCGTGGGTTGATGGACGAACTGCGCGCCGGCGGCCGTATCACGGCGCTGCCTGCAGTGGTCCGCCCACGCGCGCCGCTGGAATTCCTGCGCTGGACCTCCGGCGCGGAAATGCATTCCGGCGCGTACGGCATTCCGGTTCCCCGCGTCCGCGATGTGGTGACTCCCGAAGTGGTGATCGCGCCGCTCGTCGGCTTCGATCGCGGCAACTACCGCCTCGGCTATGGAGGCGGCTTTTTCGACATTACCCTGAGCGCCATGCGGCCACGGCCCCGTACGATCGGCATCGGATTCGAACTCAGCCGCCTCGACACCATCCATCCCGAAGAGACCGACATCCCGATGGACTTCATCGTGACGGAAGCGGGAATTCACTCCCGCGCGTAGACGTAGGCTTTTCTCGCCCAGAATGTCAGGTCCACGGCCGGCCAGTCGCTGTCGGAACGATGGCGCATCACCGCAACCCACTCGCCGCCACATTCCGGAACGGGACTGCCGCCGGTGGCGATGGCCCGTTCAGCCATCCGCGTGTCGAGCCGAAATGCAATCGTGTCCATACCGATCGCAAAGCCGAAGATGATGTTGTTCGTGGACACCGCCACATAGCGATAGGCCTGCCAGTCCGGACAATACGTCTGCACATCGCCCAGGGGCTTGACGGCGTCGAGCAACTGCGAGGCAAGATCGGAATGGGCGGATTTCTCCCGCAGGTACGCGAGCGGCAGACGGTTGATCTTCGAGTTGAGCGCGGCGGGGAGATCGGCCATTGCAGACTACTTTCCCTTGCTTGGTTTCTTTCGCGGCTTTTTTCGCGTCAGAACGCGTAAATCCTCGGACACTGCAAAAGCTTCCTTCAACCAGTCCGTCAGCGGCGCTTCCACCTCATCACGATGCGTGATACGGACAAGGTGCGCCACTTTGACCCCGGAAGAACTCAGGGCCTTTCGGATCATCGGCGATTTCGCCGTACGTCCCAGAAAGAACCAGACCTCAAGCGCCTTCTTCGCCGGCCGCACAAAGAAATAGCAGACCGTGCGCGAAAACATGATCGATTTGTGCGACGCATAGATGCGCTGCTCGCCGAACTCGACGGCGGTCTCCCGGATCCGTTCCCACGCGTCCCGCAAATCTTCGGGAAGATCGCGCGTCAGCGCCGCTTCCGTTGTCGTCCAGCAGTCGTGCGCTTCTCCCGCCTCGACCCATTGACGGCAGTGATAGCATTCATGGCCTTTCCGCGCCAAAGCCTTCTTTGCAGGCTTTGGTCTGGCGGCCGCTCTCTTGAGCGTTGTGGATTGCGACGGCATGACGGCTCCGCATGATACCGGAGCCACCCGACAGCGCACAAATTCTGCGGCTGAAGGGAGAGCGCGCCTCCCTTCACACCGCGCGAAACACACTCTGCGAAAACGGCCACTCGTCGTCGACCCACTGGATCTCGCAGACGAATCCGCTGGATCGCGCCATCACGCGAAGGTCATCCCGATGGAACTTATAGCTACTCTCGGTCCAGATCGTTTCTCCGGCCTTCAGTGACGCTCTGAAATCGCGGCCGATGGAAACGATCTGGTCCATGAGCGATTCCAGATGCATCTCAATACGATGCGCGATGCGGTTATAGCGAACCTGATGCCGAAACTGCGGCAGAACGAACGTTCCGCCAAGTTCCCGATTGATCCGCGCGAGCAGATTCAGGTTGAACGCGGCCGTCGCCCCGATGGAATCACTGTAAGCGGCCAGCATGCGCGGCGCATTTTTCTCGAGATCCGCGCTGACATAAAAGATGTCTCCGGGCTCAAGCAAGGCGCGAACCGAGCCCAGGAATTCGATGGCGCGGTCCGGTTCGAAGTTCCCGATGGTGCTGCCCAGAAACAATACCAGGGCGGAGGTCCCGGCCGGCCGGAGGCGCAGGGCCTCCTGGAGGCCTTCCAGATACGACTGCGCGATCGGCACGACATTCACAGCGTCGATCGTCCCCAGTTCCAGGCAGCACCGGTACAACGCCGACTCCGAGATATCGATCGGACAATAGGCGATGGGCTGCCGCGCGGCCATCGCTGAAAGAATCCAGCGCGTCTTCGAGCCCGATCCGCTGCCCAGTTCAACAACCAG